>JAJQJM010000169.1 GCA_021323475.1 Vampirovibrio sp.
GCCAGCATGGCTTTCTCGGTCGGGTTCTTGGACTGCTTCATCTGGCGGATAAACTCGTTTTCCAGCTTGAGGCCCGGTGCAACATGGGTGTTTCTGGCGCCAAACGTTAACATGCGTACGGCATGGGCTTGGGTTGCGCTCAACGGGGAGGTATTCCTTGGATGGACAGGATGAATCGCCTCAGACTGAAAAGCTTCCGGTTGAATCGTTCTGGTTAAGGTCGTAACCGTTGGGCTTGAGGCTGTGGATGATGTCTTCAAGCTATTGTTACAAGGCCTGGCGAACAATGTTTTTTTTGCAAAAAGAGTGCGTTCGGACGAGATACCGCCCGCGCCGTAAAATGGATGCATAAAATTCCCCTTCCGTACTAGGGTGTTACCCTTAATCCCTTCAAATAACAAAACCCACTTGTTGTGCCTGACAGAAAAGTTGGCGGAGTTGAAAAGTTGCCCTCTATCCGCCCTTCGTAAAGGAAACGGTCAGCAGGACTCAATGGCGCAAGGCCAATGCATAACCCACTTTTGAAGATTTCTAAATTTACAAGGCCACACTGTACCATAACTATAAAAACAAAGCAAAGACATTTCATGGGAAGGCTGGCATGAACTGGCAGGAAAGGATGCTTGGGCTTCTAAGCAGGGCCTGTTCACTATCAAGGTAATTCGGGAGGGAGCTTTACACCCCATATTGCTGAGCGTGGTTATTGCTTCAGGTCGCCGGATATTCCCAGAGGAATGGTGCTATTCATAAATTGGGTTCGAGTACCCCCTTGAAATTCATCAATGGGCGCGCTATAAATAATAGACTTTCTCGGGGCATTAGCGCAGTTGGTAGCGCGTCTCAATGGCATTGAGAAGGTCAGGAGTTCGAATCTCCTATGCTCCACCAAAACCCATCAGCTTTTAGCTGGTGGGTTTTTGCTTTTGCCTGATGGTGCGCAGGTCTTCAACCGATGGAATATTGAGGCAAGGCTTCTATAGAAGAAACGGCCTGTCCTGAATCGTTGGGATCAATGTTAAAGGATTTTGCTTCCCTGATTTGACATGCCTAGTGGATTGTTGCATGTATGTCTTGTTCATCATCACCCTCAAAAGGCTCTTTAGCATGCATATTCCTCCCGATACCCGTTTTCAGGCCCGGCAAATCCAGCCCCGCTTTTCTGCAACCGGCAAGCACTCCGCTATGGGTAAGCCGCTCAACAACTCATTAAGCCTTCAAGCGGATACGTTTCAAACAAGAACCGCCCCCTCGAAAATTCAATTTTCCGGAGGCCCTGCTTCCTCAAAGAAGACCGGCAATTCCTTTAGCCCCATTACCACAGCGCAGCGTCAGCAAATTGTTGAAGCGCTGTTAGCGGCAGAAGAGGGCGGTTATAGTGTGCAGAAAAATAAGATTGCAAGCGATGCCGAAACAACTTCCTATACAGTCAGCGAGATTCAAAAGCAGTTGAAATTTTTCTCAAAAGAGGATGTCATCGCCAGAAGAGTCAAGCCGACTGAGGAGCATGTGCAAGCCGTTTTAGAGCAATTACAGGCAAACAAGAGGCCTGAAGATATCCATAAAGACTCTCCATTTACCTTACGGGAAGTCAAGAAATTGAAGGAAAACCCAGATGCCGCTATTCGTGGCCAGTCTGGCTCCAGGGAATCAGTAAACTATCAGCAGTCTTTGGAGCATTGCGCCAGCCTAATCAGTCAAGCGCTTCAACAATCTCTTAAAGGCCGATTAAGACACGCACAAGTGACCTTGCCTTATGATGACATCAGCAAAGAAACGAACTTGTCGCCCAATCAAATTTATGACCAATATTTACGCATGAAGCAGATTATCGAAGCTCAGGGCAGGACGGATTTTCCTCGGGTGCTCCCCCCTCAGGCATAAGATCAAGGCGAATTGGGTAAATTCTTCCCGCTGATGTTGTCCTGTTAAGGGTTAAAGCAAATTTTTGGATCAAACAAGGCTTTTGTCAATTCATCACCTGTATAAAAGCTTATATCCAGTTGTCTGCTTGTGCCGCTGGATATAAACAAAGCATAATCTGGCTTCAGTAGTTGAGATTCGAGTTTCGTCTCGCGGCTCCCACATCCATTTTTGATAGATGAAAATACAGAGGGCGATGATCATGCCACGATTTGATCTGGAAAAATGCCACCTGGGTGGTTTGGAATTATGGCTGAGGTACTGGTACCGTCGAGGTCCCAGGTTTGCATACTATCAACAGCAATTGAAAAAGACATCGCGCTTGGCGCCTCCGGAACTGGAACGGTTTCAAAACCGGAAGTTACAGGCGCTCATCACGCAAAGCTATCAGCATATTCCCTATTACCGCGATCTGATGGACCAGTTAAAGTTAAAGCCCCATGATATTCAAACCAAGCAGGATCTGCGAAAATTACCCTTCTTAACCAAGAAGCTGGTTACGGACAATTATGACAAACTCATTCACCCTCACAAAAGGAACTTTCTGAGCAAAGTGGCTTGCACAAGCGGCACTACCGGCAGCCCTGGAAAATTTATGCGCAGCTTTGACTCCATTAATTTTGAACATGCCGCAGTCTGGCGCCAATGGCAATTTGCAGGAGATACCGGAAAGCGCAGGATCACGTTACGGGGGGAAGTGGTCGTACCCATGGCGCAATCGGAGCCACCCTACTGGCGTTACAATCCTGCCAATCAGGAACTGCTCATGTGCGGTTTTCATTTAAATGAAAAAACCGGCCGGGCGTATATCGAGAAAATCCTGAAATTCCAACCCGAGATTTTATCCAGCTACCCGTCCAATGCTTACAGGTTGGCCCATCTATTCAAGAAGCACCGGATCAACTATCGATTTCAGGCTGTATTTACTTCCTCGGAAGAATTATCCCCTAGGATGAAGGATTACATTGAGGCGGTCTTCCAGACCCAGGTGTACGACTGGTACGGACAGTCGGAAAGAGTTGCCGCTATTGCCCATTGCCAAGCCGGTCGTTATCATATTCAGGAAGATTATTCCCTGGTGGAATTGGTTCCCCATGAGCAGCAATTTGAGATCGTCGGCACCCATCTGTTTAATGACCTGATGCCTCTGATTCGTTATCGCACGGGCGACATGGTTTCCCCTGCCCTGAAACCTTGCCGCTGCGGCAGTTCGTTTCGATGTGTCGAATCCATTTCCGGGCGAAGTTGCGCCTATATTTTAACGCCCGAAGGCTATAAAATTTCGGCCGCCAATCATATTTTCCACGGGGTTGAGCATCTTCTGGAGGCCCAACTGTACCAGGATCATCCCGAAGTCCTGACCATTTATTATGTTCCCGACACCGATTTTACGAATGACGACCGTCAAAAGTTACTGACGAATGCCATTGCCAACACGTCCCCGCGTTTTCAAGTCATACTCAAGGAAGTCAGCCACATTGCCAGGGGCGCGAACGGTAAGTTTCAAAGTATCGTCAATTTACTGGCCCAACATGAACCCTTAAGCGAGATGCCTGATGTGCTTTCCGCCGTTTGAAAAGACGGGTTAATCACAGTTGGCGGTTCACTACCGTCAGGCACAATAAAGCCTCCCGGTTCTACTGGTAAACCTATCCCCCGCCGTACCTTCCCAAACCATCAAACGATCAGCATGTCATAAAGGTGCTTCGTATCGCCATATTTCTCATGAAACGCCACAACATCCGATACCAGTTTTTCAACAGGAGAGCGAAACTCTTTTTTAACGTACTTATGTATCCAATGGCCGGCCACAATTTCCGCCGTTTTATGCAGACACTTATCAAACATATCAGGGGTTTGGCCCGCTTTCTTCTTTACCCCGTATAGCACCTGATCCATCTTGATGGCCAATGCTGTCTTTTTATAGCCCGTTACTTCCATTAAGGCTAACAGCATGGAAAAATCATCGCATGCTTTCCCGTATTTTTTGTAGTGTTCAAGAAATGCCCCATCCTGCCGGTCATAGAGATAGCGAGAGGTGGCATCCAGCATGGACAGCGTTGGATTTGTCGGATGCAGGTCGTCCCTGAACGCCAGGGAATCCAGATCGCCCAGTTTAACCAACCCGTCTTTTATCAGGAAGTTTTCCGGCTTCAGATCCCGATGAATCAGCCCGCGTTGATGCAGGATTTTCAGATCGTGCAGTACCCCTTTATAGGCCTGTAAAGATTGAGGGCGACTGTCCGGGTTGATTTCCTGCACATTGCCGTCCATCTTTTCTGCGATGACCGTATGCCCGTCCACACGATGCGGGATGACGACATACTCAAGATCCGAAATCGAAGCTTTGACTTCAGGTTTCATTGGGGCCGGCGGCAATAGGCCGACCAGACTGATATAATCCTTCAGCGGGGCTCGATCGGTTCGATTGCAGATAGACCAGTAGGTGCCCCGGCGTTTGGCCCGCTCTGGGGTGCTAAACGGAATATCGGGGTTTGGAAGAATGGTCTTGACCGAGAGGGTAGTGCCGCGCTTATCGCTGACTTCCTCATATTGCATATAACCGATCGGTTTTTCCAAACGACCGCGCTTTTGGGGCGTCGCATAGATCGGATGATACCCGTACTTTGCCTTTCCCCTGACCTGATAGCCTCGCCAGGCGGATTGGAGGATGATTGCCGCCTCTTTCAGGGTGAGGGGTGATTTTGCGTCAGGCGGCATTTCTGAGTCCGTCAGTGTTGGGAGAGGGCGTGGTTCAACTCTGCCAAAGAGAACCCTTGGGCTCTGTCTGGGCGACACGGTCATTCTATGACCCGGTGTCACCGAATAAGTTGGGTTGAAACCGGTTCTAATCATGATAAACCCTGCTTACTGCGCCGGGCATGAGAAGGCAGAATGGCTTAACGATAACATGAGGTGTCCTCCCTTTAAATTTGCCGACGGGCTGAACGGCCACTACCGCTTTTCGCCGAGCGCTTTCAGCAACGCCGCTTTTAATTGTGCGGGGGAAATGCCGTTATGCTTTTTATGTGCTTCGTCCTGTTTGGGGCTTTGGCTTTTACTGGTATCCATACTTATCACGTCATCGGGACTATGGATTTGACTGAATGAGAGCTTCTCAAAACTTCCGGTGCTGGAAATTCCCCCTGGCGAAGGACTGGTTAAGCAGGTAAGAAGCTGCTTCTGCTCTGTGGGCGTCATTTGATCCAGAAACGCTGCGATTTCCTGTATTTCGGCTTCTGTTGGCAAGGTTACAGTACCTTCCAGCTTATCCGTCTTATGGTGCTTTTGCTGTACGGCTGCCTGCTGTTGAAAATGCCAAGAAAGCTGCCTTAGGGAAGCATTTTTTTTCAGAAGTTCCGTAATGGAGGGCTTGGCTTGTTCGGGCTTTACGGGCGAGGAAACTTGCTTGTCCGCAGGTCGTAGCAATAGTTCGTCACGCTGTGCCAATCGGGATAACAAGGAAGATGGTGGCGCTTGCATTTTTGCAAGCGGTTGCCTAGTTAGATTCAAGCCCAATGGATTCAAGCCCAATGGATTCAGGCCTAATGGACTCAAGAATGATGATTTCTGTTGAATGGACGCCATGATTAACCCCCCTGGTAAAATAAACCAGACAAAAACCCACGATACAAATTATTATATTGAACCCATATTAAAGAAAACCTCCCAAAAAATCATTAATCCAAAAATTATCCGGTCGGCAGAAACGTCCGGGATAAGCCCCTGAATGGCGAACCGGCATTGCATCTGCCTTCCCGCCGTTTCCTTGAGGCGCTTATTTGAATGGCTTCCAGTCGAATGAAGCCAGTAGTCTATTGTCCGTAATATGTGGACTGAACGGTGTCAACGGACGTGCGATCCGTACTGCTTAGGGCGGTGTTGAATAGGA
>JAJQJM010000049.1 GCA_021323475.1 Vampirovibrio sp.
GGCTGAAGGGGGGATTTAATGGTTCGGCTTGTATTCCGTACTTGCCACGGTTTAGACAGAGACGGATAATATAAAGTTATGAGTGAACAAGAGAACTTGACGGGCTCCGGATCCATCCTCAAGCAGAAGCTGCTGGCGGCCTTGCAATCCTCTATTACCGGTTCGGGAGAGGTTGCCTCGGTTTCCATCAATGAGGAGCATCTGGAATTGAACGGGGATAATTCGACCCTGGCCGATGACAGCTCGGTGTATAGCCTGCTGGTGGAGGAAAGTGAAGCGGAAGCCGCACTTCCCCCGGAGTTAATGGAAAGCCGCGCCCGATTGACCAGGGAACTGGAGCAAATTCAACGCCAGGGGGAAGCAAGCCAAGCGGAGGAACCCCAAAAAACGGATTTTGATGATACACTATCGAAGAGAGGTGTGGTACCGGATGCACAAACGGAGACTTATCATCCGGCCGGCGCCCCTTCCTCTTCAGTAAACGAGACCCAAGTTAAAACGAATAGCGTAAATTCGGGAGGAAGTATGGCAGACCTTTCTGGTTACAAAGATTTATCCAAAGCCCCCATTTCCTTTGGGGATGAAGAATTACCAATGTCCACCCTGACCGCGGATTCCGGCTTTGAGCGGTCCCACACCACGCACAGCCAGTTCAGCTCCGCTTCTCACTTCGTGCAGGAAGTGGCTCCGCAAGAAGTGGATACCGAATTCAGCGGCAACGTAAAAACCCTGATTCGCCTGGTCAATGAACTGCCTGAAGGCGTAACCAAGCAAACAGGCGCCCAGATCATCCGTTTGACCATGGAAGCCATGGGTATTTCCATGGAAGACGTACTGTCTGAAGCGCAGTCCGCCCAGTCTGAAATGCTGGATGCCGTTCGGGCCAACATTAAAAAGATTGAAGAATACAAAACCGTTATCCGTAAGCTGGAAACCGATATTAAATACTATCAGGGCAAAGCGAACGAACTGTCGGAAATTATCGACCTGTTCATCCTGTCCAACACCACCGGCAACAAAATGCCGATTCCAGACGATTTGAACCACTAATCCGGACTGAATCCACCTCTCATGAACATTCCGGGTTTCAAAACCAAGCCTCGGAAGATTCCTCCCTTGTTCACGCAACGGGGAGGAATCTCCACCTTTATCGTTCTTTGTATAGTCATCATCGGCCTATTGGCCGGGTGTCGGAACGATCGGCCGGATTCTGCCGGTTCCGCCGGGAATCAGCAGGCGCTTGCCAATAGCCTGTACGATGAAGCCTGGAGCATGATCAATCAGGAATATGTGGACGGATCCTTTAACGGGCAGGATTGGTCTCAGAAATGGCGTTATCGTTTTAAGGGGCAGTTGAAAGACCCGGAAGACGCTTATGTGGCCATTGGCACCATGGTGGCCAGCCTCAATGATGAATACACCCGCTTCCTGCTGCCTCGGGACATGAGCGAGCAGACCATGAGTATCGATTCTAAGCTGTATGGGGTTGGCATTCAAATTTCCGTGCGGGACAACAAGCTGATGGTGCTTGCCACCATCGACGACACCCCGGCGGAGAAAGCCGGGCTGATGCCGAAAGATCTGATTACCCGCATTAACGGCCACGAAACGGCGGGCATGAGCGTTGAAGACGCTGCCGATCGGATCCGTGGCGAGAAAGACACGTTTGTAACGCTTACCATTAAGCGGGGAAGCCAGGAATTCGAAAAACACATTCAGCGTGGCGAAATTAAGCTGAAATCCGTCTTTACCCAGCCTTTGGACGACAAGCGTATCGGCTATATCCGCCTCAGCAGCTTTATCAGCGAATCCATGCTGAGCGAGATGGAAGATATCATGCGGAAAATGCAGGATAAAAAGGCGCTGATTATTGATTTGCGCGGAAACTACGGCGGTTTGTTTACCAATGCGGTTGAAATTGCGGATATGTTTCTGGATAGTGGCGACATTGTATCGATTGTAAACCGGGAAAGGGACCGTCGGGTATACGCGGCCCATGCGGGCGGCGCTACTTACCGCAAACCGATGGTGGTGCTGATTAACGGCGGCAGCGCCAGCGCCAGCGAGATTCTCAGCGGCGCGTTGAAGGATAATCACCGGGCCACCCTGATTGGCACCCAGTCCTTTGGTAAAGGCCTGGTGCAGAAGATTAATACCCTATCCAACGGTACCGGCTTGAATATCACCATCTCCAAATATTTAACCCCCAATGGAACCGATATCAACAAGAAGGGCATTGAGCCGAACATTACGGTTCCGTATACGGAGGCGGATTTCAGAGCCCGTAAAGACCCCCAACTGGAGCGGGCTATTCAGCACTTGGAAGCCCAAATGCTGGCCAGTAACTAGGGCATGTCGCTTATGGGCATCAGTGAGCAGGTTGCAGAGACGTTATTGCAGGCTGCGCGTCAGGCGGCGGAAAATGCCTATGCTCCCTACAGCCAGTTTCCAGTGGGGGCCGCCCTGCTAACGGCACAGGGAGACGTTATTTCCGGCGTGAATGTGGAAAACGCCAGTTTCGGGCTGACGATTTGCGCGGAACGGACGGCGGTTGCCAAAGCCGTATCAGAGGGAAAACGCCGCTTTCAGGCCATTGCGGTGTGGGCCTCTAAACGCCCGCATGGTTCTGTCACGCCATGTGGTGCTTGCCGGCAGGTATTGGCGGAATTTCTGGAGCCTGATTCCCCGGTGATTATGGCGGATAATGCAACGGGCCAGATCAAATTGCTTACGATGAAAGCGCTGCTGCCGGAGGCGTTTGGTCCTGGGACTGTTCCGGATGGTAACTTCCCGGATACAGATAACAGCAAACCTGATGATTAGACCCTTCTTCCGCCGCTAAGGGGAATTTTGTTTTACAAACTGGCATGCGCTTGCTGCAGCGAGGCTCAAACGTGCAACCTTCCGGTATTTCCGTAATCGAAGGCGGCTGACCTTCAATGGGCTGTAGCCGAGAGCGGTTCATGGTCGGCAAAGACTCCAGCAAACCCCAGGTGTAAGGATGCTTTGGCTCCTTAAACAAATCCAATACCTTGGCTTTTTCCACCACGCGGCCTGCGTACATAACAGCCACCTCGTCGCACATTTCCGCGACGACTCCCAGATCGTGGGTAATCAACATAATGGCAGTCTGGTGTTCCCGGCGAATCTCCCGCAACAGTTCCAGGATCTGGGCTTGTACGGTTACATCCAGCGCAGTGGTTGGCTCATCGGCAATTAGCAGGGCCGGGGTACAGCTTAAAGCCATCGCAATCATGACCCGCTGCCGCATCCCGCCTGAAAACTGGTGCGGGTAGTCATCCAGGCGCTCTTTGCTGTTTGGAATTCGAACCATATCCAATAACTCGGCGGCCCGTTTCCTGGCCGCATCCTTGGATAATCCCTGGTGGAGCTGTAAAACCTCCACAATCTGATCGCCAATCGTATAGACCGGGTTCAACGAAGTCAGCGGATCCTGCGGAATCAAAGCAATTTCAGCGCCTCTGATTTTGCGCATGGCTTCACTGTTAAGTTTCAGGAGATCCTGACCTTTAAAGTGAATCGATCCACTGGCAATATAACCCGGTGATGGGATTAAGCGAAGCGTGGCTAGGCTGGTCATGCTCTTGCCGCAGCCGGACTCTCCAACCAGGCCCAGCACTTCCCCAGGCTGAATATCTAGAGAAAGGTGATTGATGGCGCAGGCAGGCCCGTCCTCGGTAGGAAAAGCCACAGTCAGGTTCTGAATCTGTAGAAGGGGCGAATTACTCATAAGGCCATTATAGCCTATCGTTCCATCGGATGGTGGTTTAATAGGCTCATCATTAAATGATCTCGATCTGAACAGTTACTTAAAAATCATTCCTGCAGCCAATTCACAGTATGCGAAAACGCATATTTTGCAAAAAAATCTCGTGGTTATACTAAGTATGGAAAATTAACGGTAATCAGTTTTGAGCCCCCTCGTAAGCTTTATCCTGGAGATATTTAAAGTCTATGCAAGCCCTCACCAACTTATGGCGTGCCGCTTTTAGCGATGAGCCCTATAGCGCCAGCCGCAATTTCCTAATTTGCGCTATCTTTTACCTTGTTTTCGGTATGTTGTTCGGGCTGATTGCGGCTCTGTTAATGTCCCATCCGGATATTATCCACGGCATTCCCCAATTGGCTTTCGGCCGTTTGCGCCCTGCTCATATCAATACCGTGTTGATTGGCTGGTTGTCTATGGGATATGTGTCTTGCATGTTCTATATCGTGCCGGTATTGTCTGGCCGAAAGAGCCTCTGGAGCGAAAGGCTGGGTAATATTACCCTGTTTTTCTGGAACTTGACAGTGATATTAGGGGTATGGAGCATTCTGAACGGGTATACCGAGGGGCGTGAGTATGCCGAACTGAATGGGCCATTCGACTGGCTTGTATTGGCCGCGCTGCTAATGGTGGGCTTGAATGTCTACATGACGATTTTTACCGGCACCGAGAAAAAATGGTACGTGAGTCTCTGGTATTTCATGGGTGCACTGTTCTGGTTCCCCATTGTATACCTCATCGGGAACCGGGCGTTTGTGCAATTTACCGGTTTGAACGATGCGATTGCAGGGTGGTTTTACGGGCATAACATTTTGGGTATGTGGTTCACGGTTGGTGGGGTTGGTATTCTGTACTACCTGTTGCCCCGGTTCTCCGGTAATCCCCTGTACAGCCACACCCTATCCATGATCGGTTTCTGGACGATCGGCATGTTCTACGCGCCGACCGGTACTCACCACGTATTGCAGTCACCGGTTCCGGAGTGGCTGAAAGCGATTGCGGTTATTTCAAGCGTATTCTTGCTGATTCCTGTATTAACCGTGCAGGTTAACTTCTTTATGACTCTGAAGGGCAAATGGCACCTGATGGCGGATCACATTCCCATGCGGTTTGCGATGGCGTCCGGTTTGGCTTACCTGTTGACTTGTATGCAAGGGCCATTCCAGGCAACGCGTAGTATCAACTGGTACCTTCACTTCTCGAACTGGGTCGTTGGCCACGCTCACTTGGCTTTGCTTGCCACATTCTCGTTCGTGGTCTTTGCCGCATCCTACTACATCATTCCCAAAATTACCGGACGCAAAATATACAGCCGTCCCTTGGCTATCTGGCACTTCTGGTTGAGTTTCCTTGGCTGGATTGTCATGATGATCTCTTTGACAATCGCCGGTCTGATCCAGGCAGCCGGTTGGCACTTTACTCTTCCTTACGACCAGTGGGTCATGGAAATGGTGCCGTACTTCCTGGTTCGTTTCATCTCCGGCATTATGCTGATTGCAGGCCAGATCCTGTATATGCTGAACATGTACAAAACGATATTCTCAAAGTCGGCAGAGCCGCTCCCCGAGTCTCCAACCGGCATTGCCTATGTATAAAGGTGCTCACAAGGACTATTAAGGAAAGACGACACTATGCAACATAGAATTCTCAACTATCTAATTGCCGCTGTCTTTGTGGCCCTCATCTTCCTCACGATTATCTTTGTAACTGCTATTCTGCCGGCGACCACTTTCCAACCGGAAGCAACCCGGCAGGGCGCTTACAAGTACACTGCCAGCGAATGGCGGGGCCGCGAAGTATACAAGCGAGAGGGCTGCGTTTATTGTCACACCCAATTCGTCCGTTATCAGGATCGTGAAATGGGCGAAATGGTATTGGCTGGCGACTATGTAAACCAGACTCCCCACTTGCTGGGTACGGAACGTACCGGTCCGGATCTGTCCAACATTGGTGGAAAATACCCGGATGCTTGGCATTGGGCGCACCATATGCAACCCCGCGCAGTGAAGCCGGGCTCTCTGATGCCGTCCTTCAGCTACTTGAAGGATGATGAGATGAGAGATTTGATTGCTTACCTGCAAACGCTGGGCCGTGAGCGCGAATTGGAAGCCCGTCAGCGCGGTATGGTGCCACAACAGCAGACCAGCTCTACCAAAGGCAAATTCAAACAAACTCCTCAGCACACAGGAACCGAAGAAGGCGCCGGTAAACAAACCCCTATTACCTGGCTAGAAGCCCCTCAGGAATTGCGTGATGAGTGGAAGCGGATTTCCAAGAACGTGGACACGAACAACTCCGCTATTGCGAACTCCGGTCGAGGCATTTACATGCAAAACTGCGCGGTGTGCCACGGGGTAACCGGTCGAGGCAACGGTCCGATTAGCTCCTCCATGATCAAAAAGCCGGCTAACCTGACTCGCCCCTTCTATCAGGCATATACTGACGCCTTGTTCTACTGGCGCGTCAAGGAAGGGGTTGCCGGTACGCGTATGCCGCGCTGGGGTCGTAGTTTGAGCGAGCAGCAAATGGCTTATCTGGTAGCGTTTATCAAAACCTTGCCTGTGGATCCTTCCACGCCATCCGGTGACGTTGAAGTAACCAAGTTTTCACAACTGGATCAGCCGACGCTGATGGATGGAAACTATAACGAAATTGAACGTTTGTCTGAGCTGCATTCGGCTAGTCCTTACAATCCTGGAGGCGGAAGACACTAATGTGCCCATCCTGTCTTTCCGGCGGCATAGGACCTGGATATATCGCCGCCTTTGCAATCTGTATCCTCTTTTTCATTATGGCCTTTGCGGCCATGATGTGGGCTTCCAGAAGCGGAAAACTGGAAAGCCTGGAGGATTCGAAATTTCGCATGCTGCATGATCAAGATTAATCAGAACGGAGCCCTCACCCATGGCGGAAGATATTCAAGGACAAAACAACCCGGTTGAATCCGGTGGCGCTGAATCTCCCAAGACATACGATGAGTTTGAAGTGGGTGAACACAAAGTGCCCTGGTTTCTCTGGCTCTTCTTTATCCTAATCGTAGGATGGGCGTCGATTTCCTGGATTCAGTTTTTCGGATATTAATCAAAAAGGCTAAATGTAAATGGACTTTTCATTGAAAAAGCAGACTTCCGGCAAGGCTCCACTTGGGAAAGCCTTGACTCTGACCGCCGCTTTATCGCTGATGGTGCTTATAAGCGGATGTACCGGTCAGCCCACTAAAATTGAAACCAATAACCCTTCTTTGCTGTCAGAGCCCATAGTGGATCAGAAATTGGTGGAGATGGACTTCGCGTTTCCGTCTCAGCGCCCTTCCCTGATGCGGGGCCGGGAAATTTTCCAGCAGCAATGTGTAAAGTGTCATGCGGCTTCCTATTGGCAATCTCCAAAAGTTAAGCAGGACTTGGCATACACGACTCCTATCGACAATTACCTGATGCTGACTACCGGCAAAGCCCCGCAAGTGGTAATGCCCAATGCTCAGCGGAAGCAATTACTGCCCGCCAGCCATCCCGGCTTTAAAAATGAAATCAACCGGGATGATCGTTGGGCTGTAATTTTCTATACCCGTTATCTGGCTGGTGCCGGTGATATTAAATCTCCGGATCCTAAAACCGATGTTGCCGCGATTTTTGGTGGTAATTGTGCGGTTTGTCATGGTCAAAATGGTGAGGCTGATGGCCCCCTGTTTACTGGAAAAACCGGTAACCATGAGCTTCATAACGCGGAACAGGTCCACAATTTTATGCCTCCCCCGGCTAACTTCCGGCAATATAACCGGGTCTATAACCGGACGGATGCCCAATTGTTCAAGTATATTTGCGAAGGTGTCTATCCTTCTGCAATGCCTGCCTGGTATGGTGATGTGAACCTTGATAAGGATACCGGCAAGGTTACTTACGTGTTCAACGAGGCATTGATCAGCAATCTGGTCCGTCATGTTCGTTCTCTGGCATACACTAACGATTTGAAGCAGGACTTGCCGGAAGCGATCACTCCTCCTCCCGGTCTCCCAGCAATTGATGCTTGCCATCCGACACCTACCAACCAACCTTGGACAAATGCAATGCGGGCAAATCCTCAGAAAAATAAAGCGACGATGCCGCAAGCAGATTCGATAAGCGGTGGTATGGTTCTTGGACCTGCGCATGGTGGGCATCCGGTGCCTGTAATTCATACGGACGATGGGGCTGACCATGCTTCAATGGAAGGAAAGGATGCCGAATGAACCGACGCGATTTCCTCAAATTAATTGTTAGTATTCCGATACTCGGAGCCTTGGCCTTGTTTGTTTCGCCTTTGTTCCGGTATCTGCGGCCCTCTTCCGGCCCTCTAAAGACCACCCGAGTTGATACGACGGGTAATCCGACGGATTGGCAGGGAGCTTCCGGGCTTTTTGCTCCTCCGGATATGCCCGAGGCAGAGCGGCAGGTCACTTTTAACCTGGCTGATTTCCCAGGTCCTTGGTCATTTCAGCCGTTTACCTTTAATCAGCGGAGCAAAGAGTATACTTTCCGTCATTTCCAGGCCAGCAAAATTCCCGGTTTTGTTGTTCGTTTGCCCGAGGACAAGAACGGTAAGCCCGACTTCATCGTGGTGAGCCGTATTTGCCCCCATATGGGCTGCGTATTCAACTTCCTGCCGGATCCTTCTGAAGCGGCGGCCTACAACTATCCTGGCGCCAAGAATCCTTTGTTTGCTTGCCCATGCCATTTGAGCGTATACGATCCGCTGCTAACACAGGATGTTGAAGGAAAACAGATTCCTGGTAAGGTTGTTAGCGGACCTGCTCCACGACCACCTAGACAATTTACCTATGAATTACACGATAATAAACTGGTCATTACCGCGTTAGAGGCGGGAGGGATTGCATAAAGATGGCAGCTACGAATTCGTTTGATCTCAAGTCTTTGCCCGCCCAGGCGTTCCAGTGGGTAAAGGACCGTGTACAAAAAATCGATCTCTTTGATGAGACTAAGGCTGATTTACAAGCCGAATCGCCCTGGTATCAATTAGGCGCCATGTATTATTTGACCTGGATGGTCGTGTTATTTACGGGCGTCATTCTGGTTGCCCTATACTTGCCGACTACGGCCCAGGCGTTCAACTCGGTTGACTTGCTATCCCATAATTCCCTCGGCTCTATTTTGCGGGGTATGCATAAATACAGTGGGGACGCGATGATTATCGCCGCCACGCTGCGTGTTTACCGGATGTGGTTCACTGCCGAGTACAAGAATAAAGGCGAGTTGACTTTTATTCTGGCCATTCTGCTGTTGGTGATTGCGATGTACTCCGGTTTGTCAGGTTACCTGCTGATCTGGAATCAGCGGGCCTTCTGGGCGACCAAAGTATTTGCAACGTTCCCGACGTACCTGGATATTACACCTGCCAACTGGGCTTGGCCGTGGGATTTTGCTCATTACAAAAATTCCTGGTTTATTCCCAACGCTATTGGGGCAGTTACCAAAGTAATTGGCAATTTGACGCACCAAGGGTTTAGCACCTCTCAAATTCTGATGGGTGGTAGTTCTATTGGTCAGGCAACCATGACTCGCTTCTATTCCTTGCACTTTGCATTGTCCTTGATTCTGCTGGTGCTGTCGGAGCTTTACTTCTACAAGAACCGGATGAAGCGAATTAACCTCAAAAAGCCGGTTGTATTCCTGATTTTGTCGATGCTGGTCTTTACCGCCATCATTTTCCCCGCTGAATCGGGAACCCGTTCCAACCCGGAAGTAACCCCATTGCCCATTCTGTCTGACTGGTACTTCCTGGCATTGTATCAATTGCTGAAGTACATGGATCCTTACTGGGCAACCATTTGGACACTTGGTATTCCCTTTGTAACCATTGGTTTGACTTTCCTGGATTGGGGTCCGGAACGCAACTGGCTGAAGCGGCCTATTTTCACCACCATTGGTATTATGGCCGGCATTGAGTTCGTGGTGTTTTCCATGCTGATTATTGCTAACATGGCAAACATCGATACGGATCCCCCTTACTGGTTCGCCCATATGATTATGATGATCACTATTGGTCAGTTCTGGCATTGGGGCATGTACAAACAGCGCTTCCCGATGACGTTCTGGGTGTTGTTTAATCTGGTAACCAGCACTTGGTATTTGATTTTCTGGCACATGGTGGTTGAAAATCCCAAATTGGCTGGCGCGTTTGGTGGTCATACCTTTAGTGCCTGGCTGGCAGCAACCTTCCAAGGCGCGGATGTTTCCATCAGTTTTGCCAACTGGTACTGGAGTCTGCTGTGGTTTGGATTCTCCGTCCTGCAGATGCTGGTGGCTGGCTTTCTGTTCTGGGCGAATCGCCGTCGTCGTGACGAGCGTGAAGCGGCAGGACAACTGGAAGGAGCGTCTGCTTAATGGCCGAGCGGAAGGACAACCTGCAGGTTGAAAAGCCGCTGAGCAGGCCGATGTGGTGGATATTCTTCCTGATGGCCTCCTACATCATGTCGCTCTGGTTTCAAACCTTTAAGGCATTTACGATGGTTCCTTCCCTACCCAATGGCCTGGTCTTGCTGGCAGTCATGTTTTTGCTGGGCCAGGTGCTGATGGTTCTGATTTACGACAGTTATGTCCAAGAAAAGGGTCGCGGTCGTATCCAAAAACCGATCCGGCTTTTTGAATGGATGCTGGAAAAGCGTTTTTTGATGAGATCTGTTCTCAAACAAAAGGAAACTATTGAATGAAGCGTTCAAAGATAACCTGGAGAGAAATCTTTGCAGTCCTTATTGGAGTTGCTGCATTGGCTGGCCTCGGAGTTATGTGGTATCAGGAAGGGTTTGTGGTTCTCGAAAATGCTGCCGCAGGCCCATCGGTTATTGTGACTGAATTCAATGCCCATATTCTGCCTGGTATCCAGAAGTACAGCATGGCGATTGGCGGCATTCTCCTGGCCATCAGCGTAGCGTATATATTGCTCGGGGCCGATGATGATATCGAGACCAGTTTGAACGAGCAGGAATTAAAGAAATAGACGAGCTAAAAGGAGCCCGCCCGTGTATACCGAACCGTTACAAAGAGCGACACTCTGGCTGGAGAAAGGTCTAAACACCGTCTTCTCCCAAAAGTACAACCCATTTTATTATCATGGTGCGCTTCCCAACTTCTTTATCTGGGCGCTGTTCCTTTCCGGGTTGCTGTTGTTCGCTTACTATCAACCGACCTTGGCAAACGCTTATGCGTCTGTTCATTACATTACGTATGAATTGCCGTTTGGAAACCTGTTCCGCGCCATTCACCGCTATGCAAGCGATGGCATGATGATTTTCGTCATTCTGCACATGTTGCGGGTCTGGTTTACCGATCGTTATCGGGAGTATCGGATTCTGCCTTGGATTACCGGTGTTATTCTGCTGACGATTACCTTTATCATCGGCTTGAGCGGTTACCTGATGATCTGGGATCAGGAAGCGGTGACCCTGGCCAATATTACTTTCAACCTGCTGAAGAGTTTCCCGGTGGTGGGTGCCCCCATTGCTGAAGCGATTATGGCGGGCAAAGTAATCACCGATTACACACTGACCCGCTTTATGTTCCTGCACCTGGGTATTCCGTTGCTCATGATGTTCATGTTGTGGCTGCACTATCTGCGGATTACCCGTCCGGTATCCGAACCCCCGCTGCCTTTGGTGGTGATGATGGCTGGTGCCTTGTTCATCTTCTCCGCTGTGTTCCCGGTGGGTCTGGGTACATTGGCGCACGGTTCGCATGATGCTACCGCTGCACCCATCTTGACCGGTCCTGGTAGTGTGGCGACTTCCATCTACTTTGATTTGCTGTACGCTTGGCCGCAATATCTGGCTGCCCAAGGAGTGGCTCCTGTTTGGGTTTTATTGCTGGTGTTGGCTGTTCCGGTTGTTTTACTGGTGTTGCCGTACCTACAAAAGAAGGCGCTGCGTGGTCAGTATGCCCAGGTTACCCGTGAAAACTGCACCGGCTGCTCCCTGTGCTACCAGGATTGCCCCTATGAGGCGATTACCATGGTTGACCGTGGCAATGACGGTACCCGCTTCAAGCGTTTGGCTGTGGTAGATGCCGGGCGTTGCGCCAACTGCGGCCTCTGTGTAGGGGCTTGCGCCTTCAAGGCCATCGAAATTCCGCGTCGGGAAACAGGTTCTGTTCTGGCGGAAATCGAAGCCTCCCTAATGACTTCAACTTCATAAGAAGGATACAAGTAGTATGACCACTGAGAATAATAAAGTAATCGGCATCGTTTGCGAGCGAAGCGTGGACTTCGATGGCAAGCTGGACGACAATGGCTACTTGTTGGACAGCCCGACGGTCAAGATCATTAAGGTTCCGTGCAGTGGGCAAATTCAGCCCATTATGCTGGAAAGTGCCTTGAAGAATGGCGCCAGCGGTACATTTGCTGTAGGTTGCCGTATGGGAGACTGCCATTACCGTGAAGGCAACAAGTTTTGCCGGGAGCGCTTAATCGGAAAACGCATGCCCAAGCTGAAGCCCAGTGTGGATAAACGTCGGGTGGAAGCCTACTGGCTGTCGGCGCTTGAGTACGATAAGCTAAGCGTGATGGTTAAAGATTTTGTCGAACAGTGCAAGCAGTTGCCCGCGCCGGCAGCTTCCAAAAAGTAATAGGAAGAGATTGAAATGGAAGAACGTAAGGATATATCGCTATTCATTAAGAATGTCTGGTTTTTTCTCTTCTACTTCGCTCTGTTATTATTGATTGCAAGCTTCGGTATCATTGCAGAGAGCTAGGGAGAGAACAGTCATGTCTGAGATGCCTAATCATCACGAGAGCCACGAGGCTCATCACGATTTCGACATCAGCAACCCGGAAGGGCGCATGGGCTGGTTCTTTAAAGAATTCTGGCCCATTATGATTCCGGCCAGCTTCTTTTTATTCATGAACGCCATTCCATTGACGCTCTCGGGTGCAATGCATAATCCTTTCAGTTCGGCGGATGTGGTATGGGCTGGTTATGGTGTGCTGCTGATTGCCGAATTCCTGGTTGCAGTCGCTATTATTGCTTTGGCGCCCCGCTTCTTGGGTGTCTATATGCTGATTCTGGGAATCTATAGCCTGATTTTCGCCGAAAGCGGAAAGGCTTGGCAGGCTGGTTTCGTCAGCGACGGTCTGCGCACCTGGATGGTCAGTCCACTGGCCATTTTGGTTCTGACATACTTCCTGATTGGGAACCTGGTGTTCATGAATTCCTTGCGGAATCAGAAAAAAGCCGCTTTGAAATAAAAAAATGTTTGTGCTACAAAAGTACTTACAAGTGTGTCCATCTGAAAAAAATCAAGGAGATTCCCCTTTTTATGGTTAAGATTCGCTTAAAGCGCCTGGGTCGCAAGCACCGCCCGTTTTACCGGATTGTGGTTACTGATATCCGGAGCCGTCGTGATGGGGCACCCTTGGAAGAACTGGGCTACTACAATCCTGTTTCCAAAGAGCTGAAGCTGGATAAAAAAGCGGCTCTGGAATGGATTGGCAAAGGGGCGCAACCTTCCGAAACCGCAATGCGCTTGATCAACAAAGCGGATGAGAACGGAAACCTGATTAAACTGGAAGTTGCCAAGAAAGAGCGCCTCTCCAGAAAAGCCGCTGAGAAAGCAAAAACTGCTGCTGAAGCATAGCCGATAGCCATAAGCTTTAAAATATAAAAGAGACACTGAATCAGTGTCTCTTTTTGGTATGTGGGCTTTTCTGAACTGATATGCCTGTATAAGGCCTATCGGTAGAGGCCTTTAATTATTGGGGTGTGCAGCGTACCCCTTTGCACAGAGTAATCTGAACAGAAGCGTTAGTTGCCGGAAGCGGTGCTTTGCTGGTTGATCTTGTCGGCAGCCTTGTTAACACCCTGATCCAGCGCTGCAACGGCATCCGGGCCAACCATTAAAGCCAGGGCGCTGCGACTGCTGTTAAATGACTGCTGTGCTGATTGCTCGTCCTGCTTGGCGTTGTCGTAAATGGATTGAATTAAAGGCTGTAACGCCTCATTGGTGGTGTTTTCGGTTTGGCCGGTATGCGCATAGTATTTGGCAATGGCTGAACTGGCTTGTTCTGCCAGTGAAAGCCGCTCTTTGGCGTTGCGGTAGTTGTAATACACGGTGATGAGCTGAGACTGTAGCGCCTCCACTTCCTTGGCCAGGATGACCATATCGGCGTCTGTCACCCGACTTAGCGCGGATTCCTGAGGATTGCCGGACATAATATCCTGCACCATGTTGGAGCCAATCATGCCGGCTGGTGTGCCGCTCCACATGGAGCCCGCCACGCCGCCCAGTTGAACCAGGTTCTGCACAACCCGCTTGGAAAAACTGTCATTATCCACCGGTTTGCCGGTAGCATCCCGCCGGGAGAGCTTTTCTATAGCGTAGCGGATGGTGCCGCTGCGTTCCACGGCTGCTTCCCACAGCATACCGATTTCAGACATCGAGAGCTCTTCATCATCCCGCACTTCGTTATAAATAGCCCGGTCTTCCTGATGGATTGCTTCGGATACGCGGTTCATGCTGGTCCGGGTTTCCAGATCCAGAGAACGGGCGGCTTCTTCAATGGAGTTCCGAGTGGCCTGATCAAGAACCGGTTCAGGGCCTTTCTTGGCGGATGCCTTCAGTTTGGTGGAGCTTTCTTTGCTGGGGGCAGTCGTTTTCTTCTGTTCAGCCGCTTTTTTGGCTGGCTGGGCCGCATAAACTGAACTGACGGGGGTGCCGGCAGAAATCAGACCCAGTAATAGCATGGCGCTCAGTAATTTTGTCGCGGTGCGGGGAACACGTAGAGGATGAATAGGTGTCGGCATTACGGGCGGTTCTCCTTGTGCTCCAGGATTTTGTCCGGAATAGGCAGGGGCATACCCCCTGCTTTCGTGGTGGATTTATTGGATGTTTGCTGATTGGCTACCTGCCGGGCAATCCGTTTGGGCATAGGCGGGCCAATGGGCTCAATGCTTTCCTGGCTCAAATGGGGGCCAATCTCCAAAGCGGGTGGTAATTCAGGGCCAATGACCGAGTTCTCCTGTTCGCTGCTGAGCGATTTAGGCTGCGCCAGCGGCAACTCCTGATTTACCGTATCCGGGGCCGGATCTTCAATGATTTTGGCTGTTCCGACCGGCTGACTAGTAGACGCTGTGGTGCTGTTCGTTGGAACGGAGACAGCCAGCTCCAGAGTCGAAACCGCCTCTGCTCCTGCCAGACGTTCCAGTTCCAGGCGGTAGAGTTTGGCTTTCTGGCGCAGGCTGGTTTCATTCATGAGCGCCTGATAATAAGCGGTACCGGCTGCCATAATGGCCAAATCATTCTTGGATGACAGCGCCTTGGAGTACAGGTTATTGTTTTTGACCGTCAGTTCGTGGCTTTGGGCCAATGCTTGCAGCGTATTTTTATAATCCTGGTAGTTGTGGATCAGTTTCATTTTCAGCTCATCAATCAGCCCGGCCAATTGAATTTGCTCGGTGGGCGAAAGAGAGCCAGGGGTAGGCTGGGTTTTGCCGGTCGTCAGGTTTTGCAAGGCATTGCCCACGGCCATGGTACCCATATTCCGGTATCCGCCCGCTGCGGGGCCGGGCAGCATGGTGGCCGCCATCGTACCGCCCTGAATCAATAAACCCAGTGTACGGCTGAGAAATTTGCTGGATTGCTTGGTCTGCAAATCCGAAGGGGTCGCCAGTTTTTCCAGCGAGAACCGGATGACCGGGTTTTTTTCCACCGTGGAGCGCCAGAGATGTTCTAGATCGGCTTCATCCACTTTTTTCTGAATTTCCAGAACGCCTTGTAATTGCTTGGTCTTGAATTGGCTGCTGATATCGGTGGACAAGCGGTTTACCTTGGGGCTGGTATGAATCACCGGGCTGGTAACGGCGGATAAGGCCACTGGCTCCAGGGCGTTTTCAGTGATTTCCGGTTGTTTTTCCACTAATTTGGGGTTAATGCTGGCGATAGGAGGCAAAAAATCCCGCTTGGGCCACTTGTCGCTGGCTTTTACGCTGACCGCCAACGCGGGTAATCCCTGACACAACAGAATGCCGGAAGCCAAAACGACTCCCATCCAGGTTTGAAGCGGCCTATATCCCGGTGAAAGGAGATGTTTCATCGTAAGGGCGCCTTTGTGTTTCGAACAAATCTCAATAACGGACCTTCCGGTTCTTATATTTATTATCCCTATAAAACCGCATCAGGACGATGGGTTTCTGAGGAGAGAAAGATTGTTAAAAAAATTAACAACCTTAGCGGCCTCAAGGGGATGTGCTTCAGGACGGCTCAAATTGAATTCCGTTCCCGAGATTAATACTGAATTACCACTGGGTCACTTCACCAGGGGTTTTAATGATCTGAATGGATTGCAAGTCGGTGGCGTAGTAATTGCCGGGCTCAATCTCGCCGGTGGGATTGTATCCCTTTTGGGCAAAATGGCCAGCTACTTCCACATCGCTTAATTCCAGGCGAACGATTTGCCCCAAGCCCTTGTGAGCATAGCGATCGAACACCATCAATCGCACTGGGCCGCCGTAAATGGCAGGCAGGGACTTTCCACCGATCTTCAGGCAGAATAGGGCTCGCTGGGTGAATAACTCCTTCAGTGGAAGGCATTCCACGTGTCCGGCCAGGTTGGTTTGTATCAGATACTTGGCTTCCGGCTTGGGGGTTACGCGGTGCAGCAGCTCATTCACCACAAAGCCCTCCCAGGTGGCTTTGTAGGTTAAGCCGTCGGCGAATACCAGCCGTCGGTTCTGTTGAATCCGCATGAAGCCGGACATTTCCTTCAGGCTGAACTGCTGGGGTTTTTCAACCAGGCCGTCCACCTGTAGACGGTAATGTTCCGGATCGAAGGCCTGAAAGCCATCCAGGTAGCTGGCGGGCCAATTCAAAAAAGCCTTGTCCGATTGTTCGGCGTTGGGCGCCAGACTGGCGACGGTACGATTGTAGAGACTATGGAACATGGCGGTCATTGTAACACAAGCGAGTAGGGCGTATCATAGAAAGGCAGACTGGAATATGCCATTTTGCGGTAAAACCACCTCAGCGCGAACAAAAACTTGAATTCTACATCTCTCATCTTCAAGAGTTTGTTCTATCATAGGATGATAAGAAAGTCGTGATGAAGAACCCGCACACTAGCGTAAAGCGTTTTTCCTTGCTCGTGATGCCGCCTGTTAAGCTACCTGTAATGATGAGTTCTGTGTCTATGAAAAGAATTCTGACATTGGCCCTGGCTACGGCCTTGTCTCCGTTAATGCTGGCTGTTTCCGCCTCCTCTGCCATTACGCCCGATCCAAACAATATCCGCATTTCCGCAGATCGCCAAACGTACAATCTGGCTCAAAAGAAATATTTTCTTAGCGGCAAAGTAGCCGTGTCCTATCAGGACATGCGCATTACCGGCACCACGGCGGAAGTGGAAATGAACGATGCGGGCAAACCGCAAGTGGCCAACTTCTTTAACCGGCCCATGTTCAAGCGTATTAAGCCCCAGGTGGGCGAAGACCGCGTAGTGGGCGATATCATCAAGGTTTACCTGACGGATGACCGCTACGGCGCGCAAGGCAATGTGGATTCCCACATCGCTACGGTGGCTGCGGATCCGTTCCATATTCGCTCCGATATTCAGGAATTCGATAACAAGAACAAAGTGGTTTCCGCCAGCGGAAACGTGCAGGTGAAGTATCAAGGCTCCGAAGCCTTTAGCTCCCTGGCCAACGTGCGGATGAAAGAGAACGGCAAGGCCGATCGGGTTATTTTCTCCGGTGGCGCCCGTATTAAAAAGGAAAATAGCGAAATCCACGGCGACCGCATTACCGTTATGGTGGATTCCGGCAATTTAATTGCGGAACACAATGTAAAAACCCGTGTGGATCTGAAAAAGCCGGCTGCTCCAGATGCCAAGATGGGTATGAATACCGCCCAGGCCGCTACGCCGGACCAGCCGAACAAGGTGCTGATTAGTTCCGATTATCAGCAGTACGACAAAGATTCCGATACCATGATCGCCAGTGGTAACGTCAAAATTCTGTACGGCGATTATATTGCGACCGGACCCAAGGCGACCTTCAAGCTGAAAAATAACGATCTGGATCGTATTTTCCTGACCGGACGTCCCACCATTATTGAAAATGGCCGTACCATTACCGCCGATAAAATTACCATTACCACCAATCCCAAGAACTTTGACGCGGTGGGCAACGTGAAGGTAAACTTCAAAACCGCCGATAAGGCCGGTTCTGGAGCAAGCTCGCAGGGGCCCAAAAAATCTGTCTCCGGTAAAATGGTGCCAGGCAAGGCTCAGCCCGGTGGTAAACCCTTGCCGGCGGATGATCCGTCTGACTATTAAAACCGAAAGGTTTGCCTGTCTTGTTTTTTAGCGTGGAACCCACTCAATGCCATTAGTTGTTGAACACCTTCGGAAGAGTTACGCAGGCCGTCCGGTGGTGAATGATATTTCATTCGATATTAATCATGGCGAGATTGTGGGTTTGCTGGGTCCAAACGGAGCCGGTAAAACTACGACGTTCTATTCCGTAGTCGGTATCATCAAACCCGATCAAGGCAAGGTATCCCTGGATAATCAGATGTTGTCCGGGCTGCCTATTCATGAACGTGCCAAGGCGGGCATTGGTTACCTGCCGCAGGAAACCTCGGTGTTCCGCAGGCTGAGTGTGGAAGAGAACCTGATGCTGGTGTTGGAATTCCAGCCACTGTCCCTGAAGGAACGGAAGAGTCGAATCGACACTCTGCTTCAGGAATTCGGCATTGAGAAGCTGCGCAAGGTATCGGTTATCAGCTTGTCCGGTGGGGAACGCCGTCGGGTGGAAATTGCCCGCGCCATTGCCACCAATCCCAAATACCTGCTGCTGGATGAACCTTTTACCGGCATTGACCCGATTGCCATTCAGGACATTCAAAAGCTGATTGTGTTGCTGAAAGAGCGCGGCCTGGGTATTTTGCTGACCGACCACAACCCACGGGCCACACTGTCCGTGGTAGATCGGGCCAATATCATCCACGACGGAAAGCTGATTTTCTCCGGTACGAACGTAGAAGTTTCCCAGAACGAGATGGTGCGCCGGACTTATCTGGGTGAAGATTTTACCTTGTAGGAGCGCCGGCCCGTGAGAATTGCCAAACCGCTGACGCTGCTGGACTGGTACATTTGCAGCCAACTCGTATTAATTATCCTGTTTGCGGTCGTCCTGTTCAGTATCATCTGGCTGGCGCCGGAAACCCTGTTCAAGCTGACCCAGTATGTCTTCTCCGGCCAGATTTCCCTGGGGCAGGCGGTGGTAATGTTCGGCTTGCATTTGCCGGAAGTATTGCAGCAAACCATTCCGGTGGCGGTGCTGCTGGGTACGATTATCCTGTTCCAGCGTTTGAGCCAGCATTACGAGCTGGTGGCCTTGCTGGCCAGCGGCATCAGCCCCAAGCGGATTTTGCTGTCCGTATTCTGGGTTGGGCTGTTATTCGGGCTGGTGCATGCGGTAGTCAACGAGCTTGTCATTCCGCAAACGTCCAATCGCCTGGAGACAATGTATACGGACGCCAAGCTGAAGGACATCCCGGATCGCAACTTCCTGTTTGTGGAAAAAAATCACCGCAAGCAGCTCAGCAAGTTTTTCATGATCGGCCAGATTCAGAAGCCGCAACTCTCGGATTTCATCATTCTCTATTACGTGGAAACGCCACAGAACGGGGTGCAAATTTCCCGTATCTTGCGTTCCCAGACCGGGCGCTGGATACCGGAAAGCCGTCAATGGCAATTGAAAAACGGCATTGAGTACGTGCTGAACGATGAAGGCGTATATAAAGACATCCGTCAGTTTGATGAGCAGCAGATTCGCACAGATAAATACGCCGCCATCCTGCTGGATTATACCCGTCTGAACCCGATGGCGATGCCCTGGGGGCAGTTGAAGCATTACATCAAGCTGCTGAAAGAAGGCGGCCAATTGCAGGAAGTGCCGTTTTTTGAAGTGCGCCTGTGGCAGAAGTGGGCCGGTCCGGTAGCGACCCTGGTGTTCACGCTGCTTGGCGCCATTCTGGGGATGGAGCGGGTTCGTACCAACCGGCTCTTTGGTTTGACCTTTGGGGCCATCGTGATTTTTATCTACAGTATTATGGTGCCGTTTGCGGGCAGCTTCGGTTCTTTGGATATTGTGGCTCCGTGGCTGGTAGCCTGGCTGCCCTTGTTTACGGCTATTATGATTACCGCCTTGTTGCAAGCCCTGCGCCCTAAACAGGGATAGAAATTTTAATTTTCTCTTGCGAAGTGTCCCGTCCGGCGGAATCGTCCGGGTGGATATGGTGCCGTGTTTCAAACATGGCATAAAATGGTAAAAGCGAGGGAAAGTGAAACGCGACGGCATGGCCATTTTCAAAAACTATTACCAAATTTTAGGTGTGGACGTTTTTGCTGATCCGGAGACGGTAAAGGCGGCCTTTCGCAAGCTGGCCCGTCAGCATCACCCGGACTTGAACGCCGGTAACGCCCATGCGGAAGAAAAATTCAAGGAAATCAACGAGGCCTACGAGATTCTCAGCAACCCGGAAAAGCGGGCCATGCATGATGCGACCATCAAAGCCATGCAAGGCTTAGGCACCGGCAAGGCTGCGGCCAGGAAGCAGGCTGCCCCCCCGCCCAAGGGCAAAGGCGGCCCGACTCCTGGGGCGGAAAAAAAGGCGGAGCCAAAACCCACGGCTGATCCGAATGCCAAAGCGGCAGCAGACGGCAAAGTGCCGGGGAAATCGCAGGAGAAACCGGCGAATACGCCCATTAATGAGCTATTTGAATCGTTTCTGAAAAAAGGCTTTTCCGATGGAGGGGCCAGAAAAAAAGACCCGGATGAGGGTGTTTTTCGCAAAAACAAGGAGCCTGGCTCTGACAAGTCGGCGGAAAAGCCTCAACGGGGCGAGGATGTGATTGTGAAAACGGCCATTAGTCCTGTGGAGGCATCTGAGGGCGTTGTGAAGACCGTCAATGTGCAGCATAACGAAATTTGCCGGCGATGCTCCGGTACCGGCAAGGTGAATGGAACGGTTTGCAATGCCTGCACCGGGGAAAAAATCCTGGTACGGCTGAAAAAAATTGATGTCCGTATTCCTGCTGGCGTTAAAAATGGCTCCCGCGTACGTGTGGCCAAGGAAGGCGGGCGTGGAGCCGGTGGCGCGGAAAACGGCGATCTATTCCTGCAGATTGAGATTCTGTTTGATCCGTCCCTGCGGGTGGAAGGCTTGGACGTGTATGGAGATGTGGCCCTGTCCGTCACCGATGCGGTGCTGGGGGGCGAAGTCGAGGTGCCAACCCTGAACGGGCCGGTTAAAATGACCGTTCCCCCAGGCACCCAAACCGGCAAAGTGTTTCGCTTAAAGGAACGGGGTATACAGAGCGGCCTGAGCAAGGGCGATCACTTTGTAACCGTCGTGGTGGTAACGCCTGAAGGCCTGACCACGCGAGAAAAAGAGCTGTATCAGGAATTGGCCCGCCTTCGCCCGGAAAAGCCGACGCTTAAAAAGCCCCGGTAAGTCAATCCGTGGTGGACGGACTCCGCTCGATGGCTCTGGAGCAAGGATTTTCCCGTTTTTTCCAATCTTTTGGGCGACTGGTTATA
>JAJQJM010000170.1 GCA_021323475.1 Vampirovibrio sp.
ATATAGTGATAATGAATGACAATACGGCACAACAGGAGCCACCGGCCCTGAGGAAGACGGCAACCCCAAAAACCGGGGCCAGAGCAAGTGGAGAGGATTGAACCGCAATGGCGAGACCGACCAAACCCAAAGACTTGAAACCCAAAGTGGACGGCGAAGCGCCGGCTGCCGGCGGCGGTGGCGGTGGGTTGGACCTGAAGTTCATCATCATGGTGGTGGTGATTGTGATTGCCTCCATTGGTGGTTCTGCCGGTTCCGCGTACCTGATGACCACCATGTTCGTAATGCCGGAATTGGCCAAAGTGTCTCACGGCGCCGGTGGTGAGGGCGGGGAGCATGGGGCGGAACCAACCGGCCCGGACGGTGCTTCCACCGAAACCCCCGCGCATGAAGTGGGCATGAACTTAGAATTGGACGAATTTACAGTGAACCTGAAAACCGATCCCAACCTGGGCGGTAGTCAGTTCCTGCGCGCCAAAATGGCCCTGAGCGTTAAAGTGCCCGAAAAAGAGAATTGCTACCTGGAACATCATGCGGCGTTGGTGCCGGTGGTTTACGCAAACGGCAAAATCGTGGGCGCCGCCGCCCCGGTCGATCGCACGATGCTTGCCAGCGGCGGCGAAAGCGGCCCCAGTTGCGAGGACATGTTCAAGATCAACATGGGCAAATACGTGCCGACCATTCGCGACGTTATCAACGCGGCGCTGATGAAACGCACCGCCAGTACCTTGGCCACCCTGGAAGGTCAGGAAGCGTTAAAAGATGAAATTAAGCAGCAGTTAGGCGCCATTCTGGCACCGAATTACGATGTGCTGCGGGTGAATTTCCAGGATTTCATCATTCAGAAATAGGTCAGAAATAAGCTGGAAATAGACAGACGGAAATACACAGATAGCACCCGGCAACGTTTAGAACTCGGTTCAATTGGTTCATTGCAAAAGCAGGCCCGTCCGGCCGACCATCATCAGGAAATAAGCGTCAGAAGTTCATTTTTCAAAGATTCATCAGTAGAGGTCCGCAAGCGTACATGTTATCGCAAGACGAAATCGATAGCCTGCTATCCTCCCTGTCGGTAGGGCTGGATCAGGGTGCGGTCGCCACCGGCGAGGCGGAGCCGAGCGCGAGTTCCGAGTCCGCTTATGAAAAGCGGAACTACAAGCTGTATAATTTCCGTCGGCCGGATAAATTCTCCAAGGATCACCTGCGGGCGCTGCAAACCATTCATGAGAGTTTTGCCCGTCAGTTAGGCCTGGTTATGACCGCTTACCTGCGGATGACCGTAGAAATCGACGTGGTGTCCGTCGATCAGTTAACCTACGATGAATTTGTGCGTTCCATGCCCAGCCCCATGACGGTTAGCATCCTGGAGCTGGATCCGCTGCCGGGCCAGGTATTAATGGGCTTGGGGCATGAAGTGACTTCCAGCGTGATTGACCGCATGCTGGGCGGCCCCGGTTTGTCGGAGGCCAAGGCGCGGGAATTGACCGATATTGAGCAATCGTTAATCCGTCGGGTGCTGGACCGGACCATTGTGTGTCTGGAAGAAGCGTGGCGTTCCATGATGAACGTGAACGTCAGCATGGTGGGAATGGAAGAAAGCTATGCCCTGATTCAAGTGGCGACCCCCGGTGAGATTGTGGCCCTGATAACCTTTGAGGTGAACCTGGGCAACAAGAACTCCGGCCTGATCAGCTTGTGTATTCCTTACCCGGTGCTGGAAGGGGTAATTTCCCAACTGAGCGCCCAGCATATTTTCCACCGGCAGCAGGCCAATGTGCCTTTCGAGGAGCAGGAAAAAATCCTGAAAAAGCTGAACTACGCCAAAATTCCGGTGCAGGTGCTGCTGGGCGGGACGGTGCTGTCCATAAAAGATTTGCTGGAATTGTCCGTGGGCGATGTGATTCGCCTGGACCGTGAAGTGAACGAAAACCTGCTGGCCTGCGTGAACGGGCGCCCCAAGTTTTACTGCCGCCCCGGCAAGATGAAAGACAAGCTGGCGGTGTATGTATATGAAAACGTTGAAGATGTGGAATCGATTGAGGGATTTGGTCTAGATGAGTAACGAAAATGAAGACTCGCTCTCAAGCGAGATTCTGACCCAGGAAGAACGCGATACGATTACCGAAATGACCAGCATCGCCATGGGCGCCGCCGGTTCCACATTGGGCATTTTGCTGGGGCAGGAGCTGGATATTCCGACTCCCGTGGTGACGGAGTACGCCACGCTGGCCGATATGGACATCCCGTTCGGGGATGAGCCCAAGACCCTGGTAATGGTGCAATACGTGAAAGGTATTTTCGCCACCTCGGTCTTCATTATGAAGAACGCCGACATCCGTAAGCTGGCCGGCATGATGCTGGGCTCCACGGATGAAAGCGCCGGTCCCGATTTGACTGAAATGGAAATCGGCGCCGCCGGTGAATTAATGAACCAAATGATGAATTCCGCCGCCACCAGTTTGGCCTCGGTGATTCATGAGGCGGTGGAAATCAATAACCCGGAAGTATTGGCCTATTCCAGCGATATGCTGGCCCAATGCCTTCCCCAGATTTTGATGGAGCCGCTCATCGCCAGCCAGATTCAACTGAAGGGCGGCAGCGACCCGGCCATTGAAATTATCGAACTGCGGGTTGCCTCCGAGGTAAAGGAGCAGGTTGCCAAACTCATGTCAATTCAGCCGGATGACGGCTCAGGCGGTATGGATGATGGCGCGGTAGACTCCATGAGTATGGACGATTTAATGGGTGAAATGAACCAGCCGGCCATGGCGGGTAGAGGCCCTGCCGGGAAAGCCCCGAAGGGAAATGCCAACGTGGATCCGGTGATGGTGCGCCCGGTGGAATTCAGCTCGTTCGATCATCAGCCCACCATTTATGGCGAGGAAAACAAAAACCTGGCCCTGGTCATGGATGTTACCCTGAACCTGAGCGTGGAATTGGGTAAAACCGAGCTTTCCATTAAAGAGGTGCTGGAATTAACCCGTGGTTCCGTGATTGAACTGGACCGTATTGCGGGCGAGCCGGTGGACCTGATGGCCAACGGCAAGCTGATTGCCAAGGGCGAAGTTGTGGTTATCGAGGATAACTTCGGTCTGCGCATTACCAGCATCGTTTCTCCCGCCGATCGCTTGAGAGGCTTGTCCTAAGGGTTTATTACAATTCAGGGAAGTGTACCTTTTTCTTCTGGTTTTATTAAAAGGTCATCTTAAAATCAACATGCCCTTTTAATGGAAGGAAAGAAAACATTCCAATGGATTGTATTCACTGTAATAGACGTGTTGATGTTGAATGGGATAGTTGTCCTTATTGTGGGAGAAGCCAGCTCATTCCGTTATCAATGCCGGAACAATATAGCACCGTCTGTGTATCCAATAGCACGTGGGCTGATAAACTTAACCAATTACCCTCGTTGTTTCCATATACCTCAGTTGTAATGCTTTGCTTTTTAACCTGTGCAAGCGTACTAGGTTGTTTATCTTTATTCATTGTAAATACCAGTTCTGGATATAGTGGTGGGTGGTTTTGGCTCCTCTTTGTACTTCCAATTATTGCTCTGGTAGGACTCTTTTTTGCGGCAGTAGAAGGGTTTGCCATACTGTTTGACAGTTTAAGGCTTGTTAAAGGACAACACCAACCTAAGCCTGTCCAAGGACTTCATAGTTTTTGGCCGATACTATGTATTGGCATCATCTTGGCTGTTAGTATCTGGTTTCATTTTTTTCATCCTGTTCACAGCGCTCAGGGATTTTAATCCAATACGCAGGCAAAATAGCCCTCAGTGTCACTATCCAAGTTGAAGAGGGATAGATATTCAGTCTGGAATGCGCTTTACTTAAAAAATTTGCTTTTGGCTATCGATAGCTAGTTACTGGAAAAAAGCCTGAGCGGCGGCCGGGATGGAGACTTTTCCCGGTGGGCCGGTTAGCCAAACGGTGCAATTGACGGTTTCAAAGCAGGCGTATAGGACGAACTGATCCTGGTTCAACTGGTTCGGCCCGTCCAGCCCGTTCACGTCTATGACGAAGTTGGCCGAGGCTTCCCCGGCCGCCATGCCGGCGAATCCGCTACCGCAGCAGTTATCCAGGCCCACTAACACGGCGCCGTTTGGCAACACGACCCCTGGTTCTGTATGTTGGATGGTGGCTGTTCCCTGAATAGCAGCGTCCCAGCAACCTTGGGGTGGGCATTTCGGAAACATCAAGTCCGGATTTGGAAATAATGAAGTCTATATCTCTGTTTGCCACATTTCTTTAGAAAATTTGTGTTGCCTGGGACAAGAATCAAATTAAAGACGGATAGGCGCAAATCACCCCTGCCAAATAATTTAGCAGGGGTGATCGTGAAGAGATATCAATTAAGAATGGGACGCCCTAAAAGCCCATAATGTGGAAACCGGAGTCCACGTGCAGGACTTCGCCGGTAATGCCGCGGGACAGGTGGCTGGCCAGGAACAGGGCGGTATCGCCCACTTCGGCGGCTTCCACGTTGCGGCGCATGGGGGTGTGCTCTTCCATGTAACCCAGAATGTTAGAGAATCCGGAAATGCCGCGAGCGGCCAACGTTTTGATGGGACCGGCGGAAATAGCGTTGACTCGGATGTTTTTGGCGCCCAAATCGGCGGCCAGGTAGCGGACGCTCATTTCTAAAGCGGCCTTGGCCACGCCCATCACGTTGTAATTTTCAACCACGCGCTCCCCGCCCAGGTAGGTCAGGGTAATTACGCTGCCGCCACCGGCTTTTTCAAACAGGGGCACCGCGCCTTTGGTTAATGCTGTCAGGGAATAAGAGCTGATATCCTGCGCCAACAGATAACCGTCACGGGATGTATCCACGAATGAACCGGACAGGTCTTCTTTTTTGGCGAACGCCACGCTGTGAACCAGCGTGTCCAGCCTGCCGAACTCACTGCCGACGGCTTCGTAAACGGCCTGGATTTCCTTGTCCTTGGTGACATCACAAGGCAGAATCAGGGAGTTTTCCAGGGGCTCTGCCAGTTCGCGCACGTTCTTTTCCAGGCGCTCGCCCTGGTAGGTAAAGGCAAGGCGCATCCCGGCATCGGACAATGCCTGGGCAATGGCCCAGGCGATGCTGGTTTTATGGGCCACACCGAAGACCAGGCCGGTTTTTCCAGCCAACAGGCCGCGCAGGGCAGTTTGAGGAGCTTCATTCAATTCAGTCACGGGCACGCTTGCAATCCTTTCCCAAAGATTCTAAAAATTATGTATAGGTTAGCCGGAACACAGGGGTTTTTCAAATAGAGCCGGCTAATGGCAATCGAAGTGGGCGGCCGGTTTTTATGAGAGAAGCTCGCCGGAGACTTTGGGACATTGGAGGAGTTCATTGAACAATCAAGTGGGTAAAGCGTTACCCTGGCACCAACGGCTGAACATGGTCGCAAAACCTCCGGGAAGAAGCCATTCTTTCTCAATGCTGTCTGCTCCAAGAACAGCGATGACCGGGGATACCTGGCACTCCCAAGGCGGTTTCGACTCGGATGAATCTGCCTCCAAGGGACTGTATTCGGACATTATGGAAATTGGGCAATTTTTTAGCACCCTGGAGGGCGTTTCTTTTTTGAAACGGGTTCTGAAACGCATTACCCCAAAATATCTGGATCCCAATGAGCAAGCCATGCTGGCCT
>JAJQJM010000050.1 GCA_021323475.1 Vampirovibrio sp.
CACGGGTGTCGGATCGGATTTGACCCAATACGCGGCCTGCTGCACCGGCTGAAAGCTGGGCGACCACTTGCCCGCATAGCCAAAATGCACTGATGTCATCCGGTAATCTCCTGACTTGGCTGACCTGGAGCCATTCTACGCACGTACCCTAATAACACCGCTCAAGAAAAAAGTGTGCCATTCCACACCCTGGAGTTAGCCTACTACAAGCCGCTTAGAACGAGGCCTGATTTGCATTTGGCCCAGCTTTCTCTTACGATGGCTTCCAGTAGCGTAATGCATTTGTCTTGTTTTGGGAGTTCACCACATGCCCGCTTTCACGTTTACCGACAAACCGACTGAAATGGCTGAAATTGGCGTTTTCGGAGGTTCCGGCTTCTACGATTTCATTGATGAGGCCACCGACGTTAAAATCGAGACCCCGTATGGTTCGCCCAGCGCCGTCATAACTATCGGAACCATCGGCGGTAAGCGGGTGGCTTTCATGCCACGTCATGGCCGCGATCACTCCCTGCCGCCCCACAAAATCAATTACCGCGCCAACGTTTGGGCGTTCAAAGCGCTCGGCATCAAGCGGGTTATCTGCCCTTGCGCAGCTGGCAGCCTGCAAAAGCACATCAAGCCGGGTGAATTCGTCTTCTGCGATCAATATGTAGACCGCACCAACGGCCGGGCCGACACCTTCTTTGACGGCCCCATTACCACGCACGTCAGCGCCGCCGATCCCTATTCCGAGGAACTGCGCGACCTGGCCGTTAAAGCCGCCGAAGAATGCGGCATCCCCTACCACGACAAAGGAACGATTGTGGTCATTCAGGGGCCGCGCTTCAGCACCCGCTCCGAATCCAAATGGTTCCGCGATCAGGGCTGGGAAGTCATCAACATGACCCAATACCCGGAAGCGCACCTAGTAAAGGAATTGGAAATGGATCCGCTGAACATTTCCCTGATTACCGACTACGACACCGGTGTGGAAAGCGTTCCGCCGGTCAGCCACGCGGAAGTCATTGAGGTATTCACCGAGAACAACGCCAAGCTGCGCCGCTTGCTATTCAAACTCATCGAACTGATGCCTTCTACTCAGAAAGAACCTGAGTTCGCCGGTATCCTCGTTTCCTCCCGCCACGGATAAGGAATTTGAACCATGACCGAGGTCGTGCTCGCTATAATTTCGCTGATCGAGTTATACCGTTGGATCCTGATTGCCCGGATTTTACTGACCTGGCTACCCAATATCAACTGGTATAACCAGCCCTTCAAATTCATGCGGGATGTCACCGACCCGGTCATGGCCCCTTTCAGCAGGCTGATTCCCCCCATCGGCGGCATCGATTTCTCACCCATTCTGCTCTTCTTTGTGTTGGGACTCCTGCAAAATGGGTTGGTCAGCCTGGTTGCACACAGCGGGCCGGGTTAAGCCCTACCCATAACAATCAAATGCGGGTTTGGTTCCGGGCATAAACGTGTTCGGTACGCTTCAGAACTTCCCCTTCCACAATGTCCAATCCCCGTCCCCGATAGGCTTCAAACGGATTAGCAGCCCGTTTGGGATTCGGCAGGCGCTCCTCGGAATAATCAATTTCCTTGGTTAGGATGGCATACGGCATTTCGTGAATGTTCAGCTTTTCCTTCTTCACGATTTGATAATCCGCCTGGCCGCAATGCTGGCAGTAGCGGTACAGCGTGGAAACCCGGCCATCCATGCCCATTTTGGGATGCCGCTTAGAGCCGCAGGTTCGGCAACGGCATAAGGTCCACCGCAACAGGACTTTATAGCCGCAATCCGGGCAATAACCGGAGTGGGCCGATTCTCCCGGCCGGGAAGTCACCCGTTTATGCTCGCAATCGCGATAAAACAGGGTTTGATAAAAGGCGGCCAGCGCCCGAAATAGTTGCATGTCTCCCCGTTGTCCCGCTCTTTAATAAATTGCTTTTAACTGAATAAGTATCTATTATACCTGCCCTTCATCGGGTTACAAGCCAAAACAGGCAAGTTCCTCCATGCGGAGGAGAGGCTCATCCACCGTAATTTCAACAATACTACATACAATAAAGCAACACATAAAAACACAAGCTACTTTACATAATAAAAAAGCTACCGAGGACGGTAGCGTGACTTGGGGAGGAGGTTGGGGTTTGGTAAGGTGCTTTTGGCGCACACTTACCGATACTCATGCTATCGACCCGGCTGCCGGAAAACTTTAGCGGTAGAGCTTCCTTGTAACAACTTGTAAACTATGGCTGACCGGCTGATTGTTCAATTCGCAGGGCCGGAGTATGGTTTTACTCAATGTGACTTGGGTGATGATCGGAAGTTTTGAATCACCTATGGGGTGACCGTTGAATCATGCGTCAGGCGAAGCCTAAACTGTTGAATATAGCTTGCCTGCTGGCCGTGTGCCTGCTGGGAATTGCTCCGTTGACGCTGTCTTCCGCCAGCGCTAATGAATACTGGGAAACCTACATGCCGCCGGAATTGGCCTTTGCGGATGACCTGAACCAGAAGGTCACCGTGCCGGAAAGAGTCAATATCAACCGGGGTTCCCTCAACCAATTGCTGGTATTGCCAGGCTTTAACGAGGAAATCGCCTTGAAAGTCATCCGCCACCGGCCGTTTGAAGGGGTTCAGGATTTTTACAAAAAAATGCCGGGCCTGGAAAAAAAGAATATCGACCGGCTGATCCAACAAATTCAGCCCAAAGTGCTGTTTAAATAAATTTTTACCGGCTCAGCCCTGTAGAGCCCCCTGGCTAACTATTTTCCCAACGCTCAAGCCACTCCCTAGGATGGATATACTCGTAACATTGCTCGGTAGTAGACCGCAGCATTGCTTTAATATTCCCCAGCGTTAGTTCAGGCTGATTATCCACTTCTACAATCTTTGCCATAGCCGGAAAATTGGCAAGCCCGGCTAATGCGGCCTGTTTCTTCTGTTCAAGCATCTTTTTCCCTGCCGGAAGACTACGACCCTCAAACACATCTTTTATGTTTTTCTTCCGCACCTCAGGATCATTATTTGAAATATCCATCAACAATAAGGCAACATCAGGGTCTAACGGCATCGTTTCATCTTGTATATTGGCCCGTAGCCAATTACAGACCTTATTCGCATTCAGCCGAGCTGACATTAACTCTCTTTGACGGGCTACCTCCGGAGGAAGCCCTTTCCCTTTGGAAGGCTTTGTCTGTCCTGCCTGAGATGCTTCAAAGTATCTGTCGATTCGGAATCATTACCATACTTATCAAAATGAACCGGATGATGCATTTGTTTTTTTTTGAATAACCGGGGACGCGGTTACTGCAGGGTTAAGTCTCAGCATATAAGATTGGCTCCAATGCAAGCTGGCACAATCAGTATGGTAGGACAAAGAAACTTCACCAGCTATTGCCTGTCGCTCTAAGGCCATCCAGTCCTCTATCAAAGAAGGCCCGACGCGGACGCCGAGCCTTCTCAATCTGAGTGGAGTTGTAACGTTCTAGTTGTTGACAGTCACCGGGCTGTCGATAACCACACTCATGCGCGCACCGGCAGGAACAACCACTTCCTTGCCCTTGCGAGCCATGGCATAGCCCATGCCGCCCAAAGCGCCTACGCCCAAGCCAAATACGGCGCCGGTGCCTACGCTGCCCAGCAGACCGCCGGCAGCGGTACCCATCAGGGTGCCTACTGCGGTGGAACCCGCCGCGATGCCAACGCCTTTGGCGATGTCCATGGCATAGGTGTCGCCTTTCAGGACACCGCTCTGATCTTTGGTTACGATGTGGGCGTTAATAGGAATCACGCGGCCATCGGGAAGCTTGACGCTATCAAAGCGCACTTCCAGCACACCGTGTTTACCCATGTGGCCTGCGCCGCCCACGCTGGAGACTTGCCCCAGTACTTGGCTTCCGGCAGGAATGGCCACGGCATCGTTCACGTACACGTCATTTTCCAGGGTCGCATTCACCGGATCACCCATGTGCGCTGCGAACGAGGTAATGGGCTGATCGGTATGAATGGCCAGCAGTGTGCCTTTCGGGATGGAAACCAGACGCCCCTGAATGGTGGTGGTGCTGGAACCGTTGTAATAATCGTTCCCGTAGTTGGTTAGGCCATAGCCGCCGTTGGAATTGTTCAAGGCATTGCCGTTTGTTGTAGTGGTGGTGGTATTGGCGGCAGTATAAGCGCTGGTTGTATTGGCCGCAGCGGGATTGGTATAGGTGCTGGGGTTGGTGTTGCTGTAAACCGTGGTATCCTGCAGCGGCTTCAGTTGCATATTGCTGTCCGCAAAGGCCAACGCGGGAGCCAGCAGCAGGCCCAGGGCCAGATTAATGCTCAGAATGGTTTTGGAACTCTTCTTATAGCTCATAAAGGACGTTGTCATCTCTACCTCTCTAACATTTATGCCTCATCATGAGATACGACTGGGGTCTGTCTCAAAACGATACTTTGTTTATATTGTGTTTTCATATAGAGCGTACGCTTCTATATGCAGTTCTTTCCATTTCTTTCTTCCTCCGTCAGGCGAATATCCCGAACCGGAGAGGACACACAGGTTGCAACCGGGTAACTGATCTTCGATTTGTATGAAGCTTTAGTTACATTATACCGTTGAGCGGTGATTTTTTTACAAGCAATTTCGCAACGACGAGTGAACCTCATGCATGCTTTACATATTCTTTTGGTACCCACTTGAAATTTGTTTGTTATAACTATTAATATTGCAGTCGCATCCTATTATAAGGAAGCAACTCAATCACGAGTGTGTCTGTTTGAATAGAACGGTATCCGAGCCCCATGCCTAAAGCCTCAACCAAAGCCGAAACCAAAAGCACTAAAAAGCCCGCCAGCAAGGCCGGCACCAAAAAAGCCACCGGCAAAGCCAGCACCAAGAAGGCAGGCGGCGACTCCGGCTTCGATGAAGATGAGGCCGGAGAATCCGGCAGCGGACGCTCGCTGGTGATTGTTGAGTCCCCTGCCAAAGCCAAGACCCTGAAGAAAATTCTGGGCGCTAAGTTTCAAATCAAGGCCAGTGTGGGCCATATTCGGGATCTCCCGGAGAAAAAGCTGGGCGTGGAAATCGATCAGGACTTTGAGCCCATCTACGAAGTGCTGCCCGCCAAGGCGGACCTGGTGGAGGAACTCCGCAGCGCCGCAAGCAAGTGCGATACCATCTACCTGGCGGCTGACCCTGACCGCGAAGGAGAAGCAATCGCCTGGCACGTGTCCACCTTGCTGGATAATCCCAAGGCCACCGTACACCGCATCGAGTTTCACGAAATCACCAAGAACGCCATTCTAGAGGCCATCCAGCACCCACGGGAAATTGACTACCACCGGGTGAACGCCCAGCAAACCCGCCGTATTCTGGATCGGCTGGTAGGCTACAAGCTCAGCCCCCTGCTGTGGAAGAAGGTCAGCAAGGGCCTGTCCGCCGGACGGGTACAGAGTGTGGCGGTGCGCCTGATTTGCGAGCGCGAGGCCGAAATTGAGGCGTTCGTGCCGGTGGAATACTGGACGGTTGCCACCGAACTCAAGAAAGACGCCAAGGACAAGGCCAGCATGATGGCCAATCTGATGAAAATTGACGGCGAAAAAGCCGAAATCTCGGGCGAGAAAACGGCCAACGCGATTGTTAAAACGCTGGAAACCAGCCCCTACGAAGTTTCCTCGGTCGGCACCCGGGAATCCCGCCGTAAAGCCCAGCCCCCGTTCATTACCAGTACCCTGCAACGGGAATCCAGCACCCGCTTCGGCTATTCGGTCAAAAAGACCATGCAAATCGCCCAGCAGTTGTACGAAGGCGTCGACCTCGGCCACGGCCCGGAAGGTTTGATCAGCTACATGAGAACCGACAGCACCCGTGTTTCCGATGAGGCGCGCGACGCGGCCAAGGAATTCATTCTGGAGCATTACGGCAAGGAGTTTTACCCGGCCGAACCGAACGACTACAGCAAGAAAACCAAGAAAAACGTGCAGGACGCCCACGAAGCCATTCGTCCGACCTACATTGACAAAACCCCGGACTCGGTCAAATCGGCCCTGTCGGATGAACAGTTCCGCATTTACAGCATTATCTGGAACCGGTTTATGGCCTCGCAGATGGAAGCGGCTAAAATCAGCACCAAAAGCGTGGAAGTAAGCTGCAAAAACCTGCTGCTGCGCGGTTCCGACAGCAAAGTGATTTTCAAGGGCTATATGGCCGTGTATCAGGCGGAAGAAGACGAGGAAGTCGTCGCTTCGGCCTTGCTGGACGTACAAAAGGGCGATAAACTGGTGCAATCCAAGATTGAGCCCAAGCAGCACTTTACCGAACCACCGCCGCGCTTTAACGAAGCCAGCCTGGTAAAAACCCTGGAAGAACTGGGCATCGGACGACCCAGTACGTACGCACCCACCATTGCCACGGTTCAGGAACGCGGTTACGTGTTCATGGAAAACAAGGCGCTGAAGCCAACCCCGCTGGGCAAAGCCGTTAACGAGGTGTTGGTGAAGCACTTCCAGGACATTGTGGATGTCAACTTTACCGCCGCGCTGGAAACCAAGCTGGATGACATTGAAGGAGACTCCCTGCCGTGGCGGGGCGTGATCCGGGATTTCTACGAACCCTTTGAGGCCACGCTGAAAAAAGCCGCCGATGAAATGGAAAAAGTGGTCATTATCATGGAAGGCGAGACCTGCCAGGACTGCGGCAAGCCGATGTCCCTGAAGACTAGCCGCTGGGGCAGCCAGTTTATGGGATGCACCGGCTACCCGGAATGCAAAGCCACCCGCCCGCTCAGCAAAGACCAGAAAGCGTTGCCCGAAGATCAGCCCAGCGATGAGAAATGCGAAAAATGCGGCGGCGAAATGATGCTGAAACATGGCCGTTTCGGCGAGTATTTGAAGTGCCAGAACGAGGGTTGCGGCGCCACCAAGTCGTTCGAACAGAAAACCGGCATTACCTGCCCCAAGTGCGGGCAAGGTGAAGTAGTAGCCAAAAAATCCCGTCGCGGCAAGATTTTCTACGGTTGCAACCGCTACCCGGATTGTGACCAGGCGTTTTGGAACAAGCCGGTCGCTGAAAAATGCCCGGATTGCGAAAGCCTGCTGACTGAAAAAGTGCTGAAGAAAGGCACGTTCTACGCCTGCCCGACCAAAGGGTGCGGTTACTCCCGCGAAGTGGAAGCGGCTCCCGCCTAAATTCCCTTATTCGGATTTTGCCGGACGTAATTCAAAGCACGTAACCGTGAACTTACGCTCACGCCTCCCACCCGCCTGAGTCAAACCTGGCTCCAATAACCTGACGACTTATTGGAGCAGCAATTTCATGGGCACATGAGCCCGGCGGAGTACTTCAACATCAGGGCAGCCAAAGCTCTACGGAATAGTGCTTGATATCCCTTTTGGCAGTCTCTGCGCAGGCTGGCCTGCTCGCTCTACAGCGCAATAAGCATGGGGATAGTATCGATAAGCGGCATTGCACCATGCTAGCAACGATACGAGCCCATCCAGCCTGACTCAAGCTTCCGTGCGCAAGAACGCTGAGCAAGTATGCTCAAACGGGGGCATTTGAGCGACCCGTGTTGAATAGGCCTAATTTTACCTGAGTCAAACCGATGAAAGGCTTATTCCGCTTCGACCAGCACCGGGTCGAAGATATACTCAATGGTAATCGGCAGCGACTTCACGTCGGACGGGGCCTGAGGGAACGGGCCTGCCGTATAAATCGCATTCAGCGCAGCGCGATCCACGGTTTTATCACCGGAGGACTGTTTCAGTTGGGCGCTCATCAGAGAACCATCCCGGTCAATCATCACCATCGCCACGGTACGTTCAAATTTGTAATCCTGGGCCAGTCGCCAATTCCGGCGAATCTGCTCCTGCACCTCGGCCACATAGCTTGCCATGGCCTGCTCGTCATCGGTCACGGTATCGGGTTTATCCCAAACTTTGCCGGGGGTTACCGGCAAGGCCCGCGCATAAAACAGGGAAACCGGCTGCGCCGTGGTGGGGGCGGCATAGGCTACAATGGTATCTGCTTTTTTAGGCTCCACCAACTGATAGCCCAGCATTTGCAAGCTGCCTGGCGTCAATTTCACCTTGAATTCCAACTGGCTTCCGGTCAGGTTGGTAGGAAACTGCCCGAACGGCGCGTTTTGCTTCAAAAATTCCAGGATTTCCCGACTGGATTCCGAAGGGGACTGCCCCGCGTCCAGATGACTGGCATTCAGGGAGCCGTCTTCATTCAGGGTAAAGGTCAACAGGCTGTTTGCTTCCACGCGCTTTTCGTATGCCTGCTTTTCCCAATGACCCTGCAACTTGTCAAACACTGCGGAAACATAGCCATACGTGCTATCGACCGGTTTGGCAAAACCGCTCAGCGGCATCAGGCAGCAGGCCAAGGCCAACAAGAGGCCGCTACGCAAAGTGGAAAAAGTAGAATGGGAAAACGCTCTTCTTACAACGTGCTTCATCAGATATGACCCTTATTATTTGAATCGTTCGGGGTTGGATTTAAATTGTCGCAATGCATCCAGGATTCGTCCGGAGGCTTGACCGTCACCATAGGGGTTTGCCGCTTTCGCCATTGCCTGATAAGCCTGGTCATCCTCCAGCAGGCGGCTGGCTTCGGAGAGAATGCGCTCATAGTGAGGGCCAATCAGCTTGACGGTACCCATATGAACGGCTTCCGGGCGTTCCGTCTCATCCCGCAGGACTAAAACCGGCTTGCTCAGGGAGGGAGCTTCTTCCTGTATACCACCGGAATCTGTCAGGATGATATCGGCGCGTTCCATCAGGCGGCAAAAGGGCTCGTAATCCAGGGGATCAATCAGATGAACCCGACCGGCCCCGCCGAGTGTCTCATGGACAATACCACGAACATTGGGGTTTGGATGCACCGGAATTACCATTTCCACATCCGGGTGCCCCTCCACCAGTTCCTTCAGGGCGCGGCAAATTTCCGCCATGGGTTCCCCGAAATTCTCGCGGCGATGCACGGTCACCAGAATCAGGCGCTTTTCCTTATCCAGCGTAATGGGCAAATGGCCGTTGCGATCCGGCTTATGCAACGTATAAAACAGCGCGTCAATCACGGTGTTGCCGGTCAGAAAAATCTGCTCCGGCTTTGCGCCCGTTTTCAGCAGGTTTTGCCGGGAGCCTTCCGTGGGGGCAAAGTACAAGGAAGCAATGCCATCGGTGACGACCCGGTTAATCTCTTCCGGGAAAGGGTAATACTTGTCCCAGGTCCGCAAGCCCGCTTCCACATGCCCGACCGGAATCTGCTTGTAAAACGACGCCAGCGATGTCGCCATCGTGGTGGTCGTATCGCCATGCACCAGCACCACGTCCGGCTGCTCGATTTCCAAAACGTTTTTCATGCCCAGCAGCACGTTGGCCGTAATCTGGAATAAATCCTGGTTGGGTTTCATCACGTTCAGATCATGATCCGGCTGAATGCGGAAGAGTTCCAGCACCTGATCCAGCATTTCCCGGTGCTGGGCGGTTACGCAAACCCTGGATTCGAATTCATCGGGACACGCGGCCAGCGCATTGACGACCGGGGCCATCTTAATCGCTTCGGGACGAGTGCCAAAAACAGTTAAAACCTTCAGTTTGGATGATTTGGTCACGGCAGAGAGGTATCCGACTTGCTTGAAACGACCTCATTATACTGCGAACAAAACAAGGCGAAACTCGCCGCTTGGGTAATCTCAGCTATTTCGTAAAAAGATATTACCGATTTTGAATTTAACCAACTTGCGTTATTTATGTTCGTGTTATTTTCCATGACATCAAGTGGAGATGAAAAATAAGCAAACCGGCCAGAGAAGGCCGGTATATCCAATTTAACAATTTAATATTTAGAGGAGATTCCCCCTTGCAAGTGCGTTTCGGTGCAGACAGAGTTATCTATTGGTATGGAAATAATAAAACCCCTAAGAAACCCGATGAACCTAGAGTAAAAGTTCAGTTCGACGACACTGAACTTGATGGAAATGCCGTTCAAAGCGCCGTTAAATCCATAACCGGCGCTTATGACAGATTCCCAAAAGACTCTCTTTTGGTATTGGGCAGAGAAAACGCGAGCCACAAATCAATTTTCGCCGTCTACGGTGCCCCCAGCGTTCCTGAGCGCTTAATCTTTGAAACGCCTCCACATAATATTCCCGATGAAATGTCTGCCGTTAGACACATTCTGGGTCAAGTTGGACGGCAACTCGATCGGTTGGCCTAACGTTAGAATTTTAATTAAATTTAATTAAAATAAAACGCATCACAAGAAAAGCCTGTCACATGTATGACGGGCTTTTCTTATAATTGCTGTTTCCCTTTATCTGACAAAGCATTGACACGAAAAGGATTATCTTGATCTGCGGCTTTTTGTTGTTCTTTTTGCTTCTGACGCGCTATTTGTACCGGATCTTTGGAGCCGGTTTTTAACGTTTTATCCAGCATTCTTTGCACACCCAAGCCAACCAGCGCGCCTGCTGCAATTCCACCTAAAGAAACCCCGCCCAGCGCAACCGGGATTACCGCTTTCCCAATAGCGGCCCCTATACCGGCCGCTTCCCAGGTTGCGCCATCTCGCACCGAATATTTTCCAAAAGCGGTGGTTGTTTCTTTCAATGTATGCAACTTGCTGCGAATAGAGCCGTCTTCCTTGGCTTTGGCCAATTTATAGGCATCATGGGTATGTTTTAATACATCAAAACCCATCAAGCCCATGGCACCTGCCCGAATAGCCGCCGTGCCTATTTGCTTGTCAGGAGCATTGTTCCATACATCTCTAAAAGGCTTAATATTATTTTCAATCACTGTATTTTTAACATAACCTTTAGGGGACACCCCTTTAAAGAAGTGCTTTCCCCCGTCAGTCTGAATATTCTGCTTAAATGTCGCCAGATTCCTGTTTACGGTTTCCGTATAGTTGGACCAGTTGAATTCTTTGGGCGCAAAGTTTTCGCTTTTTAAATGGAAAAGCTCCGAATAGCTCGTAGCTACCGGTTTTACTGTACTGGAATGACTCTGATTACCCAGAGATTTATTGACCAGCTCCACTTTGCTTTGTTGCGCTTTTGAAATCGCTTGCCCCGCCTTGGTGTTGGGTGCGGTCGCCTTATTGACAAAGGCGCTGGCAAAATCTTCGGAACCCCAAATCGCGGCCTTATCGGCCCATTGCTTTAACAGGCTGTGGTTTGCCGCGGCAGCGGTAGGCACCGCAGCACGACCGGCCATATCGAACCACTGCGAGTCCGTGTCCTGATGATGCTTCGGTTTAGATGTCGACTGCGGTAGCCGGGGCGGCTTACCCGAATACGCAGCATAATTGTCCATCCTGTCGAATGACATATTCGCCCGATCCCCCTAATTAATGGCATAAAAACAAGCTGGCCCTTTTTTTTGCTACCAGCTTAGTAATCGGTTTGCTTCAGGAATTACCCGGCTGGAAATCGAGCGGCAGGAATGGTTTAATGGGGGCGTCTCAGGGAGCGGGAGCCTTACCCTCATGAAGCCGAAAAGCCATTTGCTGATGATTCTGGGAGTTAGCATCCTGCTTGGCTTGACTGGCTGTATGCCGAAACCCGAAGCCCGGCAGGAAATCCGGGTCGATGAATCGCCTCGGCTGCAGCAAGCGGATTCTATGTCGGGGCCTCGGCCCCAATTTGGCAGCTTTAACCTGCAAAAACGGCATGGACTGGGTGGCTGGAGCCGGGAAAGCGGCCCGAGCGAACAGGAGTTGTTACGCACCATGAACACCTCGCCCACCCCAACGCAAGCTTCCGACACGCATTAAAAGCCCGATATTCGATCACTCAGAAAGGAACGCTTCCGAATGGCCAGCAATTACTGCTACAAAGTACGCCTGGGCGTGGTGCTCATCCATGATCAGAAAATCCTGCTGGTACGGCAGAATAACCGCCCGTTCTGGGTATTTCCCGGCGGTACGCTGGAATTGGACGAAGGTCTGGAGGAATGCGCCATTCGGGAAATAAAAGAGGAGATCAACCTGAGCGTCAGCATCCAGAAAGTGCTATACCTGGCGGACTTTATGCAGGTGGATAATGGCGAAACCCGGCACTGCATCGATATTTTCATGCTGGCCCGCTACGAAGCCGGCACCCCCATGATGACCGTGGATGAAAACTTGAACGACATGGGCTTTTTCACCCTGGAGGAATTCGCCGATATGGCTGTTGAGCCCCGTGTAGCTGCGGATCGGCTGCTGATTGACTGGCCCCGGCAGTTTTTAGACGCCAATGGGCTGTATCTGGGCAAATATGGCGTGGTAAACCACAGCAAGGTATAACAGGCACAATGGATGGCCCCCCTCTTTAATTTTGAAGACGGATCGGTCACCATGATCAGGTCGGCACCATGCCCGGCAAAACCGGTGCCCGTTGTCATGGCAAAAAAGGTCTTCCTGTCCTTTTTATTCAGACAGCAGCCCCATGATTTGAGGAACTATCCCGTGACCTTCCGAAGCCCATCCACAACACTGATTAGCCTGAGCTTGATGTTGGGGCTGTTTTGCCCACAAGCCGAATGGGCCTATGCGGCCAGCGATTTTGGCGCCAACTGGAAGGCCACGCCGCTGGTGGATACCAGCATCGTCAAGCAACCCGTGGCCGAGAACAAGCAGCAACCGGCCAACCCGTTTCCTCCTGTCCAGCCGGAACTGGAAACCCGACTGAAGCCCGCCGAGCCGTTTATCAAGGATGTGGAAACCAAGCTGTTTATTACCCCGGCTGCGAGCAGCCCTTTGGTGCAACGGCTGAATAACCTGCAGAACGTCCTGTTCGGGGAATCGAAATACGATGATGCCGGGGAGCTGCTGGCGAAATTGGCGGAGATGTTCCCCAAGGAAGCCGCTAAAGCCAACGCGGAACTGAACAAGCAGCTTCAAAGCAGTCTGCCGCCTTTAAAATCACCCACAACTAGCAGTAAACCCGGCAAGACCCGGAAGCCATCCGTCACTCAAGCTCCTTCCACGATAGGAGCATTTCCTGCCCAAACGGCAACCGTGCAATCCGCCCCCACCAAAGGCAAAAAGCAGAAAAAACGCTTCTGGCAGGATGACTGGGACAACACCTTTGACAATGACCCGTTCTTTCGGGATGAACCGCAGCAGAGGGTCCAGTCCAACCCGCAAGGGCCTTCCAAACTGGCCGCCGTCGGCCAGGGTATAACCAGTCTAGCCCTGATTGCAGGCTCCCTGGCCGGGACGTATTACCTAAACAAGAATAATAATGGCGGTTACTACCCCAACAATGGTTATTACAATAATGGGTATTACAACAACGGCTATTATGGGTACGGGACACCATACGGAGCCTACCCGTACGGAACCTATACCTATGGAGCGCCTGTCGTAGGCGGGTATCCAGGCTATTACAACTATAGCGCGCCGCAACTCAATTACATTCCGCGCACCTTTACGCAAACCCCATATACCCCCTCCTACTTCGGCTCCCGGTTTGGCGCGACCTCCACGCCGCTAGGAGTTCCAACCGGCATTACCCGATATTAAGTCCATCAATTTCCGTTATACTTAAACCATGACGGAACGATGTGATAACACGGGGACTTGTGATGGGCATTTTGGATTTACCCAAAACATTACTGGGAAAAGCCATTTCCAAAGGAGCCATTTTTTCCGCAGTGGGCGGTTATGCGGCGGATCGCATTATGGAACGCTCCCGCAAGCGTTGGCAAACCGCCAAAAACCAGAGCTTTGAATCCCTGCTGGAACAGATTACCGCTTACGATATCGGTCGGGGCGCTGGAAAACTGCTGGCCGGCTGGCTGGAATTTTCCCAACCGGGCAGCAGCCTGGATGCCCAGGAAATCCAACTGCAACAGCTGTTGCAAATCATGGACCCGGACGACACCTTGGTGGAAGATTTGGCCCGCAGCCGCTTTATCGTCTCCAAAGCACTATTCCGCTTGGAAGGCTTTAAATTGTCCCACTGCCGGTACGAAACCTATCAGAATAGTGCATTGGCCTTATTACAGAAGAATCCGAAATATAAAAAGCTGACCCGCAACGACTTATTCAAAGGCACCCCCTTCCCGCCGGAAGACCTGATTGCCACCACCCACCGCATGCTGTTGACGTTAGAGGACGGAGACGGACGGCTGACTGAATACATTCAAACAGCGGTGCTGCCTGCAAAGCTTCGAGATGACACGGATTACATGGCCCGCCTGATTGCCATGACCCTCGGCGCGGAGGAAGAAGCGCTTGCCACCGCCATGGCCGAATGGTTTGAAGCCTATTGCGACTTTAAAATCACCCAAACCCATGAGCGGCAATCCATGATCAATACCTCCATCACCACGGCCACCGGTGGCTTGCCGGCATCCCTGGGCATGGATTTGCTGGGCCGGGTGGGCAAAGCCGTTTTCAGCAAGCGAAAATAAGCCGACCGCGTTTAGTTTTTCAAGCTTTGATTAAGCTCTTGAGGCGTTTTTGCATGAATTGGCCGGTGGGACTGGCTTTGGCCTTCATCACATCGTCCACGGTGCCTTGGGCTACCACTTGGCCGCCGCCATCGCCGCCTTCCGGACCCATGTCCACCAGGTAATCGGCCTGGGCGATAAAATCGATGTTATGCTCAATCACAATTAGTGAGTGCCCTGCAGCCAATAAGCGGCGGAATGCCTGCACCAGCAAGGCGATATCCGCCATGTGAAGGCCGGTGGTCGGCTCATCAAACAGGAACAGATACTTTTCCCGCGCTTCGGCCACATCGTCGTCACCTGCTCGGTGACCGGGCAGGTAGCTGGCCAGCTTCAGGCGCTGGGCCTCCCCGCCGGACAAGGTGGATGTGGACTGCCCCAGTTTCAGGTAACCCAGGCCAATTTCCTGCAACGGGCGCAGCTTGGCGGAGATTTTGCGGCTGCTGGCAAAGAACTTCACCGCTTCATCCACGGTCATGTTCAGCACATCGTTGATGCTCTTGCCTTCCACCTCAATGGACAGCACGTTGGGATTGAAACGCCGCCCCTGGCAATCGTGGCACACCACGGTCACATCGGCCATAAACTGCATGTCGATGGTCAGCGTGCCCAGCCCTTCGCAGGTTTCACAGCGGCCACCCGTGGTGTTGAACGAGAAATGCCCCGGCGTAATGCCCAGCACAATGGCCTTACGGGTTTCCGCAAATAATTTTCGAATATCATCGTAAGCCTTCACGTACGTCACCGGGTTGGAACGGGCGGAGCGGCCCGGCGGGCTTTGATCCACCAGTAACACATCCTTGAACGTATCCAGCCCGACCAATTCATCATGCGGCGCCTCATCCAGTTGCAGCGAGCGGGACTGGGAATGCTCGTAGGCCGCAAACAGGGTTTGCTTAATCAGTGTGGACTTGCCGGAGCCGGACACTCCGGTAACGCACACCAACTGGTTCTTGGGGAACTGGACGGTCAGATTCTTCAAGTTATTGCCGCGCGCACCACGAATTTCAATCACGTCATCCGTCGCTTCATCCGCTTTGGACTTTTTACGCCCGTTGCCGTTGGACTTGGCCCTGGACGCTTTTCCATTGGCGGACGGAGGCTCAGGCAAGGCGGGATTCGCCAGATAGCGGGCCGTGAGTGAATAAGGCACTTTCAGCAAGCCTTCCGGTGTGCCTTCATACACAATGCGGCCACCCTCTTCCCCGCCGGATGGGCCCATATCAATGATGTAATCGGCCTCCAGCATCACTTCCGGGTCATGCTCCACAATGACAATGGTGTTGCCGTGGTCCCGCAGGTTTTGCAGAATGCGAATCAGCCGGTCCGTATCGCGGGCATGCAAGCCCACCGTAGGCTCATCCAGCACGTACAGGGTATCCGTCAGCCCACTGCCCAATGCGGCGGATAAATTAATCCGCTGGGCTTCCCCGTTGGATAGGGTACGGAACTGTCGGCTGAGCGTCAGGTACGTCAGCCCGATATCGTGCAGGTAATGCAGCCGGCTTTTAACTTCTTTCAGCAGGCGCTCGGCAATCAGCTCATGGGTGGCGGGCAGGTTAAGGCCGTCAAAAAACGCCACCAGTTCCGAAACCGGCATTTCGCCAATATCCAGAATATTTTTGCCCTGAATATAGACATTCAGCGCCTCACGGCGTAAACGAGAGCCCAAACAGTCCGGGCAGGGATAATAGCCCCGGTACTTGGCCAGCATCACCCGGACATGCACCTTGTACTTCTTGGTTTCCAGCCAGTCGAAAAAGCCGCGGATCCCGTCAAAATCGCCGCCGCCATCAATGATGAACGCCTTTTGCTCATCGGTCAGCTTTTGCCAGGGCACATCCAGCGGAATTTTACGCTTTTTGGCTTCCTTGGCCAGGTAATCGTAGCCTTCCGTATAAGACGGCTTGGTAAACGGATTAATGGCCCCCTGCGCCAGCGTCAGCGACTTGTTGGGAATCACCTTGTCCATATCAATGCCGATGATCCGGCCAAAGCCTTCACAGGACGGGCAAGCGCCCATCGGGCTATTGAACGAGAAAAAGTTGGGAAACGGCTCGGCAAATTTCTTATGACAGTTCAGACAGGCAAACTCATTCTGAAACAGGTGGGTTTCCCCCGTATCCAGCGTCAACACCTCAATTTTGCCGTTGCCCAAGGCCAAGGCGCTGCGAATGGATTCCAGCAGACGGGCTCCCAACGCCTTGTGCTTGACGATGAGACGATCAATTACAATTCGCACCACATCGTGCGAGGAAAGCTGATCTTTGACCGTATTGATATCGACCATCTCTCCATTCCGGTAAATCCGGAAAAAGCCCTGACGGATGAGATCGTCCACACTGAAATCTTTCAGGTGGACCGGGGCCAGCAGCAATACTTTCAAACCTTCCGGGAACTGTTGCAAATCCTTCTGGATTTTAAACGGATCGGCCCGGCTAACGTCCCCGCCGCAGCGGTCGCACTTGGTTTCGCCAATACTGGCATACAGAATCCGCAGAAAATCATAAATCTCGGTGGCCGTACCGACGGTGGAGCGGGCATTTTTCACCTGGTTTTTCTGCTCCAGCGCAATGGCGGGCAAAATGTGCTGGATGTTGTCCACATCCGGCTTTTCAATGCGGGCCAAAAACTGCCGGGCATACGAGGACATGGATTCTATGTAGCGGCGCTGCCCTTCCGCATACAGCGTATCGAAGGCCAACGACGACTTCCCGGAGCCGGACGGGCCGGTAATCACGGTGATTTTTTCATGCGGCAGGTCACAACTGACGTTTTTCAGGTTATTGACCCGCGCCCCGGTAATCTTGATCTCGTTCGTACTCATAATGCTTTCATTATCTACCAAAGTGAAGCCCCTTGCGACTGCCCAGTGACATCCCCAAAGCCCATCGGCTCAACGCATGGATAATATATACAGACGTCAACTCTGTAATAATTGTTCATACTTTATCACCGTTGAGCCAAAGATTGTTTTTATGCCAGTACAGTGGGGTTTCAATAGGCTGATCAAATAGGGACCAATGGGACTGAGGAGTTATCCGGTATGAACAAAATGCCTGCAAAGGAAATAGAAAAGCGTTTGGGCTTGCAATACGCGCAATTGCTGAAAGAAAGCCCACAAACTGCGGCAATTTATAAGGATTGCCAGGAAGTCATCCATACATCGCTCAGCATTATGGAGCACTACAACAAGATTTCCATGGCCATCAAAACCAGAGTGCCCGCTCGGCGCTCGGCCAACGCCTTCGCGCAATAACCAACTTTAGAAGATTGAAATCAAAACCCGTCTCAATGGCGGGTTTTGGCGCTTTATCAGAATCCCCTTAAGGCTGATAACATTCGCGCTTAAAAATTGCTTTTCATTTTGGAGTGAGCCGGTTACAATCACGTCAACTATAAGTTTTTTGTGGGTTTCATAAGCCTCCAGGCGTTGCCTGAGGCTGCAATTAACGGGGATTACCTGGGTTTGTCGCCTGACTGGCGCAGCCGGTTTTTAGCGCGCTTTTATCCGGTTAAACAGTTCCCCGTGGGAGGAGTGAGGCATTGATCAACGCATTAGTTTTCGGCTCGTCGCCTATGGTGCCGGCGGCACCGCAGAAACCGCAGCAACCGGAAGCCCCTACCGACACATCCGCTCCGGCGCCGCGTAAGCCATTTCCACGCTGGAACCAGAACCGGTTCCATTACCCGTCCAGCACCGATACCATGACCTATCGCGTTCCCGGCCGAAACGGCCTCCGGCAGGAAACCACCAAAGTGCAAAGCCTTTTGGGTGGCGGGCAAATTTTCAACAAGATTAACGAAGTGCTGGATAAGGCAAAATCCTGGGTGCTGGTGGATATGTATAACCTTCAATCGCCGGAACTGTACCCGGAACGCACCAGCCCGGAAAATACGCCCGGCGCGCATATTCAAGCCAGTCTGGTCGATCGGCTGATTCAACTGAAAAACAAGAACGTCAATGTGCGGGTCATTCTGGATAACACCAAGCAACAACCCAGAGACGGGGAAAAGTTAGAGGACAATCATAACGAACGCACCATCGCCAAATTGAAAGAGAGCGGCATTCCGGTGCTGACTTATCCGGGGGAAGCCTCCATTAAAAGCCACGTTAAAATTTTAATGGCCGATAATAAACATGCCGTCATCGGCGGGATGAACTGGGGCAACCATTCCGCGACCAACCACGACGGGGCCATTTATATTCAGGGGCCGGATACCCGTAATATTTTCCACAAAGTATTCAAACCGGACTGGATTACCGCCGGTGGTAGCCCGTCCGAGTTGCCGCCCATAACGCCCTTTCACGCAGGCAAACTGAAGGTGCTGCAAACCTCCGGCGAGAATTCCGAGCAAGGGGCCAAGGATGAAATTCTGAACGGTATCCTGAGCCAGATCGATCAGGCCAAAAACAGTGTCCATGCGGAACTTTTCGTATTAACCCAAAAGCAGGTGGTGGACAAATTAATCGCCAAACATAAGGAACTCAGCAAGAAGGGGAAAGAGGGCGTCAAAATCCTGGTAGATCCGGGTCTGTTTTTCCTGTTTCCCAATTGTCGCCCCGGCATTCAAAAACTGGCCAAGGCCGGGGTGCCGATTCGCTTCTTCAAATCCAGCCGGGAGCATGAAGAAAAACTGCATGCCAAGTGGGCGGTGTTCGATCGCAAAAATTTGTTGGTGGGTTCCGCCAACTGGTCCGCCATTGGGCTGGAAAGCCGCAATGCCGCCGACAGCGTGAACACCTTGGCCAACGCCATGGAAAACCTGGAAGTAAGCGAGGACGCCCAACGCAGCATCAGCAAGACCAACCATGAAATCGCCATTCTATTCGAGGACTCCGGCGAGGTCGGTAAAACCTTCGCAAAACAGGCGGATTTCGACTTTAAAAACGCTTCGTTCCCCATTCTGGAAAAAGGCGAGGACGGCAAATGGCATCCCATCAAACGACAACTGAATGTTGTGCCGAAGGAACCCGATGAGGCCATTGAAACGGCTGAGCCCAAGCGTACCTTACATTCGGCCAAATTCGGCTAAGCCAGCCTGACTGGCCGCCAGCAATAATTTTTGCTGCCTGGGCAGGCGTTTGAGTTCAACCTCAAACCGCATGGCCTCGGATTTGCTGTCGAAACGCCAAAGCGCCCTCAAGGTTACAGGCCGCCGGGCGCGCGTGTATTTGGCGCCTTTGCCCTGATTATGACAGTCCAGACGATTTTGCGGATTGGTGGTCCAGCCGGTGTACAGCGTTCCATCGGCACATTCCACCATGTAGGTGTAAAAGTCGCTATTCCCCATGATTTCAGTGTATCACTGAACGTGTAAAGAAATACTGCTGATCAAGCAATAAACAACCAATATTGGTTTTTATACAGTTAAGGCCATAGTGGTATTTGTTATGGCCGCTTGGGATGTGGAAAGAACAACGACACGACGTTTTGGGATGGAGACAGTTGGAAATATGACGAGTCCATATTTTGGTGCGTGGAATAATCCGTCATATCCTTCGCCGCAGCAGGCAGGGAATTCTAAACCTGCCATAAAATCCCAGGGAAACAGAGAAGAAAAAGCGGGGGACAAAAGCAACGCATCCGTAAAGCGTTATGATGCCGGTTATCCGGGTTTCGACAGCCTGTTTCAGTTTTCGCCTTATATGTCCAGTGGGCCATCGTATCCCATGAACGGGCCCGGAAATGGCTATCCGAACGCCAAACCCGGCATGGGCGGTTACAGCGACCCCGCCCGCTATAAGGTGGATACCACGCTGATTGAGGTAGGCTATTACAACAATGGCAAAGCGGACGAGCATGCCCAGTCCGTGCGGGAGATTTATCAGCGCAACAATCCGCTGGGCAAAAGCAATGTGCATTATACCGGCATCGGCAATGATGAATCGTCGGATACCGGCGCCAGCGAACCAACCCGCGTCAACAGCAAAAAAGAGCTGGACGATTACATCGATACCGAATCCACGGACGCGTTCGATATTATGTCCAACAAGATTAACGGCATTGTTAAACAGGGTAAAACCGAAGTTATTAACGGCTCCTTGGGATACAGCCGGGATACCATTTATGAAAATGTGCTGCTCAGTCTGAAGGATAACCCGAAGATGGGCACGGTCATCGGCTTGAAACCCAAGTCACTCAGCTCGCTGGAAACCAACAAGGACGGGCAAGTCCTGGTAACGGACGAAGTATCCAACGCCATCGTCAAATACGTGGATGGCCGCCTGGATAGCCCCGGTTCCGCCTACCAGAAAAGCAGGCTGAAGTATCAGCAGGCTACGCAGTATGCCGCCCAAAACGGTGTGACCGTGGTGGTTGCCTCTGGTAACGATCACGAAATGAACGATGTATTTACCGCTCGCAAAAAAGGCGGAGATACCAATTTCCTCGCCCAGAGCGATTACGTGATTTCAGTCGCTGCGGCCGACGACAAAGGGACGCGATTAAGGATGTCTTTCAGGGGCGTGAACAGGAAGCGGCTTTGGTGAAAACCCGTGATCCGAAAGATCGACAATTCCATACTTATG
>JAJQJM010000051.1 GCA_021323475.1 Vampirovibrio sp.
AAATGCTCCGGCAGACCCACTTTTAAACCTTGCAGGAAGCGCTGGGCAATTTCCTCGGCGGATTTCCGGTCGGTTTCCGGCAAAATGACCACCACTTCATCGCCACCGTAGCGGGCCACGGTGTCCAATCCCCGAATCAGCCGGCGAACGGTGGAGGCCAGGTGGCAAATGGCTTCATCCCCTGCTTTGTGGCCCTGGCTTTGGTTGATGTCCTGAATATTATTGATATCTAGGATCATTACCGTCACCGAGGAACTCTGCTGGTCCGATTTGGACAGCTCTCGCTCCAGAATGCCCTGGAAATAGGTGTAACTCAGGAGCCCAGTCAGGTTATCTACCTGGGATTGGGACTTCATGCGGTCTTGTAGAATCAAGTTCCAGATAAGCTGGGCGATTTGATCCCGCAACGTATAAACATACGAGAGCTTGGCTTGCGAGAACGAATCCATCTCCCGGAAACCCAGCGTCAGCATGGCAATGGACTGCCCGCCCGCAATCAGGGGGACGCTGAACAGATTAAATTCAATGGGGCCATCGGTAGTTTCAGCATCCGCCCACGGGATACAGGCCAGCGTTTCTGTGCCCAAGGTTTTTAAATTGGGAGAAAACGTGGTGTCCTTGCGGCGGTATGACTGAACCAGGTGGTTCCCGGTTTCGGCCATAGAGATTGTGGGGCGGCTGGACAGGTTAATGGGGGTGTCATCCCCACCGTACAAGAAGCGCGCCTCAATCAGGTCGCCACGCTCATCCAGCACGGAAAAACACAGCAAATCCAACTGGCTGCCGCTGCGCAGACGTTTCAGGAAGAATTGCCACACGTCTTCCAATGTGGCGGCGGTAATTACCAGCTTTTTAATCTCGTCTTCCGGCGAGGAAAGCCGGGTTTTAGACAGGCGTCCGGCATACGGCTTGCGCCCCAATTGAATCTTCTCCGCATGCAGCAGAGCGCTGGCGCATTGGTCTACCCGGTTGGAAACCTGATTGCATAACTGGTTCCATGCCTTGGCCAAACCTGTTGAAGTCATACTCTTTCCGGATTTCTCCACGCTAAAGCCTCCCCGCTAGTCTCCCGAAGCAGCGGCCCGTAAGAAGCAGATATTGCACACTGGTTCAGCAATTGTAGCATATTGTTAAGCAAGCATGAACCTGAGAATGCGCAGCTTTTAGCGTTGTAGCAAGTCGAGTTCCCTGCCGATTTTTTCGAAGGCCTCAATGCAGCGATCCAGGTGAACCTGGGTGTGGTTGGCGTTGATAATAATGCGCACACGGGCTTTATCGGCGGCCACGGTCGGGTATACAATGGCCCGCCCGTAAATGCCTTCCTCAAACAGCCGCTCGCTCAGCTTCTGGGCTTTCTCGCTGGTGCCCACAATCACCGGGCACAGCGGGGTTTCACTTTCAATGGGCAAGCCAATGGACTTCATGCCCGCTTTAAAGTAGCGGGTGTTGTACCACAATTGCTTGATCAGCGTGTCATCACTTTCCAGCAGTTCCACTGCCGCAATGCAGGAGGCCACTACAGAAGGCGGATGCGGTGTGCTGAACAGCAGCGGCCGTGCCTTATTCACCATAATCTCCCGCATGGCCTGGGTACTGGCCACATAGCCGCCCATAGTGCCCAGCGCCTTGGACATGGTGCCTACCACAATATCCACCCGACCATGCAGATCGAAGTGATCCACGGTGCCCCGGCCATGCGCGCCCAAAACACCACTGCCGTGAGCATCGTCCACCATCACAATGGCATTGTGCTTTTCCGCCAATGCTACAATCTCCGGCAGCTTGGCAATATCGCCGTCCATGGAGAACACGCCGTCGGTCACAATCAGCTTGCGGCGGGCGCCTTTATGCTTTTTCAACACGCTTGCCAATGCATCCATGTTGCTGTGTGGAAAAATATCCTTGGCTGCACCCCGGCTGAGCCGCACAGCGTCGATAATGCTGGCGTGGTTCAGCTCATCGCTGATGATTACGTCCCCTTCGCCTACAATCGGCGGAATGGCGGCCATGTTGGCCGTAAACCCGGATTGCAACACCAGCGTGGCCTCGCATTGCTTGAATTGGGCCAGCTTGGCTTCCAGCTCTTCATGAATGCTCATGGTGCCGATAATGGTGCGAACCGCGCCAGCGCCCACGCCGTACTCATCAATCGCTTTCTTGGATGCTTCCATCAGCTTGGGGTGATTGGTCAGCCCCAGGTAATTGTTGGAGGAGAAATTAAGGATCTCGCGCCCGTTCATACGGATTTCCGCGCCCTGCATGCCCTCAAACGGCTTGAGCGATTGGTACAGATGCTCGTCTTTCAGCCGCTGAATCTCGTCCTTCAAAAAATCCAGCCGATTTGAAACGTGGGTGGTGGATGTCATGACGCAGGGTCCTCTTAATGCCACGGGGGCGCTAATCGTGAATACTTCTATTGTACCGCTATGGCTTCAGCAGGATTTTACCGCTGACGCCTTGCCGAATCAGATCCATAGCTTGCCCGAATTCGGACAAGGGCAACTGGTGGGTAATGATGAAATCCAGATCCAGCTTACCGGCCGCCATCAGGTCCAGCATCAGCAGCCAGGTCTGGAAGATCTGGCGACCGTTGACCCCAATCACGCGGGCTTCCTTGAAGATGATATCGTTGCTGAGATCCAGTTCCACATTGCCTTTGGGAATGCCCATCATCACGGCGGTGCCGCCCAGCTTCATGCCACGCAGGGCATCGTTAATGGCCATGGGGCTGCCGGACATCTCCAGCACCACGTCCACGCCGTGCCCTTTGGTCAGGCTTTTCAGCTCATCGGACACTTTCACTTTATCAGCGGCCAGTACGGCATCGGCGCCTGCTTTTTCGGCTAAGTCCAGCCGGAAGGGCGATACATCGGACGCAAAGACTTTCAAGGCACCCATCGCTTTGGCTAGCACGATGGCAAACAATCCCAGCGGGCCACAGCCCACCACGTGCACGGTCTTGCCGGAAACATCCGCCTTGGACACGGCATGCACCGAGTTGCCCAGCGAATCCAGCAGCGCGCCGTATTCCGGTTTGATGGAGGGCGGCAACTTGACCACCTGTTTGGAAGGAATGGCGATGTATTCCGCAAAGCAGCCAGGTAAATCAATCCCAAAAATTTTCACGTTCTCGCAAATGTGCTTGTGGCCTTGCTGGCATTGCAAACAGTAGCCGCAGGGCAGATGCATTTCGGCGGAGACGTAATCGCCCGGCTCTAATCCCTCTACTTTTTCGCCCACGCTTTCAATCACTCCACAGAACTCATGCCCGTATACCAGCGGCGGCTTGATGCGGTTGGCGCTCCACTCATCCCAGTTGGTAATGTGGAAATCCGTGCCGCACACGGAGGCCAGCGTGACCTTAATCAGCACTTCCTTCGGGCCGGGAGTCGGTTTGTCCACGTCCACGTATTCAAAGCCCTCGGCGGCTTGGGACTTGCGGATGGCTTTCATGGTCTGGGTTTGAATGGTAGTGGCCGAAGGCATGTCTGGCTCCTTAGTCTATGGGGCGGGAATTGAAATCCGTAACTTGAATATGCCATATCCTACAGCGAACCGGACAGAACATGAAGCCTGTCCGCATCGGTGTTGTCACCGGCGAACAGGCTTCAAAATTTTAAAAGAAAAACCTATACGTTGAACCGGAAGTGGACCACGTCACCGTCTTTCATGATGTAATCTTTGCCTTCCAGGCGCATCAGGCCCTTCTCCTTGGCGCCTTTTTCTCCACCAGACGCGACATAGTCGTTATAGGCAGTAATTTCTGCGCGAATAAAGCCCTTTTCAAAGTCGGTGTGGATAATTCCGGCGCATTGGGGGGCGGTCATGCCTTTTTCGTAAGACCAGGCGCGGACTTCTTTCTCGCCGGCGGTAAAGTAGGTTTCCAAGTCCAGCGTTTTGAAGGCAGCCTGAATCAGCCCATCCACCCCGGAAGAGCTGACGCCCAGGCTTTCCAGGTAATCCGCCTTTTCAGCTTCGTCAATCTGGGTCAGCTCGGCTTCAATTTGCGCGGAAATGGGGACCGCAATGCGGCCTTCCTCGGCGGCGCGTTCTTTCAGCCGCTTGAAGTGCGGGTTGGCTTCCGGGTTGGCCAGATCGGTCTCGGTCACGTTGCCGGCGTAAATCACCGGCTTGGTGCTGAGCAACTGGGATTGCTTCAGCAGCACCTGCTCTTCCTCGCTCAGGGTTTTGGGATCAATCACCCCCGCCTCATCCACGATGGGCTTGAGCTTTTGGAATAGGGCCAACTTGGCCTCGGCATCTTTATCCTTTTGTTTCACCTGCTTGATCAGGCGCTCGATTTGTTTCCCCATGGATGCGGAATCGGCCATACACAGTTCAATGTGGATGGTTTCCAAGTCCCGGAGCGGGTCAACGCTGCCTTCCACGTGAACGATGTCGGTGCTTTCAAAGCAGCGAACTACGTGCACAATGGCGTCCACTTCCCGAATGTTGGCCAGGAACTGATTCCCCAAGCCCTCACCCTTGCTGGCGCCCCGCACCAGACCGGCAATGTCCACAAATTCGAACACGGCGGGTATGACTACCTGCGTTTTCGCCAGATCTTTCAGGATGGCCAGCCGGGCGTCAGGCACTTTGACGATGCCCACGTTGGGCTCGATGGTGCAGAAGGGGTAGTTGGCGCTTTCCGCCTGATAGGATGAGGTAAGGGCGTTGAACAGTGTGGATTTACCCACGTTGGGGAGCCCTACGATGCCTGCCTTTTGCAAAATTCCGTTCTCCGTGCATTGCTGAATGAGGTGTGCCTATGTCCGGCGTTTGCCGAGAGGCATTCTGATGGGTGCTGATTATGCGGGGTCTGGGGTATGATAATGGCATGTCCGCTTCTTCAATCTACCTGAAACACGAAATCGCAATCAAGGATCTGGCCGCCAAACTGGGGTCCGACCCGCAGGCCAGCCTGACCAACAAATGGCTGTTTGTGGGCATTGATATGGCGCCCATTGAGAATCTGGAAACGGGCATTACGGTCATCGACCGCAACCGGCGCATTATGCGCATGGACAAGCTGAACGATGACGAGGAACTATTATTGTTCCTGAGTAATCTGGCCCCGGCGGAAAATCTGGTGGTGGCTCTGGATATCCCCAAGAGCCTGAGCATTCCCAGCAAATGGCGTCAGCAGCAAATCAAAATGCACCCCTTGCGCCTGGGAGAGAAAGTGCCCAATGAGGTTAAGGAACCGGTGCCGACCGATCGCTATGCCCAGCGGGCCAAGGACTTTTATGATGCCGTCAACGACAAAGGCATCCTGATTTTTAGCTTTTTTACCGCCCATGCCAAGCTGCGCTATGGGCTGAATATCCCCTTCCGCAACCGGAGCCCGCAAGGGTGCCGGGCCATGCAGGCTTTGCTGAAGCAACGTTTGGGAATTCGGGATATTCCCAATAATCTGGCGCCCAGTTCCGTGCTGGATGCCATGATTGGCGCATATACGGCTTGGCTCCTTTGCAAGGGCAAGGAGTACGACCATTTTAAACTCTATCAGGATGATGAACAGCGTCTGTATCTGGACCCGTTGAAGCGTACCCGACAGCTTAAAATGCGCTAAATAGCCGAAGAGAGGGGATATGGATCAGATTACATCGGCGATTCTGGGCCAGTTGAGAGATAGCCTGGTTCAAATCGCCTTTGTACTGGGCACCATTCTTTTGCTGGGCCGGTTTGCAAAGGCTCAGCCCACATGGACGGTTTTTGCCTTGATGCTGGTGCCCATTCCCTTGATGGCGCTGACCATGCGTTGGCCGTGGCTGAACTGGGTGATCCCAATCTACAACCCGTTGCTGATGCTGGTATTACTGGTGGATGCCTTCTTTCTAAGTACATCGGCCAACCAATTGAGCATGCATCGCGCGATGAGCCGGAAATTTTCCATCGGTCAGCCGAATACGGTGATTTTGAGCCTGATGAACACTAGCGGCGACACGGTTACCGCCGTGGTACGGGACAGTGCGCCATTGGGGCTGCGGGATGGCTTATCCTGGGATGCCTTGACCCGTCCGGTGCAAATTCCGCCTTATGCGCAGCAGGAGGTGGCGTATGAGCTGACGCCTGGTCATCGAGGCGTTTTCCGCTTTGAGAAAATCCATCTCCGTTACCGTAGCCGTTTAGGACTGTTGTGGCTGACGCTTCAAGGCGGACGTCCCGAATCGGTAAAAGTGATGCCGGACTTGCGCCGGTTAAAATGGTTAAGAGTCATGGCCTCCAAAGCCCAGAGCGCCGGAGAGCTGCAAAAACGTTCGCTGGGCTTGGAAGGCACACAATTCAGCGGCCTGCGCCATTACTTTGCCGGGGACGATATCCGGAAAATGGCATGGCAGGCCACCGCCAAGCTGGACGTGCCCGTGGTCCGCACATTTACCCACGAGGTGGAGCAACCCATTCTGGTGTTGCTGGATGCCGGGCGAAAAATGCAGGTGCCCTATCAGAGTGCTTCCGGTAAGCGGCTGCAAAAGTACGATTGGGCCTTAAATGCGGCCTTGGCCTTTATGACGGTTGCTATTGATCGCGGTGACTGTGTTGGGGTGGGCGTGTTCAGCAATAAAGTTATTGCGCATGTCCCCATGGGTGGAGGCAGACACCACCTGAACCGGATTCTGGAGGCGCTGGGCGAGACGAGCGTACAAGCCATACAGCCGGATTATGAGGCCGTGATGCTGCAGTTTTCCCGCAGTCTCAAGCGTCGGGCGCTGGTGGTGGTGTTTACGGATTTGATTGACCCCTTGGCCTCTCGTAATTTGTTGAGTAGCCTGAAAAGCTTTTCATCCAACCATTTACTCATGGTGGTGACTTTGGCAGACAATGAGGCAGGCCAACACGTCAGCACCCTCCCTGAGAGCGCTTATGACGCTTACCGTCAGGGTGTGGCTCTGGATTTATCGGCCATGCGTCAACAGGCCTTAAGCGTGTTAGCCAAGGTAAACAACGCGATTGTGATTGATGTTCAGGCCGATGCGCTGGATGAAGCGCTGATTCAGCAGTATTTACAGCTTAAGCAGCGCAGTCGGATTTAACCCATCAAATTCTGGTCGATGAAATCCGCCAGCACCGGAATGCGCACATCCTTACCCATGAAGGCCTGCACAATCAGGTAAATCCAATAACCGAAAAGCCCTAATGACAAAACAAAAGCAACCAGGCCGATCAGGAAGTTGAGAATTGGAATCTGGCCTAGGATTGAAAATGCAATCATCAGCAGAATCATGGCCAACCCGAAGGCTAATGCTTGTAATGAGTGGAATTTGATAAACCGGGATTCATCGCGCTTTAAGAGGAAAATAACGAGCGCGGGTATAGCGCAGCAACTTGCTCCCACATAGCTTAAACCGGCCCACAGCTTATCATCGCTGGTTGGGGTGTTTAATGGATTCACCAATTCCCAAGCCTCCCATAAAAATAAATTACACTTGCCTGATTTCAGGCAAGTGTAATCATCATAGCGTTAATTGTCGGTTTGGTGGAACCGCCCACAGCAGAACTAGCTTTTGTAGCCCTCGGTGGTGATTTCGGCTTCTTCCTCGTCCTCGTAGGTCAGGAAGACGCCTTCCAGATCTTCGTCGGTGAGTTCTGCTGCCAGTTCCTCTTCGGTGCCGGTCTTGCGGATCGATTCGCCTTTAGCGGACTTGGCGCGGCCCAGCAATTTGGTTTTATGACGGGTCAACACCCGCTCTACCTTATCGACCAGTTGATCAATGCTGCCGTACAGCCCTTCTGAGGAAACTTCCACCCGGAGAACGGCGCGGTTGACTACGACTGTCGCCTCAGCTTTCTGGTTGGCGCTGATACGCGGATTTTTCTCCACGCTCAGGAAGACGTGAATCTCCTGAATAAAGTCGTAGTGGTGCTCCAGTCGCCCCATTTTCTCTTCTACGTAAGCCTTGATGGCATCCGTCAGTTCGATGTTGCGACCGTTGACGATTAGTTTCATAGTCACCGCTCCTCTCTCTCGACAGTTCCATTATAAGTTTTTAGGGGCCGGTTTGCCACTCTTATTTCGCCATTTCCAAGGCGGCGGAGCCCGTTTTGCGCAAGCATTTGAACGCGGCGGGGCCTGCATACTGGGCAATGGGGCCAAGCTCCTGCTCAATGCGCAGCAACTGGTTGTATTTGGCAATGCGCTCAGACCGGCACAGCGAGCCGGTTTTAATTTGACCGGCGTTTACCGCAACGGCCAGGTCCGCAATAAAGGCATCTTCGGTTTCACCGGAACGGTGGCTGATGATGGTGGTATAACCAGCCTGGTGCGCCATATTAATGGCCGACAAGGTTTCGCTGAGCGTTCCGATCTGGTTCAGCTTGATCAGGATGCTGTTGGCAATGCCTTTTTCAATGCCTTCCTTCAGAATCTCAGGGTTGGTCACGAACAGGTCATCGCCTACCAACTGCACTTTGTGGCCGATTTTTTCGGTCAGTAGTTTCCAGCCGTCCCAGTCGCCTTCGGCCATGCCGTCTTCAATGGAGATGATCGGGTACTTGTTGGCCAGCTCAGCCAGGTAATCCACCATCTGCTCGCGGCTCAATTTCTTGCCTTCGCCGGTCATATCGTACTGGCCGTTCACGTAGAACTCAGAGCTGGCTACATCCAAGGCCAGTTTGACCTGATCCTTGGTGTTGTATCCGGCTTCCTCAATGGCGTGGATAATCAGCTCGATGGCTTCCGTCGTGCTTTTCAGGTTGGGCGCGAAACCGCCTTCATCGCCCACGCCGGTAGCCAGGCCACGGCTGCTGAGTACTTTACGCAGCGTATGGAAAATTTCCGCGCCCCAGCGAAGTGCCTCCGAGAATGAGTAGGCGCCGACCGGCACAATCATGAATTCCTGAATATCAATATTATTATCCGCATGCGCCCCGCCGTTGATGATGTTCATCATCGGCACCGGCAGAATGGTGGCGTTCACGCCGCCCAGGTAGCGGTACAGCGGTTGCTTCAGGGTGTTGGCGGCTGCCCGGGCAATGGCCATGCTCACACCCAGCATGGCGTTGGCGCCCAGTTTGGATTTGTTGGGAGTGCCGTCCAGATCGATCATCAACTGGTCCAGCTCGGCCTGGTTGAAGGCATCCCGATCGACCAGTTCCCGGTTAATGGTTTCGTTTACGTTTTCAACGGCTTGCAGAACGCCTTTGCCGCTATAACGGGTTTTGTCGCCGTCGCGCAATTCCAGCGCCTCTCGGGAACCGGTGCTGGCGCCTGAGGGAACCGCCGCACGACCCGTTGCTTCTCCGGACAGGACAACATCCACTTCAACCGTTGGATTGCCGCGGGAATCCAAAATTTCACGGGCCTCAACATGCTCAATAAAAGAAACCATTGTAAGTTGCCTCTCCAGACAGACAAAACCGTTTCCGGCATTATAACGGGAAGAAAACCGAAAACCAATCCGCCGAATGGTTGGGCTTCAAAGCGGGCTTTCCAGGGGTGTCTCTTCCAGCAAGGTATACAGGGTGTCGGCGACCTGCGCGGGAACCGCTTTCTCAGGCACGTGTTCCACTCTGGCGGTAATCAATCGGTTGCCGAAGCGAATTTGCAGCAGATCCCCCACCTTGACCTCCACGGAAGGCTTGGCCACATTGCCGTTTATTTTAACGTGTCCGCCCTGGCACAGCTCGCAAGCCACGGTGCGGCGCTTGACCAGCCTGGAAACTTTAAGGAATTTATCGAGACGCATGCAGGGCCTTTCTGTAGATGTGGCGGGGTGAAGTTGCGAAACCAAATTGCAAAAACGAATTGACCGTCTCATAATTTGGGCAAACTTGTTTCAATAAACACAAATCCGCTTTTTATGAGAGGGACCTATGCAGGAATTTTATAACGAAACGTTTTTGAACGCTCAAAAGCAGTTGGATCACGTGGCTCAGTTGATGAACCTGGACACCGGCATTCATGAGCGGCTGCGGTACCCTCGTAAAGCGCTGATTGTTTCGGTGCCTATCCGGCTGGATAACGGCCAGACCCGTGTATACAGCGGTTACCGGGTACAGCACGATCAGTCCCTGGGGCCGACCAAGGGCGGCATTCGCTTTCACCATGAAGTGAACCTGGGTGAAGTGGCTGCGCTTGCCATGTGGATGACCTGGAAATGCGCCCTGTTGAACCTGCCGTATGGCGGCGCCAAGGGCGGGGTTTGCTGCTTCCCGGAGGAAATGAGCGTTGCCGAGATGGAGCGGCTGGCTCGTCGTTACACCACCGAGATTTTGTCCATGATTGGCCCGGAAAAGGACATTCCCGCGCCGGATATGTATACCAATGAGCAAACCATGGCCTGGATTATGGATACCTATAGCAACTTCATCGGCTATGCGGTGCCGGGCGTGGTTACCGGCAAGCCGGTTGCAGTCGGTGGCTCATTGGGTCGCCGCGAGGCAACGGGCCGGGGTGTGGCGCATACGGTAAAAATGGCCCTGGAAAAGCTGAAGTTGGGGACCGATGTGCCGACAGCCGCCGTGCAAGGCTTTGGTAACGTGGGTAGTATTACCGCCAAGTATCTGGATTTACAAGGCGTGAAAGTGGTTGCGGTCTCCGATGTGCAAGGGGGGATCTATAATCCGAACGGCTTGGATATCCCTCGTTTGCTGAGTTATGTGGCGGATCGGGGAACCGTGATTGGCTTTGACGAGTTGGACAGTATGGAAAACAAGGATTTGCTGGAGCTGGATGTGGATATTCTGGTTCCCGCCGCGCTGGCCAACGTGATTACCGAGCATAACGCCGAAAAAATCAAGGCTAAAATTGTTGCGGAAGGCGCTAACGGCCCGGTTACGCCGGAAGCGGACGAAATCCTGCAGAAGAAGGGCGTATTTATTATTCCCGGTATTTTGGCGAATGCCGGTGGGGTTGTTGTGTCTTACTTTGAATGGGTGCAGGACATCCAGCACCTCTTTTGGAGCGAAGATCAAGTGAATGAAAAGCTTGGTTACCTGATGGGGCGTGCTTTTGAAGAAGTTTATAACATATCTCAGGCCAAAAAAGTGGATAACCGAACCGCTGCCATGATGCTGGGTGTGGGCCGGGTTGCTTCCGCTAAAATGCTGCGGGGCCTCTATCCATAGTCTAAGTCGAAAAACTTCGGTTTAAGGACGGTTTTACAACCGGTTTCCATCGGCTGCACTTGCTCTCGGCTGAGTGCAAGCGGATTTTGGCTTCATAAGATTTTACATTCAAAAACCGTAACAGTTATGGCCGGTGGAAATGACGCCTTGCTATGATACTTGCAAATTCTGAAAGTAAACTGTAAGTTGCCTAACTTGTAGGCAGTGAACAAGTATTTCGGGGTTCGTCATTATAGAGAGTCATCATAGAGAGAGGCCCCTGGGTGGTAGAACTGCAGGAAAGCAATAAAGACAGAGAGATAGCCCTGTTGCTGGATATCTCCAAGGCCGGCAATTCAGCCCAGGCGTGCCAGTTGGCGGATGAGTTCGTGGCGCGTCTGTCCGAAGGCCCCGCAGGGGTGTTGGTGGATATCAATGCCGGGGATCTGCTTCTGACGCGAGGCGTCCTGACCAAACTGAAGCAACAGATCCAGCGGGCTGGCGCTACGTTGGGCACGATGTACGCAACGGTGCCCCAAACCCAACAGGCCGCTTTGGATGAAGGCCTGTTCGTGAAAGAAAAGCTGGTGTCCGAATGGACGCCCATTCGGCAGCCTCTGCCGATAAGGTCTGCCAAGCCGAACAAGGCGGCCACACAGCCATCGGCTCCTAAAATGGCGGAAGGGACTGATAGTGCAACGGCAGCCAAGCGTGTGGAACTGCCGGACTTTACCCAGCCCCGCAAAGCGGAAGATTTTGAGGCTGTTGCGCCCCAATCTTTGGATATTCCGGAGCTGGCCGAAGCCGAAATTATTGAAACCACGGCCGCTGAGGGAAGTGATGTTCTCGAAATCGATGAAGAGAGCCTGACGGAGCAGATTCTGGAGGAAGAGCTGGTTCGGGAGGTTGAATATCCCGAAACGGCATTTGATACCTTGTATCTGCGCCAGAATCTCCGTTCCGGTCAAACGGTCCGCTTTAACGGCAACATTGTGATTGTGGGTGACGTGCATGCGGGCAGCGAAATTACCGCTGGGGGAGACATCCTGGTGTGGGGCGAATTGCGTGGCATTGCCCATGCCGGTGCCCAGGGCAACTATAAATCCGAAATCCGCGCCATGAAGATTGAAGCTTTGCAGTTACGCATTGCGGATTATATCGCCCGTCGTCCGGACCGCATTTATTACCACAAGGAAGGGGCTGAACAGGGCATTTCGCCGGAAATGGCCCGAGTTGCGGATGGGGAGATCAAAATTTTTAAAACCATGCTGCCCCGAGGCTAGGTTTGGTACAAACCATCGATTTAACAAAATCATTCCATGAATTAGCAACACTGTGAGGAAGCGTACCCTATGACAAAATCGAAAAAAGAAAAAGGACGGGTCATTGTCGTGACTTCCGGAAAGGGAGGGGTTGGTAAAACGACCACTACTGCCAATATCGGCGCTGGCCTCGCGAGAATGGGTTACAAAGTGGTTCTAGTGGACACCGACATTGGCTTGCGTAACCTGGATCTCCTGATGGGGCTGGAAAATCGCATCGTTTATAACATTGTGGACGTGGTGGAAGAACGCTGCAAACTGAACCAGGCCCTGGTGAAGGACAAGCGCATGCCCAACCTCAGCTTGCTTCCCGCTGCCCAAACCCGTGATAAATCCGCTTTGAACGAAGAGCAAATGCGTTCGGTGACGGAGCAGCTGTGCGAAGATTTTGATTATATCCTTGTGGATAGCCCTGCCGGGATTGAGCAAGGCTTCCTGAACGCTACCGCTGGCGCTACCGAAGCTATCGTGGTCTGCACCCCGGAAATGTCGTCCGTGCGTGACGCGGATCGGATTATCGGGCTGCTGGAAGCGAAAGAAGAAATCAATAACTACAAATTGGTGATTAATCGGGTGCGTCCTGGAATGATCAAAACCAATGATATGATGGATGTGGACGATGTGTTGGAAATCCTTTCCATCAAATTGCTGGGCGTGATTCCCGAAGATCAGGAGATCATTGTCAGCACCAACAAAGGGGAACCGATTGTAAACACTGAAAACTCTCTGGCAGGTCAGGCGTATCGCAATATTGCCCGCCGTGTCGCCGGTGAGGATGTCCCGTTCCTGAATCTGGATGTTCCAACATCCTGGCTGGATAAGCTGAAGGGCTTTTTTACCAAAAGCGCCTAATAGCAGGGACTAGCGTGCAATTTAAGTTTGAAGCATAGGAGACCGGATGATGGGTTGGTTACGAAAATTGGTGGACTGGGTAGATCCGCCGCAGGCAACAATAACAATGGACTCTTCGTTAGCGACAGATATGCACACCGCCCGGAATGACGCTAAAAATCGTCTTAAATTGGTGTTGATGCACGATCGCACTCAGCTTTCCCCTGTCCTGTTGGAGCAAATGCGCGACGACATGGTGGAAGTCATTTCCAAATACGTGGAAATCGACAAGCAAGCCCTGGAAGTGAACCTGGAAAGCGAATCAAATACAATCGCCCTGGTCGCAAATATCCCCGTCTTGCGGACGAGAACTGTTTAAGCGAATAATTCTGGTCCAATTCAAAGATTTAAAAAGCCCCAATTGTGATTGGGGCTTTTTACTGTGGACTTGTAGTGATATTGATCATGTTCTGCAAACAAAAAGATTCGGTATTGACCGAATCTTTTTGTTTATATAGACTGCCGGGATTCTTAGAATTCCAGGCCGGCTTCACGAGCGGCATCCGCAAGTGCAGCGATACGTCCGTGGTACAAATTACCACCACGATCGAATACCACACTCTTGATACCGGCGGCTTGGGCGCGTTGAGCAACCAATTCGCCAATCTTGCGAGCGGCTTCGACATTGGCTCCAGATTCAGCGCGGAGGTCTTTTTCAACCGTGCTGGCGGATGCCAAAGTAATAGACCGGGTATCATCAATGATTTGAGCGTAAATGTGTTTCCCGCTGCGGTGAACCGCCAGTCTTGGACGCTCACTGGTACCGGCGAGTCTGCGGCGCAGCCGGTAGTGGCGCTTGCGGGTAGTTTCCTTGCGATTGGGTTTGCTGAGCATAATCCTATTACCTGCTGCTTACTTCTTACCTGCTTTACCGGCTTTGCGACGGATGCGCTCGCCAGCATACTTCACACCCTTGCCTTTGTAAGGCTCTGGCGGACGCTTGCTGCGGATCAGGGCGGCAATTTGGCCAACCACTTCTTTATCCAAACCGGAAACTTGCAATTTGGTGTTTGCTTCTACTGCAAAAGAGATGTTCGCAGGCGCTTCGATCTCGACCGGATGACTGTAACCCAAGGCCAACACCAGTTTGTTGCCCTGAACTTGAGCCCGGTAACCAACACCCACGATTTCCAGGTTACGGGTAAAGCCTTGGCTGACACCAAGTACCATGTTGTTCAACAAGGTACGGCTTAATCCGTGCAGAGAACGGGCCAAACGGCTCTCATCCTTGCGGGAAACAGTCAATATATTGCCTTCTTGCGAAATAATGATTTCCGGACGAAAAGTGCGGCTCAAGGTGCCTTTAGGACCCTTGACCGTAACTTCAGTTCCATTGGAAGTCTCTTTAAGAGTGACTTCAACCTTGTCCGGAATCTGGACGGGGGATTTACCAATTCGTGACATGAGACTTTACCTTCTGTTAAATCTTGCTGGCTACCAGGCTGCGGCTTAATAGATGTAGCAGAGAACTTCACCGCCTACACGCGCCTTGCGGGCTTCACGATCGGACAGCAGCCCTTTGGGCGTACTGACAATCGCCGTACCAGCACCAGCCAAAATGCGAGGCAGGTTGTCTACTTTATAGTATTTACGAAGACCCGGACGGCTTACCCGCGCCAGTTTACGGATCAGTGGGTACCCTTGTGCATCATATTTCAACAAGATGCGCAATGTTTTGTGACTGCCCACTTCGCGAATTTCGTAACTTCTGATATAGCCTTCTTTTTGCAAGACTTTCGCAAGTTCGATTTTCAGCTTGGAGGCGGGTACTTCCACCATGGGAAGGCCGACATTCGAAGCATTTCGAATGCGGGTCAGCATATCAGCGATGGGATCATTGTACATGGTTAGTTTACCCTTGTTCTTACTTCTATGGATGTTACCAGCTTGATTTCAGGACGCCAGGCAATTTACCTTCGTGCGCCAGTTTGCGCAGACACAGCCTGCAAGCGCCAAACTGCCGGTAATAGGCTCTCGGCCTTCCGCAGAGGTTGCAACGGTTGTGAAGCTTCACCTTGGGAAACTTACCGCTGGCTGCTTTGGCGGCTCGCTTCTCCTCTTTAACGATCATAGATGTTTTAGCCAAAATGGAATCTCCTGTTCCTCTTGAATGCTGGATTGCTTACGATGCTTGGGCTTGGGGTGCTCCCGCTTCGGCTTTGGCCTTGCGGAATGGGAAACCAAGTTGCTCAAGTAGAGCGCGCGCTTCCATATCAGTTGTTCCGGAAGTGACGATGGTAATGTTCATACCGCGCATCCGCTGAACTTTATCGTAACTGATTTCAGGGAAAACTAATTGATCCTTCAGGCCTAGGTTGTAATTACCACGACCATCGAAGCCTTTGGGGCTAAGACCGCGGAAGTCACGAATCCGAGGCAGTACGATACCAGTCAGTTTAGCAATGAAATCATACATCCGCTCGCCGCGCAACGTTACTTTTGCGCCAACCGGCATACCTTGGCGAATCTTAAAGCCCGCAATGGACTTTTTGGCGCGGGTAATAACCGGCTTTTGCCCAGTAATAGCCTGCAATTCTTCAACACCCAGGTCGAATAACTTGGCATTTTGCGCGCCATCACCGAGACCGATGTTGACAATCAGCTTCTCCAGCCGAGGAATCTGATATTCATTGTCATAGCCCAGCTCTTTCTTCAGGGCTGGAACCATTTCCTTTTTGTAACGCTCTTTTAATGTCATTGTTTTTGTTTCCTAAATTTTAGTCTCTTAAAAGGCTAGACGTCGAAATGTTCACCGGACTTTTTGGAAGCTCGTACGGCTTTTCCATTTACGATTTCAACTTTTGCCCGGCTTGCTTGATTGTTTTTCGTGTCAAACAACATGACCTTGGAAACATTCAAAGGGGCTTCCATCTCAACGATGCCGCCACGCTGCCCTAACATAGGATTAGGACGAACCGCCTTCTTAACAATATTCAGGCCTTCAACCAGAACCTTGCCTTTGCTGCGGAATACACGCTTGATGACACCGGTCTTCCCTTTGTCCTTACCGGCAATCACCATAACGGTATCGCCTTTTTTCACATGATAGTGCTGAGGAAGAGCAACACGCTTCTTGGATGATTTTGCTTTCAACATGCTGATGTTCTCCTACAGTACTTCCGGGGCAAGGGATACGATTTTCATATAGTTCTTTTCACGCAGCTCACGTGCTACAGGTCCAAAAACGCGAGTCCCACGAGGATTGCCTTCCTTGTTCACAATGACCGCAGCATTCTCATCAAACCGGATGGTAGAACCATCGGCACGTTTGTTGCTCGCTTTGGTACGCACAATAACTGCACGCACAATATCGGATTTCTTAACGTTGGCGTTCGGCTGAGCCTTTTTGACAACAGCGATAATGGGATCCCCAATACCGGCATATGTTTTTCCGCCCAACACCCGGATGCAAAGGAGTTCCAATGCACCAGAGTTGTCCGCAACTTGTAATCTGCTTTCCTGTTGAATCATGGCGTCTTATACCTCTTGAACCCTTTCCAGAACAGCAGCCAAACGCCAGTTCTTATCCTTGCTGTAAGGACGGCTTTCTACGATTCTGACGAGATCGCCTTCATGACACTCGTTTTGTTCGTCATGAGCCTTGAATTTGACGGTCTTGTTCTGGATTTTTCCGTACTTGGGATGGGGATGTTTTTCGGCCACAGCCACCACAATGGTTTTTTCCATTTTATTGGAAACGACTGTTCCGACTTTTTCCTTCTTGGGCATGGCTACTTCTTTTGTCCTTCTTGGTTCAAGCTTTCTGGGATTTCTCGTTCAGGACGGTCTTCAACTGGGCAATACGATGCCGCAATTGGCGGAGTTCCGCCGTGTTGTCCAGCTGATGCATAGAATGTTTGAAACGAGCACCAAACAAAAGTTTATGGGCTTCTTCAATGTGCGAATTCAACTCATCAGCATTCATTTCACGCATTTCAGTTATCTTCATGAGTTGAACCTCCCACGATGTCTTCTTTGCAAAGGATTTTAGTCCGTACAGGCAATTTTTGAGCGGCAAGCTCTAATGCATGAACGGCCTGTTCACGGTTGGAGTGCTCCATCTCAAACAGCAGCTTTCCGGGCTTTACCACAGCCACCCAGTATTCCGGGTTGCCTTTGCCGGAACCCATCCGGGTTTCTGCAGGCTTCTTGGTAACAGGTTTGTCTGGGAAAATCCGGATCCAGATTTTACCGCCCCGTTTGATGCTTCGGGTCATAGCACGACGCGCTGCTTCAATCTGACGGCTGGTCAACCAACCTGGATCAAGCGTTTGCAGAGCGAAGCTGCCGAACTCAAAGTTCGTGCCCCGTGTTTCGGAGCCTTTCATATTGCCCCGCATCTGTTTGCGATATTTGGTTCGCTTTGGCATTAACATAGTTCAATTACTCCTCAGATGGGGTTGTTTCGGCAGGAGCTGCCGTACTTTGGGTATCTCTGCGCTGCTGCTGGCCTTGTCCGCCACCGCCGCGACCACCACGTCCGCCTTCATTGCGTCCGCGGCCACGACCGCCACCACCAGGGCCACCTTGACTACGGCGCCCAGCCCCTTGAATACCTTGGGATTCACGAGCTTGCGCATCTTCCGGACGAGCGCTCTTGGATTTTACGTTAGAGACAGCGCTTTCGCCTGGCATGACTTCACCTTTGAAGATCCAGACTTTGACACCGATGATACCGAATACAGTCAAGGCTTCTGCAACACCGTAATCAATATCGGCACGGAAGGTGTGCAGCGGAATACGCCCTTCTTTTGCCCACTCTGTACGAGCAATCTCGGCGCCACCTAAACGGCCGGCGATCATGATCTTGATTCCCTTGATGCCGGAACGCATGGAGCGTTGAATGGATTGCTTCATAGCACGACGGTATGCCACCCGCTTTTCAAGCTGTTGGGCAATGGATTCGGCAACCAAGGTTGCATCCGCTTCAATGCGGTTGACTTCCATGACATCGATCTGGATATCCTTACGGCTGGTAATCTTTTGCAAATCCTTACGCAGACTATCCAGTCCTTGACCACCGCGACCGACGACCATACCTGGACGACCGGTGATAATACGTACAATCAATCGCTGTGCTTTGCGATCAATCTCAATACGGCTTACAGCTGCGGCTTTGAGCTTCTTTTTCAAGAAAGTGCGAATTGCGGCGTCTTCCTTGACGTTTTTTGCATAGTCTTTCGATCCGGCAAACCAAACGCTTTCATGATTATGAATAATGCCGAGCCGTAAACTTTTGGGGTTAACCTTCTGTCCCACGGTTGCTTCCTTCTATTTGGCTTCTTTAACTTTCACTGCGATAGTGAGGTGCGAGGTTGGCTTTTCACGACGGTAAATCCGACCTTGGGCACGGGGTTTATACCGACGGTAAGAGGGACCTTCATCAGCAAAAGCGCGGCTGACAATCAACTGGGCCGGATCCTCAACACCGAACTTGACCTGAGCATTGCTCGTTGCTTCGATCAATTTTTTCAGAACCACGCGAGCGGCTTCGTAAGGCATCAGGCGAAGCATATTATAGGCTTCCGTTACACGCTTACCGCGAATGGTATCAACAACTCGACGCAGTTTACGCGGAGACATAATAATGTATTTTTGTTTGGCCTGAGCTTCCAGTGTATTTGTTGACATTGTTCGGAGTCCTATCTTTTGACCGCTTTCTTGTCGCTGCCGGCATGACCGCGAAAGAAACGGGTGGGTGCAAATTCGCCCAGCTTGTGACCAATCATTTGCTCGGTGACGTACACCGGAACATGCTTGGAGCCGTTATGAACGGCAATCGTATGGCCAATCATGTCAGGAATAATCATAGAGCGACGGGACCAGGTTTTGATGACTTTTTTATCACCTGTTTTGTTGAGGTCTTCCACCTTTTCGCTCAGGTGGTCATCAACAAAAGGGCCTTTTTTTAAAGAGCGAGGCATAAGATGTAAAACTCCTATTTCGTGCGTCGTCTGACGATATACTTATTAGAAGCCTTGCGGCGACTCCGGGTTTTATAACCCAAGGTGGGCTTACCCCAAGGCGTAACCGGGGTCGAACGACCGATAGGTGCTCTGCCTTCACCACCACCGTGAGGGTGATCAACCGGGTTCATAACGGAACCGCGTACCGTCGGACGAATGCCCATATGACGTTTACGGCCGGCTTTACCGATTTTGAGGTTTTTATACTCCGGATTGCTTAAAGTGCCGATGGTGGCGTAACAATCGCTGCGTACCATGCGCATCTCAGAGCTTGGCAGACGCAGAGTTGCAAAATCGCCTTCCTTGGCAACCAACTGAGCTGAACCTCCGGCAGAGCGGACCAACTGTCCGCCACGGCCCGGGATCATTTCAATGTTGTGCACCATGGAGCCCAAAGGGATGTTCCTTAAGGGAAGGGCATTGCCAGCTTTGATTTCAGAATTAGCGCCAGACATAATGGTGTCGCCTACCTTGATGCCGTCCGGCTTCAGGATATAGCGCTTTTCGCCATCCGCATAGGTAACCAGGGAAATACGGACATTTCGGTTAGGATCGTACTCAACAGTAGTGATAACGCCTGGAATATCACGCTTATCACGACGGAAATCAATAACACGGTAATGCTTCTTATTACCACCACCCTGATGACGAGTGGTAATCCGCCCGTAATTGTTGCGCCCGGCATGTTTTTTCAGCTTGCGCAGCAAGGGTTTGTAGGGCTGATCCGTGGTAATATCGGCTGTCTCCAGTTTGGACATGCCGCGAACACCGGCGGAGGTTGGTTTGAATTGCTTGACAGCCATAGCGCTTATACTCCTGTGAAGAGTTCAATTGGCTCCCCTTGAATAGAGAAAACAGCTTTTCTCTTTTCTTGGGTTTGGCCAATTCTTTTACCGTAACGTTTTGTGCGGGCGGGCACTGTAATCAATCGAACCGCAGTGACCTTACGACCAGGAAACGCAAGTTCAAAAGCCTTCGCCAGTTGGATTTTGTTGGCTTCCTTGCTGACTTCAAAGACATACTGGTTTAGCGAAGCTAAATTGGTCGTCTTCTCGGTCACAATAGGCCGCTTCAATAAGTTATAAAGTTCAGATTGTTGAGCAGCGTTAGACATAAGCGGCATACCTTTCATTGATTTCCTGTACCGCATCGGCACTGGCAATAACGGCATCAGCATCTAGCAGGTCTTTTACACTCAGGTTATGAGGGAGACGCACTTTGACGCTAGCCAGATTGCGACTTGCTAAAAGGACATGCTGATTTTCAGTTGACTTGTAGTTGGTAAGAATCAGCACTTTTTGAGCGTTCAGGCCAAAATTTTTCATGAGTTGGGCCATTTCTTTCGTTTTGGGACCGCTCAAGAAAGAAAAGTCTTCTACAACTCGAAATTTGCTTTGAGATGCGGAGAGCGATGAACGAAGGGCCAAAACACGAACTTTACGAGGCAGGTTGAACGAATAATCACGTGGTCTTGGCCCAAAGGTGACACCGCCACCTACCCACAGCGGAGAACGAATACTGCCCGCCCGCGCGCGGCCCGTACCTTTTTGTTTCCAAGGCTTCTTCCCGCCCCCACGGACTTCACCGCGGGTTTTAGTGCAAGCCGTGCCAGCCCGGCCATTTGCCAGTTCCCGGCGAACCGCTTGATGCAGTACGTGGACATTGGGCTCGATGCCAAACAC
>JAJQJM010000052.1 GCA_021323475.1 Vampirovibrio sp.
TTCTGGTTTGGCGCTTCCGCAAGGGATTTGCTCCGGGAAGGGAATAAAACGGTGGGGGTTATGGTTAAAAAAGGCAACGATGAAATTGCCGTACGTTCAAGGGTTACTGTGGGTGCCGATGGCAGAACTTCCCGCACCAGGCATTTAGGTGGTTTTGAGATGGCCTTTGAACAGTACGATTTTGATTTGCTTTGGTTTTCTCTTCCTCGTCCAGCCGGTTTTGAGCATACTGTGCAACTCATGTTTACCGGAGAACGTCCTTATATTATTGCTCCCAAGTATCCCAATTTGATTCAGTGTGGCTTGCTTACTGAACCAGGGCAGTTTGCGGACTTTAAAAAGGCAGGAATCGACTCCTTAAAGAGCATCCTGATGGCAGGGCCATCAGAGTTTCAGGAGTTCGCCAAAGGTTTAAAGGACCTAACGCCATTCTTTCCTCTTCAGGCTCGAATCAGCCAGGTCAAAAACTGGTCGAAGGACGGATTATTGCTGATTGGTGATGCGGCTCATACCTGTTCGCCAATTGGGGCGGTAGGCGTATCGGTCGCGCTTGCGACGGCCGCTGTGGCTGCCGATATCATTCCTCAGGCACTATCCCTAAACGATACCTCTGCCGCCATGCTTTCCGAAGTGCAGCAATTGCGACAGGCAGATGTCGATCAGTTGCAGGCCATTCAGCGTCAACTGAGTGGACGGCTGATGGCAAGCAGGCATTGGATGCGAGCTTTAATGCCATTGCTATTCAGCGTTGCCGCTCAGTTGGGCATATTAGCGGTAGTGCCTCGAAAATTGGCAACGTATGAGGGTGCATATCCTATTAGTGCCAAGCTACGCTTTGATTAACTAGGATATGAAGCCAGGATCGTTATTATATTTAGATATAGATCTGTTTTTTAGTTTGGAAGCGCTTTGGGGCAAGAAATTTAACTTAATTTGGGGATGATCCTTAATTCAGTATTGGACAGAAACCCAATAGCAATCTCTTCTGTTAGACATCGTGTAGAATATCTGTAATAAATAGATTGACAAGTTCTTTTTTTAATTTATTTTAACTTTACTCATTTCAGTTCTATTTAACTCAAATTTTATTTAAATCTAAAAACTACTATAAATGTACTGTTTGCCAGCTGAAATGAATTTGCTTTTACATTTACGAGGGACAACATAATGAAAACGCCACCGATAATTACTATTGGTGAAATTCTAGTCGATTTGGTTTGCCGGGAACCCAAATTGAAAGAGCATAAGATTTATGATTTTAAAATGGCGGCAGGGGGGGCTCCGGCCAATGTGGCGATTGGTTTAGCCAAAATGGGGTTCCCGGTCAGTTTTATGGGTGGCGTTTCAGATGACTCATTCGGACGATGGCTCTTTGACTATCTGGAATCGTCCGGGGTGGATACCGGATTAATCAAGCAAATTCCTCAATCTTGCACCCGGCATGCCTATATTTATACAGATGAGAGTGGGAATCGTGTCTTAGACCATATTACGAGTCACAATTGTCCGGATAGTTTATTTCAAAGCAGCATGCCGGCCCCAACTGAATTGGCTCAAGCCTCTATTGTGTACTGGGGTTCTGTTATGCAGTCGTCTGTAGAAGGTGCAAAAAATCTTGAGGACATTCTTCAGTTAGTCCCGCCAAGCACCCTCACCATTTATGACCCCAATATTCGGACCTGTTTATGGGCCAATCAGATGGAAAGGCTGAAACATTGCTTGGAACATTCAGCGCAGAAGGTCGATATTCTGAAACTTAGCGATAATGAACTGCTCCTCTTTGCAGATGAAACCGATGCGCAAGCAGCCAGCCGGATTATTTTTGAACGCTATCAACCTGCATTATTAGTGGTGACTCTTGGGGAAAAAGGCGCCTTATATATTTCTCCAAAAGGTAAAGGCTTTGTGGAAGGTTTTCAGGTCTCTTCTGTGGAGATGACGGGCGCAGGGGATGGTTTTGTTGCTGGCCTGCTGGGCGGTATTTATACCTTGTCTCAACTTACCAATCGATCTGCAAAGGAAACACTATTAGCACTTACCTCTGCTGAAATAGCAACCCTATTGCGCCAGGCAAATGCGGTGGGGGCATTAGCAACAACCCAACCGGGTGCAACGGCTGGCTTGCCAACTAAACAGCAACTTAACGAATTCTTATCACAACATGAACCTCAGGTAGTCGTCACCTAATCCGTTACGTTCACAAACAGATTGCGATTATTGGGAGAGGGATTATTTTGGCAATGAATTTTATGAAGTTTTTTCATGCATTGGGTGATGAAGGCCCCAAAACAGCATTGGCGGTTATTGCTGCCAACTGCTTGGCATTGGCCACGATACGGCCTCTGATTACCTTGCTTAACCCCCATGAGCAGCCGGCCAAAAAGAAATATGCGGCGCTCAGGGAGTCGTTGACAGAACTGATTGCCGTGCCGGTTGTTGTTGGAATGGGTATTCTGTTTAAAAGTCATGTCTCACCTGTCTTTTTTCAGAAGCAAAGCCCGGAAATCAATAAAGATGTGATTCGCAAGCTGTCCTCGGTCACGGGTATCACGATCGGCAACTTAACGGTTCCTTTTGTGGCAACAACTGCGATTGGCGTCTTGCTTAAGGTATTCCCGAGTCTGGCAACAGGACCCAAAACGCCATTGGCAGAGCATAGTCCTACCAACGTTTTTACTGATATTGAGAGAGGGTTAGTGCGTTCGACTCCCAAGAAATTACTGCTGCCTGCCTCCCATTATGGCTATAACGTATTTAATCCAGTCTATAGGGCACCTTATTTATGAATCCTGTCAGCTTTATCAATAAAGCTCAGGTACTGAATTTTTTGGACACACCCACGTTTCAGCGTCACGCGTTTGGGTCGTTAATTGTCACAAACGCGATACTTCGGCCAACAGCTACAATGCTGGACAAGGGCGCTTCCGAGCAGGAACGGCATTATTCAGCCGCCAGAGAGCTTTTTCATCAAACCATGTGTTTTATCAGCCATTATACGTTGGCAACGAATTTCGAAAAATTAGCATTCCATATGGCAAAAAAATTTCCTGCTTTGCAGAAAGAGTTCGGAGAATTTCAAACGTTTCAACAGGTGAAGGCCGCCAGACAATATAATGTGGAAGCGCGTAAGCACAACCGGCTTGTGTCTGCCAAACTTAAAACAGGATTACCCCTCGTTTATAAGAATATTCCCCGCATCTTAACGGGTGTGCTGAGGGCGGGCGACTCCTTGGGAACCGTTTTAGCCCTGACTTGCATTGCGCCTCTTTTGAATAACCTCTTACTGAAACCGACATTAAAATTTTTCAAACTGGAACCGCAAAATACAAAGGGTCCCTCTGCTGTGCCACCAGCAATGCCAAACCCGAATTCAGCGAATAATCAGCTGTATCAGGAAAATGTATACCCGACTCAACCAATTCGGACAACATACCAATTACGGAGTTCGCCGTTTGTGGCAGCATCTTATGCAAAAGCTCAAACCTCTGTAGACTGTTCAAAGTCTATGGAGGTTCTTCAACGCTTTCAGTAAAGAGTTTTCAAATTTACCAGCAGGTGTAACCACCATCTACGGTTACAACACTTCCAGTCATCAAGCTCGCTGCATCCGAGGCCAGGAAAAGAATAACGGAAGCCACTTCTTCGGGCTGTCCCAGTCTGGACATGGGTGTGCTATCAGTCCAGCGCTGAAACATTTCCTGGTTCTGCTCGACAAACTGGTTGAGCGGGGTTCGAATGTAGGTAGGGGCAACCGCATTCACCCGCACATTTCGATCGGCCCATTCCGCGGCCAGAGACTTTGTTAGATGGTGAACAGCCGCTTTGGAGGCGTTGTAATAACATTGGCCTTGAGGGCGGTTGACGATAAAACCGCTCATAGAGCCCACATTAATAATGGCACCTGATTTTTGCTTGAGCATATGCCGCCCAAAAGCCCTGGAGCACCAAAATGTGCCGTTTAAATTGACATCAATCACATTCAGCCAGTGTTCGTCTTCCACATCTTCAGCATTGGTTTCACTGCGGGCAATGCCAGCATTATTAACCAGAATATCAATTTTTCCATGACGATTAACCACTTCGTCTGCCGTGTTCGTTACAGCCGCAGAGTCTGTAACATTCAAGACCATGGCATCGGCAGCCTTCAGATTTTTTGACTGAAGATACGCCTGAGCGGTTTCAAGCTCTTTTTCGTTGGCATCCGTTAAAACCACATTGGCGCCTGCGTCGGCTAACGCTTCGGCTGTGGCTAAGCCAATGCCGCGGCCGGCACCAGTAACCACGGCAACCCGGTTGGTAAGCTTAAATTTATTCATATACATAGTGTTAAGGTCCTATTTGATGAAAACTGGTATTGGGCAAGATGCAGACACAAGCCAAGGTGACTGTCTTTTATAAATCTCACGATAAGCCTATTTAATCGCCCCAAACGTAAGCCCGCGCACGAGATGACGCTGGCAAAGCCAGCCGACGATGAGGATAGGAATGACCGCCAGGCATGAAGCAGCGGATAGTCTGGCCCAGAATAGCCCCTGAGGGCTGGAAAAAGAGGCGATAAACGCTGTCAGCGGCGCTGCATTGGCGCCACTCAAATTGAGTGTCCAAAAGGATTCATTCCAGGCCAGAATGATGCTTAATAGTGCCGTTGAGGCAAGTCCTGGCGCAGCAAGCGGGAGTAAAAACAGAAATATTTCTTTTCGCACCGAGGCCCCATCGATTCTGGCGGCCTCAATAATGCCATAAGGAATATCCTTAAAATAAGAAAAGAGCATCCAGATGATGATGGGCAGATTGCCTGCGGCAACCATAAGAACCAGACCCAGTTGCGTATCCAGCAGCATTAACTTGTTATAGATCAGAAACGCCGGCATTAAGATGCCGATAGCCGGCATCATCTTCGTTGAAAGAATCCAGATCATGATACTGCTACGATTGGGACTAGGAGCGAACGTTAATGACCAGGCCGCCGGCAGTGCCAAGGCCAACGCCAGTGCGGTGGCGCCAAGCGCTGTGACAATTGAATTCATTAAATACAGAAAATAGGCCTGATCTCTGAAAACAGAGGTGTAGCTTTCCAGTGTCCAACTGGAAAAATCAAACGGGTTATGAACCGCGTTAAAATCGCTTTTGAAGCTCATCAACGCCATCCAAATGAGAGGAAACGCAATCAGTAGGGCTGCAAGCCAGCTCAATACCGTAATGCGGTAGTCTATTTTTGTGCGATTCATAGTCCAACCGATCTCTTAATGGGTTTTGACATTACCAAGGTAATTATATTGGCGAGCACCACAGCCAACAGACCCGCGGCAGAGGCTGCACCGACGTTAAACTCCAGTAAGGCTTTTGAGTAAATATAATAAGTCAGGTTCGTGGTCTTGGAGCCTGGCCCTCCAGCGGTAGTAACCAGCACCTCTGCAAAAATGGCCAGCAGATATAGCAATTCCATGAGTATCACAATGGTCATTGGCCGCAGCAGATGAGGAAGGGTGATATGGTAAAGGCAATCAAGACCTTTAGCGCCATCCAGGCTGGCGGCCTCAAGTTGGTCGGTATCCAGCGATTGCAGTGAGGTAAGCAGGATCAGTGTTGCAAAAGGCAGCCATTGCCACAGAACAATTAAAATGACCATTGCCATCGGCATAATGGCAAACGTATCAATGGGCGTCATACCCAGCTGCTTAAACAGGGTGGAGATGACGCCACCTGCCGGATCCAGCAAGAGGTTCTTCCAAATTAATGCCCCTACGGTGGGGATAATGAAAAATGGAGAAATGACCAACATTCGAATCAGGCGTTTTCCGGGCATCTCATGATTTAACAAAAATGCCAGAATCAACCCTCCCAGCACAGACAGGGTAATCACGGTAATAACAATTTCAGAGGTATGCACAACGGACTCAAGGAACTGAGTATCAGAAAAAAGGCGCAGGAAATTCTGGAAGCCGCAAAATGCCGGTATGCGTGGAGCTAACAGACGATACCGGAGTACCGAGAAAACCAATGTAACTGCCAGAGGAAGAAAAGAAAAAATAGCCAGGAATCCGATGGCAGGCATGAGCAACCATTTTCCTTTTTGAGAAAGGGTCGTTTCTGCGCTGTTGGTCAGCATTACATTTGAGTTTACGTTCACTTTATATAACCTTCATCTGTCATTTCTCGCTCCGCATGAATCTGTGCCTTGGCTAATGCGGACTCAGGCGATTCGGAACCTGCAACGGCGGCTGCGAACTGACGGCCTGCCTCCGCTCCGATGCCCTGGAATTCAGGGATGGTTGCAAATTGGATCCCGACATACGGCACTGGCTTTACAGTCGGATGAAGTGGATCGGCTGCCTCAATGGATTTCAGCGTCATCTCGGAAAAAGGCACGGTTTTTTGGTATTCCGGATTTGCATACAATGCTCTGCTGGTGCCGGGCGGCACCAATGCCCATCCGTATTTTTCAACCACAAGGCGGGTATACTCGGGGCCGGTTGCCCAGGCGATAAACTCTTGAGCTGCCGTGGCTTTACGAGAACCTCCCGGAATTGCCAGAGCCCAGGAGAAGAGCCAATTTGCTTTCTTTCCCAGTCCGGCATCGGGTGCAAAGGCAAAGCCAACCTTATCCGCTACGGTGGATGTTTGCGCATTCGTCACAAATGAGCCGGCAACCGTTGAGTCAATCCAGATGCCGCAACGACCTGAACTGAAAAGCGCCAGATTTTCACTGAAGCCGTTGACACTGCTGCCGGGCGGTCCATAATTTTGCACCAGTCGAACGTAAGTGGTAAGCGTTTGTTGCCACTCGGGTGTATTGAATTGAGGATGCCATCCTTCATCAAATAGACGGGCGCCGAAGGAATCGCTCATGGCGGTTAGCAGGGCAACATTTTCTCCCCAGCCCGCCTTCCCACGCAGGCAGATGCCATAAACACCGGCTGATGGGTTATGCAGTCGCTGAGCCGCCTCTTCAATAAATGTCCAGGTTGGAGATTCCGGCATTTCCAGGCCGTTTTTCGCAAATAAATCTTTGCGATACATGGTGAAAGAACTTTCCCCATAAAACGGCGCTGCATACAGTCGATCCTGATAGGTGACCAGTTTCTTAATGCTCTGTAGGTAATCGTCAGATTGTGCTTTTGCGTTAGGGTTGTCAATCTGTTTTAACCACCCCTGTTGTGCCCACATGGGAATTTCATAGGAGCCAATGGACACAATGTCAAATTGGCCGGACTGGGCTGCTACATCCACGGTGACCCGCTGCCTCAGCATATTTTCCTCCAGCGTAAGCCAACGAAGCTGGATGTCCGGATGCTTGGCCTGAAAGTGTGATGATAAGGACTTCAGTCGAATCAGATCCGGATTATTGACAATAGCTATATTAACTGTCTGTACCGTGTTTTGCTCAGACAGTGAGCAACCTGGCAACATGCATAGCCCTATAAGTGCTAAGCTAATCCCCTTCATAAACTTGCCGATGATGGCTAAATTATTTTTTTGCATGCGGAACAGACTGCCACAGCAGCTTTCGGCTGTCAATAGCAGATTAATTGGTTTTATACGCCAAATTTGTTAAATGCTGCTATCTCAAACGACTGAAGCAATTCAAGGTTTTAAAAGATTGTATGGCTTGTCAGAAGCGGATTGTTAACCAGGTTTGGGTTGTTCGGCATGTAAATAATCCATCCTGGTTTCAATCCTTGCAACAAAATCTCTCTTGATACATAATGCGACAAAACAATTCAATTTATTAAAGGCGAGGGTGGGGGAGATTCATCTCCACTTTCTGGTTTTCAGTTGTCAGCATTGAAAAATCGGGTACTAAAAATGGCAGACGTGGTGCTGGATCAAATCTCAAAATCATATGACAATCAAAATACGATTATTCAGGACGTTTCCTTGACCGTAAAAGATCGGGAATTTCTGGTGTTGGTTGGTCCCAGCGGCTGCGGAAAATCTACGCTGTTACGCATGATTGCGGGCCTTGAAAGTATTACGAACGGCACTCTCTCCATTGCAGGCCGAGTGGTTAATGAAACGGCTCCCAAAGACCGGGATATTGCCATGGTCTTTCAAAATTACGCCTTGTACCCGCATATGAGCGTATACGAGAACATGGCCTTTGGTTTAAAAATGCGAAAGACCGCGAAGACGGAAATTGAGACAAAGGTGCAGGAAGCTGCCCGTATTCTGGATCTTGCACATTTGTTGGAGCGAAAACCCAAGCAGCTTTCCGGTGGTCAGCGGCAAAGGGTCGCTTTGGGGCGGGCGATTGTCCGTAATCCGAAAGTATTTCTAATGGATGAGCCGCTTTCTAACCTGGATGCTAAATTGCGAGTACAAATGCGAACCGAAATCGCCTCGCTGCACCAGCGGTTAAAAGCAACTACGATTTATGTAACCCATGATCAGGTAGAAGCGATGACCATGGGTGACCGTGTTGTGATCCTGAATAAGGGCAAGATTCAGCAGGTTGATACGCCTTTGCAGGTCTATCAGAATCCGGTCAACATGTTTGTGGCGGGTTTTGTCGGGCAGATGAACTTTTTAGCCGGTATACTGGAACCCGATGGTTTGCGTCTGGGTGATAATATGCTCATGAGGCTTCCGCAGGTATTGCAAAATAAGGCAAATCAATTGAATGGCCGAGGCATGGTATTGGGTATTCGGCCGGAATACTGGCTGGCCCCGGAAGACCCGCAAGAGGGACAGACGTTTGAAGTATGTATACAGCGGATTGAAATGCTCGGCCGTGAACAATTACTGTATTTCCCGCTTTCAGGCCAGACGGTGGTGGCGCGTTGGCCTTCCGATTTGCCCGTGAAGGAGTCTGAAAGTTTGAGCGTTAAGCTGGATACGTCCAAAATTCTTCTTTTTGATGCCGCCACTGAGGACAGAATCATTTAAGGCTCCTAAAAAAATGTGATAGAGATTAAAACCTGACGTTTCCATAGAGAGGGGGATAGCTATGTTCTGACTGCGTTTGAACCATCGGTTAGACTTGCAAGCAGCACCAATAAAAGTAAGCTTGAGGATACGGAGTCAAGCGATGTGGCGAATTAGCCTCCGCCTGAGCAGGAAAAGGAAAAGTCAGCTATAAAGCGTCCTGTCACACCGCATCCTATAACAGGTAAGAGCTTAAATAGTAAAGATCAAATTCAGATGAAAAAGCGCCAACACTTGGATAAGACTGTGTAATTTAAAAATTTATAGAGTGCTAAGTCTCATGTTTGAATGCTAAATGACTATAGATGCGAGAGGAAAGCATGTCATCGTTTTTCAAATCGATGGTTCATAAAACCACTCTGCTTCAATGGGGCGTTTTGTTTGTTATAGCTGCCAAATCGGCAAGGCCTCTGTTTTTCCGGCGATTTCAGGCCCTAACCGCGTTAACTGCTTGCTGATATCATCGACCAATGCCCCTTTTCATTACGTTCAATTCGAGATCTGAAACTGTTTCACGAGATTTTATTTTCCGCGATTCCCAGTGTTGACGCTGTTCAAAACCTTATGCTCTATGATGGTCCGGAGGGCATAAAGCGGATCGGGAACACACTCTATGCGTATTATGTAAACGGGGCAGGTCCATCCAAGCTGACGCTGACCCTGATAGAGAAATCTTTAAAAGTGAAGGGTAAGGGCAGAAATTGGAATACCCTTACCAAACTTCTGGAATTATCAGCGAACAATAAGGAAGGTCAGTATGCAACACGCCATGAGCCAGTCTAAATCCATACAGAGAGATGGGAGTATTTTTCAACAAAAGATCATTCCATGTTTGTGGTTCGATCACCAAGCGGAAGAGGCGGCAAATTTTTATACGTCCATTTTTAAGAACTCAGGAATTACCAAGGTTACCCGCTACCTGAAAGCGACTGAAACGGTGTCCGGTAAGCCGACAGGATCGGTGATGACGGTTGAGTTTCAACTGGATGGCTATGAAGTTATTGCGCTCAATGGCGGGCCTCAATATTCTTTTTCACCGGCCATCTCGTTCGTAAAAAATTGCGAAACCAAGGAAGAAACGGATGCCGTGTGGGAGAAACTCTGTCAGGGCGGAATGGTTCTGATGGAGTTGGGAGCCTATCCGTTCAGTGAGAAATTCGGATGGGTGCAAGACCGGTTCGGGATTTCCTGGCAAGTGAATTATGGGCCTGGCAGACAAACAGTAGCCCCCTGCTTACTGTTTAACGGTCAACAGAGTGGCAAGGCACAGGAAGCCATCGAATTTTATACGTCGCTGTTTAAAGATTCGGAAATTCTTAAGATGGAACGCTATGGCATAAATGACACCGGAGCTGAAGGCGCCATCAAACACGCTTTATTTTCGCTGAACGGACAGAAATTTTCGGCCATGGACAGTAATCTGGAGCATGCGTTTACGTTTACGCCGGCTGTTTCATTGCATGTAAACTGCGAGACACAAGACGAAGTGGATAGATTATGGGAACGGTTTACTCAAGGTGGGGAAGCGGAAGCATGCGGTTGGCTGAAAGATCGATATGGCGTATCTTGGCAGATTGTGCCGGCGATTTTGAATCAATTACTCAACGATTCTAATTCTGAACAAGCAGAAAGGGTTGTGAAAGCAATGCTCGAGATGGTTAAGCTGGATATCCAGACCTTGAAGCAAGCCTATGAGCAATAAGAGAAAGCAGATATTAGCAAATATTAAACACGAATGGAAATGGAACCCAGTAATGATATTGCCGGACATGCCGATGCGGAATGCCTAAATAAGCCCGTGTGGCAAGGCTTTCATGAAAGCTTGGGCAAGGCTCGATCAACTGACTTTACTCTCCAAATCAATGTAATATAAGCTAGAAAAAAGGAATCATGATTATGTCAAATATCACTAAATCGAAAACGCTCATCCAGCCGTATTTATTCTTTGGCGGCCGCTGCGAAGAAGCGTTGGAGTTTTACCGTATTGCATTGGGCGCCCGGATTGAGATGGCGATGCGCTTTAATGAAAGCCCCGATCCGGTTCCGGAAGGAATGCTTCAGCCAGGTTTTGAAAATAAAATTATGCATGCATCATTCCGTGTGGGAGATATGATCCTGATGGCCTCTGACGGATGTGGTGAAAATACAGGCTTCAGTGGCTTTTCACTGGCGCTTTCGGTATCCACTGCGGCGGAAGCGAATCGCGTGTTTGCGGCGCTTTCCGATGGTGGCAAGGTAAATATGCCCTTAACTAAAACGTTCTGGTCGCCAAGCTACGGGATGCTAACGGATCGATTCGGCATCGACTGGATGGTCATGGTTCCCGCCGAGATGCCATAGCCGTTATCCAGAGTACTGCAGCACAATTTGATACCTTTGCAATCAAACTGCACCCTTTTGGGTGCGGTTTGAAATATATATCTTACCAATACTAGTTTTATAGCTTTGGTAAATTAATATTTAAGTGTTGTATGCTTTGGAAATATTGAAATGATTTTTAAATAAACGAATATTTACAATGCTCAATGTGACCTTGAGGATGATATAATCCTCAGCTATTAGTTCCTGCTCTCTAGTGTTTAAAGTGTATTGAGAAAGTTGAATATGAAAAAATTGGTTTCTGTGGCATTAAGCCTCCTTTTAATGTCGCCTGCTTTTGCAGACGGGCTATTGCCTGTCAAGCAGGTGAGTCAACCCGTTACTCAAAGCGATGCCCCAATTGCGGAGACGGTTCAAAAAAACTCCAGGAAAATTATTTTGGAAGCTGGCACTCGAATCCCAATCACCATCTATAACACGGTTAACTCTGATAACTTAAAAACCGGAGATATGATTTCTGTCAGCGTCAACGAAAATATCAAGGTAAATGGGATATTGGTATTTAAAAAGGGATCTACCGGTATCTTAAACGTTTCGAGGAGCGTTAAGTCTGGTGGACATGGCAAGGCTGGTCTTTTGGAAATTAGTGGCGGCCGCGTCAATGATATTTATGGGAATACATACCCAATCAATGCTTCGCTTTCCAGTAAAGGGTCCAGCAAAAGAGGCTGGGCTATTGCGTCCAGTATTTTGGGTATATTGGTTATTTTGGTTCCGTTCGGGTTATGGGTTGATGGTACGCCTGCCACCATTCAGGGTGGTCAATATATCGATGCCATCACTACAGCATCTGCCGAGGTCGATATTACTGAGGGGCAGGAAGTTTCCGCAAAATAACCTATAGAAAGAATTTTTCATGAAAACATTGAAAGCAATATTGAATATCGGCTTTGCCATAACGGCGGTTTTTGAGCGTTCACACTGGCCCGTTATTAGTGGCTAACGCAGAAACGATCACCATACCTGCAGGAACAAGGGTCCCTGTCCTGGTATCCAATAATATTTCCAGCAATACGGTTAAAACGTCTGATACTATCAATTTGACCATTGCTGAGGATGTATTGGTAAATAATAAGGTGGTATTTCGTCAAGGGGATGCCGCTTCGCTTAATGTTCAGAAAGCGCGTTCCAATGGGCATTGGGGACGTCCCGGCTTGCTTGAATTAAATTCCGGCTTGGTCACTGGCGTTAAAGGCGATAAATTGCCTGTGAACATTTCTTATAATGCTAAAGGGGCTAGCCGACGTGCTTTTTCTATTGCCGGTACCATTATCAGCATCCCATTGATCTTGTTTGCAGTTGGTTTGGTTACACTTCCAGTGGCCGTTATGACCTCCGGAAAGGAAGCCAGAATTGGCCAAGGCTTGGTATTGGATACGATGACCACGGCACCGTCTGATATTGAGCTGTAGTTTCTCTACGAAGTGGTATAGCTGATCCTGCTGCAAGGGATCAGCTATACCCTTCAAGGCTGACGGCAACAGACAGAGCAAAGGTTGCTTGGGCATGTATGGGAAGCCATGGTTCACCTTCCGGGGCGTTTATGCTTTTATGTCATGGTGCGTTTCCCGTGGAGGATGATTGCAATGAAAAAAACAATGTCTGTACTGCTGGGTCTGCTGGTCATGGTGGGTACCGCCATGCAGTGTTTTGCCAACTATGACGGAACCCGCCTGACGTTTTCAATTGCCGTGAAAAAGGCCGGTATTTGCAAAAAAGGGGATTGCGACAAGTCTTCGCAGGATTACCCGGTGATCCAGGTCAAAAATCGCTCCTATAACCGCTACCGCTGCACGGGAACACTAAAAGCCAATGTCACTGCGGAAGGTGCTACCGTTACGGAACGGATTCGGATCGATGAATTTATCAATCCCAATGTGAAGGCGTTTGTTCTTCGTAAATTTGCCCCCGATCAGATAGTTTCCGACTTGAATACCTCCGGCATTGACTGCACGGTGATTTAGTTCGGTTCCAACTGATAGCTGTTCCAAAGTGTCGCCGAATTACAGCGCTTTGGCGATAATCCTTTGAAGTGGTGAGCAGGTATTCCGGCTGTGGAATGCCTTTGGCTGCTAAAAAGTATTTTTAATTGATGTTTTAAATATAGCATGCTGTATTAATCATCTTTCTAATAGATGTCCTGCCGTGTTTGCTGAAAAATGGGGCGGAATATTCCAACAAGACGAGATGATGCGTATGTTCCAACAGCAGTTAGGTAAATCGGACACGGGGTGCAATCGCCGGGCTCAGGTGCCGGAGCCAATGCCGGAACGCCTGGATATTATTTCGACCGATGCTGCCGAAGTGTCTGTGGTAGTGAGTGTACTGCAGCGTTTGAATCTGGATTTGGATGCATCGCATGCCTTCCTGGTGGAGTTCGATGAGCAGCAGATGTTACCCATCCGCTTTAGTGTTGGGAAATGTTATGAAACGGAGATGCACCTGAGCGGTACGGTGCTGCCGGATGCGGTTGCCTTGTGCCTGCAAAAAAAATTCTGTCACCAGCTATCTTGGGCTGTGGATATTCAAGGCAACGAGCCGGATGAATTTTATCGATGGAGCAAAGAGTATTATGGCGCGCGTTCAGTGATTTCGTGCCTGGTCGTATCGAAAAATGGTGTAAAAGGAATATTGATTTTATATGCCATGATGCCTCGACAGTGGCAACAGGAGGAACTGGACCAGGTACAGGAGTCCGTCATCCGGCTTCAGCCGTTATTGACGCCGGATGACGGAGATAAAGTATCGGCTTGTCAGGCTAATTACGTGGAAGAGAGTCTGTGGAATTTCTTTGCAAACGGTTCGGTAGGGTTTCAATGGATTGCACCCGATGGCGGATTCTGCGCATGAACAAAGCGGGGCTTGACCTACTGGGGTACGGTAATGATGAGTATGTGGGGCAACTCTTCAGTTGGTTTTGTGCGGATCGGTTTGAAGGTGAGGATATTCTGAGCCGGTTCAGAAGCGGGGAAATATTGCGCTGTTATCCCATTCGGCTGAAGTGTAGGGACGGGTCGGTTAAAACGGTCCAGATCAGCACGGGTACATGCCGCAGGGAGGACGTTGTTCAGTATACGCGTTGCTTAATGCAGGATATGACTGCCAAGCAAGCCCAAATCGAGGAAATTCTGCATCAGAGCCAGGAGCGGTATTGGTCGTTGTATGAGTGGGAACGGAAGACGCGGGAAGTGTTGCAGGTTATTCGGCAATCCCTGGCGATGGACCAGGTTTTCCCTGTGGCGATTGAGGAAATGGCGAAAACTATACAGGCCAACCGGGCGTTTATTGTTGAGTTTAATGAGGATAACGCTGTTTGCCCGGTTCGTTACGAGTATCGAAGCCACCCCTCGGTAAAACCCTTTAAGGGAATAGTTCCCCCTTGGGACTTTTGCCCGTATCTGGCTATTTCCGCCAGGAATGAGATGGCTTATTCTTTTGACACTTATAATGACACATCCGTTACCAGTAATGCCCAATGGGAACAGTTTTCCAGGCAATATGACATTCAAAGCATTGTTGTCGCACCGATCCTATATAAGAAAAGGCTGATGAACGTGCTGGTATTTCATACCATTCAGCCCAGAGTCTGGAATGAGCAAGAGCTGTTTTTCATCAAGGCACTGTCGGAACATTTGTCGTCCGTGTTTTATCAGGAAAAACAGCGGCAGGAATTCCTGCTTGTTTTAAAGTCAAAATTGCAGATGCTGTCGCTCTTGAATCAGGAATGTCAGGCGCCATTCCGAACGATAATCGACTTTGCCAAAGAGAGGGAAGTACGTATGATGCCTGAGGACGGCAACCAGGTCAGTGGCGCTACTCTCCAAAAAATTGCGGCCAATGCGGATCGCTGGTTGAAGATGTTGGATACTATACATGCGTTATCCAGCCGGAAATTCTGGCATGAACAATTTCTGGAGCCCCCGATATCGTGACTCTAGTTATTTTGAAAACCCGGTTTGGTTGAAGATAATTCACCGGGCGGATGAGGTGTATTTTTGGTGATCAGGGGGAGCCGAATAATAAACGTACTACCTTCTCCCTCGATGCTGCTGGCCGTTAACTGGCCGCCATGCCGCTCGGTGATTTTTTTGCAAATGGCAAGCCCCATGCCGGTGCCAGGATATTGACTATCGTTATGGAGCCGCTCAAACGGGTGGAAAATTTTTGCCAAATGTTTTTCCGGAAACCCGATACCATTGTCCTGGACCTTGATTTCATAAAATCCGTTATCCGCTCTTTTTCCCTGGATATGGATAGTCGGTGAAATTCCCTGTTTATGGAATTTAATACCATTACCGATAATATTTTGGAATAATTGCACCAATTGTGCATGATCGCCCCATACCGGTTCCAGGTTGTCCGTGTGAATACTGGCGTTTTGCTCTTGCAGGACGACTTCCAGATTGTCCAGCACGTCTTCAATGACTGCATTCAGCTCGGTTTTTTCCAGTGGCTTTCCTTGTCGGTTGACGCGAGAAAGACTTAATAAATCCGAAATCAACAACTGCATTTTAGTTACGGACGCCTGAAGGCGTTCGGCAACATCCCGATTTTCCTCACCGGCTGATTGTTGCAATATTTCCGAAAAGATTTTTACCTTTCGCAAGGGCGCTTGCAAGTCGTGGGAGGCGATGAATGCGAATTGCTCCAAATCCTGATTACTTTGCTCCAGTTTCTGGGCGTAATATTTAAGCGACTCTTCGGCCTCTTTTCTTTCCGACATGTCCCGAACAATATTGGAGAAGCCAATCAGTTGGTTCTCTTCATTAAAAAGTGGCGTCGTAATAATATTGGCCCAGTAGGAGGAGCCGTCCTTGCGAAGCCCCAGGCCCTCCTGCTCAAAATGCCCGTTATTCAGCGCTTTTTTAAGGATTTCATCCGGATAGTTGCATTCCTGCGCTTCCGGACTGAAAAAACAGGAAAAATGCTTGCCGATAATTTCCTGCGAATCGTACCCGTTCAACCGCTCCGCCGAAATATTCCAGGTGGTGACGTATCCGGCCGGGTCCAGCATATAAATGGCGTAATCTTTCACGTTTTCAATCAGCAGGCGAAAGCGCATTTCGCTCTCTCTCAACGCTTCCTCGGCCTGTTTGCGGGCGGTAATGTCCCGCACGGTCCCAATGACTCCCTGCACTTGGCCATTGGCGTCTCTTAACACGTTTTTGACGGCCTGGAACGTTCGTTTAGCTCCGTCCCGGTTAATGATTAGATCTTCTATCATTTCGGTCACGCCCGTTTGTATGACCTGCTGATCGCTCTTGATGATGCGGCTTGCGGTTTCCGGGGGAAAGACCTCGTAATCGCTTTTGCCAAGAATGTCTTCAATGCGTTTTGAAAGGAATTGGGCACCTGCCGGATTAATCAGAAGATATCTGCCTTCCTTGTTTTTGGCCCAGATGGAGTCGGCGGACTGCTCAAAAAAAACCTTTAAAAAATATTCCTGATTGGCGGTGGTTGGTTTCTCTGTGTTGGGTTGATCTTCCGCCAGGTTCTCAGGAATGGTGGCAATAAGCGCGGAAAGTTGGTCTTTCAGGCCAAACGAGGTGCCTCCCCGGCGAATGAAGGCAGAGATACGTTCAGGCTCCAGAGCGTCAAACAGGCCGTAAAAAAGACAGGATGAATGACTCTGCCTGCAGCGCTCCAGAACATCCAGCAGGCCCAGTTTCTTTGAGGATGCGTCTGAAATGACAACCTGGAAGTTTGCTTGTGGCATCAGGCCGTTCAAGGCCTCCCAATTCCGGACGGGAATAAGGCGAACTCCCGGCTTATGAGCTTGAAAACAGGCCAATACCTCGGTAATGACATTTTCAGATTCGGAAATCATTAATATCGTTGGATCGGCCATAAATTAAGTCTTATTTTCAGCTCGGTTGTCTAACCACTTACGTTGCAGAGTTTTATGTACTGTACCACTAGCAGGCTGTGGATTGAAAATTTTAATAGATGAGCTAAAATTTGTTGGCGGGGATAGATATTGTATCATGTATCTATAAAAGCAATATGAATAGCGCTGGAAGATGGAGAATGCCAGTCAGGAATGAGCCTATGAACATTACCGCCGGAAATATTTATCCTAAACACTATTTATCCCTGGAGCGAATAGTGTCTGCTTTAATGGCGGGTCAAACCCAAGCGGCCGAGGTGCTAATTAAAGACATTGTAAATGAGCTTGGAACTTCCGTAAATACGTCTGAAGTAACACAGACCCTGTTTTTTTTAGAGGCGCTACGAAGAAATCTGGGTGAACGTACGGCTGATATCGGCAATCTGTACCTGCTGCCTGACCAGGGGCAGCAAATTAAAATGTTTAATTTTATGGCCGATAAATTTCCCCTGGTGCGGTATGCGCAAAATATCGTGAATTCGTCCTATAGGGATGTAATTGGGCAACAATCCGCCGCAACGGTGCTGGATATCGGCATTGGCACCGGTCAGCAAATGGTTAGGCTGATTGACATGCTGGCGCAATCGGGTGAGCTTCCTGAAACATTGACTATCATCGGTATTGAACCCTCCGGTGAGAGCCTGGCGAGCGCGGAATCCACCATGCAGACGTTGATGGGTAAATACCCCTGCTCCTTGCGGTTTATTCCGATTCAGGGAACTTTGGAGTCCTTTACGGATGACGATTGGGACACCTTGAGAGCTCGGATTGCCGAACGGCCGGGAACGCTCATCGTAAATGCCTCCTTTGCCCTGCATCATATATACCCGCCTGATGTACGAGCTGGATTGTTTGAAAGGCTTCGCGGATTGAATCCTGCTGTGTTTGCAATGATTGAGCCCTATGCCGATTTTCTTGACGGGGAGCTGGCTACGCGCTTTCAAAACGCCTGGCTGCATTACGGATTAACCTTTCGAGCCATCGATCAGATTGAAGCGCCGCAGGACGATAAGAACCTGCTGAAGAAGGTTTTTTTCAGCAGGGAAATTCAGGATGTGTTGTCTCTGGAGCCCGTTCGGATTGAGCAGTTTGAAACCGGCGAAATGTGGGCAAAGCGGTTAATAAAGGCCGACTTTAAGCCGGAGATGCCTGCGGATGCCGATGTGTCGGGCCCCGCTTTCCCCTTGGTCACCGTCACCCGGAATAAGGGCTATATCGCCTTTAACGTGGATGGCTCCCCGATTGTTTCCATATTGATCGCGTGGCCTTGTTAAGCTGACGCTCCAGGGATGCGCTGAACGGTTCATCCGGCTTGGCAAAGCGCCACGCTTGTCGGAAGGCTTTCGGGATGCGCCAGGGCCAGATGGTTAGTAGCGAGCCGGGTTTGATAAAATCGTAAATCTCATTCAGGGGCTTCACTTCAACCGTACTGATCCGCTTCTGAATCATATGAGGGGCAATCTGGTCCGGGTGGTTAACGCCGGCAATGGAAAACAACTCCATCAGCTCCTCAATGGTCAGTTTATGATAGTGATACAGTCGAATCGCATTCTCTCGAATATTGAAACGCTTGAGCAGGCTGGGATCCTGAGTTGCAATTCCTTTGGTGCAAAGCCCTTTGTAGCATTCGCGCTGCTGGTCGCAGCCAACAGCCAGCAGCATACCTCTGGCGGTTAAGCATAAATCTGCGCCCCGGGCGAGTTTGGTAATAATGTCCTGTTCGGTAAACACGCGCCCGGAAGCGATAATCTTGATATGCTTACGCATTTGAATGCCGACCAGGGCATTATGGACAAACAGAATGGACTCGTTCAGAGAGGTTCCCGTAAAGCCGGTTGTGCCGATGGATGCGGCTGCCGTGCCTGCCTCCATGCCATCTACCGTGATAAAGTCCGGTACGATGCCCGTCTGGAGCATGGCCTTGCAGATGGCCAGAAAATAATATCGGTGACTAATGCCGGTTTTAATGCCCACCGGTTTGCCCCCGGATAGCTCGCGCAGTTGCTGCACAAAGCGGAGCAGGCCAACCGGGGAGCTGAAGGCGGAATGCTCGTTTTGGAGCCTGGCCTGATCGGTTGAGGGTAAGCCCATCAGCTTGGCCATACCGGTTGTGACGCGTGGCACCGGCATGGTTTTGCAGGGCTCTACGCCTTGCGATAATTTGATCTCAATCATTTTGACATTGTTGAGAGTTGCTTTTTCAGCAAATTGCAGCGGATCAAAATACCCATCCGGGGTACGGCAACCGAAATAGCCGTTCCCGATTTGCCACACCAAGTCTCCTGCCTCCAATGCCTCTGCAAAGGCGTTTTGTTTGACTCCGGCAAAGAACGCTTCTGCGTTAAAGTCCGGTGCCTCAATATCAACATCCACACCGAAGTGAAAGGGGCTTAATCCGGCTTCGCCCGTATTCTGGTAAAACCCCCCGAGATGGGCGGCCTGATTCAACGCCAGGATAAAATTCTTCCCCATCGGCCCGAAACTGAGGGCGGAACAGTTTAAGAGCGAAGCTTGATAAGGCTGCTTGCATTGAGGGCTGCCAATTGTCACCAGGAATGGTGTGTCCCTGACTGTCGTTTTGGCCAAGGCCGGTAATAAGGCTTCGTGGCCTAATTTTTCGAAATCCTCTGAGGTGCCGAATGCCCAAGGGCGCTTTATGCCTAAAGCCCGCTCTGCGATAATGCCGACCACCACTTCGGAAATGGGATTGGGTGATTTTACCTGCATTTCACTGGTCTGGCCGGCTGGAGATGCTTCAGCCATTGGGATAAGTTGGGTCTGTTGTGGATGATTAGACATGTAAAACCCGTTCGCAATTATGGAATCTCAGCAATAACAAGAGCAATTTTCCTACTATGCGGCCATAAACGATTTGTTCAAAATCGGATTGAATTTAGAAAGCGGTTACTTTAATTTTTAGCTCTTGCGTTATTAGTGTTTAAAGACACGAATGATTGCTCGTTTTAAAGATATTTCCCCAATTTCAAAAAAATAAACTATTTCAATTCAAATCTGTTACTACTGCTGAGTCAATTGCCCAGGTGGGTAGTACATAGCTAGTAAATGATAATTTATATTTTAAGTTCATCTTGGATAATTATACAGTTTTAAACTGTAATATGGGAAGTGTTGATGCAATACTTGGAAAGTGACTATAAAAATGTCATCATAATCCTCTCACTTTTCTTTTACGAAACTTTAAGTGGGTTGTTTAAAATGACCAAAAACGCGGTATAAAGGTTCCAACAAACTCATGCATTCGGGTTTGAAAAATGTATGTGTACATGGGTGCAAGTTGGAATCAATTACTAGAGACAGGCAGTATCCCAATATTGTAAGGAAGGCATGGCAGCTCATATGCAAACAGCCAAGTATCATTTATGTCATTTGAATGTTGGTCCTGCGAATGCCCCGCTGACAGACCCAATTATGGCGGGATTCGTGGAAAAGCTGGACGAAATTAATCAGTTGGCGTACCGGAGCCCCGG
>JAJQJM010000053.1 GCA_021323475.1 Vampirovibrio sp.
CGACTTCCGCTGAACAGAAAACGATTTTCATGGTGGGGCACCCCTGTGAACTATACTGATTCTGGTTATATGCCAAACACGATATGTGAGCTACTGCCCAATTGGCCTAGGTCAGCCGTTAGTCGCCTTTCTGCTCCGAGGCGGTCACGGCTATCTTGGAGATACCGGCGGACTGGGCGGCATCCATGGCGGCGGTCAGCGACTCATGGGTGGCATCCGGATTGGTTTTAATCACCAATCCGTCCGGCTTGGCCGATTTCAATTCGCGTAACTTCATCGGCAACGCAAAGGGCGTAACCTGAGAACCGTCGATCGAATACACGCCACTGGCATCAATACTCAATTCAATGGTTTTCGGATCTTCCTTCACCTCCGATGACGGCCCCACGGAAGGAACGGACACCTTTAACCCCTTGGTGTCCAGCATCGGCGCCACTACCATCATGATGATCAGCAGCACCAGAAAGATGTCGGTCAGCGGCGTGATGTTGATCTCGTTAAAGACCTGTTTACGGCCACCTGTGCGCATTATGGAGTCCCTCCCGGCGTTGACATGGGGCCAGCGGCACCTTGCTGTAACTCGCTTTGCCGCTCATCAGTCAATGGCTCGCCTGCCACGGTTACTTTGGTAAAACCGGCATCACGGGCCGCTTCAAAGATTTTCAGCACCTCGCCGCTTTTGGTGGCCTTATCCGCCCGAATGATCAGATTCTTCTCTTCCGGCTCCGCAGCGGTCGCTTTGCCTTCCGTGGCCTGAGCGGATTTATTGCCGCCGGTCTTGGCCAGCAAGGCCGCTTCCTGCTCTTTTAAAGAGGCCGTCAACTGATCGGCTGTGGTCGGTTTGCCTTGCACATATATGGCTCCGTCCTGGGCCAGCTCCACGGTCAACTTGTTCTGCTCAACCGGCCCGCCACTTTCAACATGCGGAGGTTTGATGTCTTGTCGAACCTGCTGCATCATCGGCGCTACCACCATCATGATGATCAGCAGCACCAGAAAGATATCGGTCAGCGGCGTGATGTTGATCTCGTTAAAGACCTGTTTTCCATGGCGACCCGCGGTTTGCATGGTTCGGTTCCTTGTTTAATACGTTACTAGTATCCTGGCTGCGCCTGATGACGCTCGGTGACACCCGCCGGGTTCAGAGCGCGCTCATCGGCAAAACTCAGGAATAACAGCTTCAGCAATTGGAAATCGTCTTCGTAACGGTTCACGATGCTCTGGAAGTAGTTGTTCAGGGCAACAGCGGCAATAGCAACACCCAAACCGAAGGCGGTAGCAATCAACGCGGAACCGATACCGAACATGATTTCCGGAGCGCCGGTTTGACCGCCCGCTTTGGACAAGTCGCCAAAGGTCAGCAGAATCCGGACAACCGTACCGAACAAACCGAGGTAGGGAGCGATGGTGGCAATGGTGCCCAGAATCGGCAGGTTTTTTTCCAGCTTGCGGCTGGCCAACGCGGCGGTAATGTCGTAGGAGCGCTCAAAGCTCTCCGGCTGCTCAGCCAGTACGCGAATGCCCTCTTCGGACACTTCGCCGATGATGCCGCCCAACTGGCCGCTCAGCATTTGGGAATTTTCCAGGCTGCCACGCTGCAGTTCCCGTTGCAGGCGATGAATAAACTGCACCACATCGCGCTTGTTCTTGTCGTAAAAGAATTTACGCTCAATCGCCACCGCCACGGTCAGAACCGAGCAGATCACGATAGGGAGCAAGACCAGCCAATCGTTTTGAATTGCGAACCATAACAACCGGAAATCCATTGAGTGTCTCCTCTTTACCTTTTCGAAGCCCGATTCGAGCTTGTCGGATTAAGAACATTATAATCAAACGTGAAGTTTATCGGAACCACGTCCGCTTTTTCCTGCGGCGGAAGAGGTTTAAACGGAGCCGATAAACGGATCGCCTCGATGGCGGCCAAATCCGTATCCCGATCGCCCGAAGACTTCAGAACTTTCACCGAATCCGCAATGTTAGCGGCCAGTTCCACGGTTTCTCCCTGGTCATTCACCAACCGTCCATCACGGGCAATGTAGAATTCCACGACCACTTTTTTACTGCGCTCGGAGCGCAAAGGCTGCCAATTCCGTTTAATGCGCCGGGTCACTTCCGCCATGTAGGGGCCAAAATCCACATCTTCCGCCACATCCACGCCGGACAGTTCAGCCGGGCCGCCTTGGGCGTTGGCATCGGTGGACGTCGCCGAGCTGGCCCCGGAGGAAGGCCGACCCATTGAAGCGATTTGGGTAGCGGCTTTGGCGCTGCTGGCCGAAGTCGCGTTTTTAGCAGGTTCAGCCTGTTTGGATTGAGACGCATCCGGCTTGGCAGGCTTGGCGATAGCGGGTTTGGCTTGCGATTGAGGAACCGGTTTCTCGGCCTGCGGCTTTTTCATTTCCTGGGGCTTCGGCGGGGTTGGGGTTTCCGCTGGTTTGGGCTGTTCCGCCTTCACCGGCTTTACGGGCTTTACCGCTTCTTCCGCCTGCTTGGCCGGACTGGATTTCGGCGGCTCTTCCGCAGCTTTTACAGCCTGCTTGGGATCCCGCTTGCCGCCTGCCCGCTGGTTGAAATTCCCGCGGAAGAGGGGCTTATCAGGCCGAGTGGCATGGGTGTCATTCACCAGGGTAAACACCATATCCGGCTTGGCAGGCTTCGGTTTGAACCAGTCCCAAAAGTTAAAATGCAGAATCCAGGACAGAATCAGCACGATCAGCAGGGTCAGCGCCGTTAGCATCACCGGGCTCAGCAAGTGCGCCAATACGGAAAAAAGCGTGGCCTTTCGCATGGGCAGCGTTTCAAAGCGATCGTCCATCGCCAATCCGCTAATGCCCCTGGGCTTCCGAATAGTCGGCCGGGAGGGTTTGCCTGCCAAATCAGCCGAACGGGCCGCGTTTTCCTGCGCCGTCTGCGCGGCGGTAAACGGGTTGAAAACGGGTTTTCCGGATGTAGGCATCAATTCAGCCTCTGAATTTCGGCGGACTTCTGATAATAAGAATAACTAGATCATGAGAAACAGCAGGTCGGCTGTAATTGCCCCCTGCATGTCGTCGGTTACTGAGATCCGCCGTAATAGTTGGGATACGTGGGCTGAGGATTCTGTGGAGCCGATCCGCCCTGTGGATAATACTGGTAATTGGAATCCGGCAGCTGATTATATTGGTTATACGTAGAAGGCGCCACGGTGCTTGGCATGGGATTGGGCGAGGTGGTTAGCGGTTGATCCAGCACCACATTCACCGGCTGACCGGTTTCAATAACGGCAGGCTTGCCTTTTTGCCAGGCAGAGCCCAAGGCACCCATACCCGCACCTAATACGGTGCCGTAAATAGCGCCACGACCTACGCTCCCACCAGATAGCGGCCCCATCGCCGTACCCAGGGCGGCTCCCAAGCCAGCGCCTGCACCTGTAGTGACTGCGGCCCGTCCAACCCGTCCGCCGGTAGTGCCGCCTTTGATAATGCCGGTGCCGTCTTCCGTCTGGATTCTGGCGGAAATGGGAATGCGCTGCCCGTTGGGCAATACCGCCGTGGTAAACCGGATATCCAGTTCGCCGTTACGGCCGGTTCTGCCGGCTTGCTTTACCATAACCACTTGCCCTTCCATCTGGCTGCCTGCTGGAAGCATGACATTGGTGCCGGAAGCAATGGCCGAACCCAGGGTCGCCGTATAACGATCGCCCACGCGAGCGTATTCGCTGGAGACCGGGGTATTAAACGTAGCCGAAACGGTGGTGCCCGGAGGGGCTGTTACCACATATCCCTGTAAGGGTGTTTGCTGCTGATAAGACGATGTGGACGGTTGACCGTATTGCGCCTGAGTCTGGCCGTACTGCGGGGTTTGGTTGTATTGGTAATTATTTCCATAAGAAGGATACGATGATTGCTGGGAATACCCGGATCCTTGCAGAGGGGGCAGACTTTGGCTGATATATACAGGAGAGGAAGGGGAAGGTTGTGTTCCCGTACCGGCGGCGGCCAAGGCGGCGCCTGGAATAAGCAGGCTCAAGACGACCGAGAGCGCAATCTGACAGGAAGCTTTCACTGGGGTTCTCCTTATTAAAAAGATATCAATCGCTGCGACTGTAATAAGCTCAAACTAGAAACTCATGACTAGGGAGTCGGCGGAATGTTCCAATTATACAACTCCTAATGTAGGCGCTCCGGATAGAATTCTGCGATAATAGTCTCTGATTAGTCTATGGCGATTGGAAAATAGGCCCATAGCCCTTTCCCGCCTGCTATCCTAAAACACCCCGTCAACAGTGACTGAACTGGAATGCTGAATGGGCAATCTCCCCCCAACGGTCTTTGATACGTTAATGCAACAACTTGGCTCCCTGCCGTTGTGGGTCAAGCAAGTTATCTATGCCCAATTGCGTCAGGAGCTGGAGGCCACCCTTTCCAAGCAGACTTTGGAAGCATTCGGACCGGAACACACCCTTCAGCTATGGGTGCCGGAAATTACCCGCCAAGGCTTATCGGAACTGGAACACCCCACCGGCCGCTTTGAACAGTCCGTTTTACGGATGCTGCATATGACCCGCTTCAAAAAGAATGTGGTTACCATCACCATTCTCAACAACTGGAGCCTGGAGCAATGCGCCATTCTGTTGCTGCAAGCCATAGAGCATGAATTAGTGGCTCCGCCGAAGTCGATGATTATTACCGGCACCATAGATTATCTGGCAGGTCGCACCCGCCTGGGGGAATACCTGGTAAAGATTAACCGTTTGACCATTGAGCAACTGGATCAGGCCCTGCGCACCCAACGGGCCATTGAGGAAGCCATGGGCGAGCGCACCGGCATTGCCAACGTGCTAATCAATCTGGGCTACATTAAAAAAGAGGACAGCGAAGCGATTCTGTTCTTAAAGGAAGAAAGCAGAAAGCCTTTCCAATGGGCTCATACGGCGCCAACAGGCGCTGCCGCCCCCCCTTCAAACGAGGTTGTGGCCCGCTTGCAACACCAATTGCAACATGCCGTCCACCGTATTCGCGAACTGGAAGCGGCCAACAGTCAGCTGCAAAACAGGCCGTAATCCGCCTTCAGAATTTATCTCATCATCCATCCATTGTGATGAGTCCCTTCATAAAGGGCACTCATTTCTTGCAGATTTATATGCAAATTTGAAATTAGACTGACACAAAATCCCACTCATTTGTTTTCATGCAAGTACGGGTACTTATACGTTGGGATATCAATAGGGATTAGGCAACACACTAGGGATACACATTAGGGGGAATAACTACATGGGACTTGGAGCAAGCCAAGCGCGGTTATTGCTGTTAACCGCCCGAAAACAGGACTTGGAACTTCAGCTGCAAATGGTGCAGCAGGCCAGGATGCAGGTTTCCAACATGGTTTCCGCATTGTTCAACCGCTCGTCCAATTTAGACCCGGACAGCAAAGAGAACAAAAAGCTGGAATCTGCGGTCTCCTCCATTCAGGAACGCGACAAGCAGCTAGAGCAACAAAGCCGACGAATTGACACGCAACACCAGGCAGTACAAACCGAAATCGATTCCGTCGCAAAAGTAATCTCCAAAAACATAGAAAGCACCTTCAAGCTCAACGGCATGGGTTAATCATTCCAATCAACGAATGAGTTAGCCCTGCCGTAGAGCATTCAACCGGACCAGCGCATCGAACGATGTGCGTTTTTGCGTTTCTTCCCCTATGTGCTACGGACTCCAGACTTACCAAGCCAATCATTCGTATCGCCCTGAAGCAGACCTTTATAAGCGCAATCCGAACGAATGAATACTCCGCATTAATACTGCGAAGGATCCATCCCCAACGTCCGCATAATTTCCTCAATGCGTTCCCAATTCTTAACGCCTTGTTGCTCAAACCCGCAGCCTGGATGGTAAATCGTGCTTCGATGCGGAAACGGATAAGCCCGGCACCCCAGCGGCCGATCCTCATGAACGCCGCAACGCCCGTCTTCCAGCACGTATTTGCATTTAAAGAATGAAATCGTATCCGGGTCCTGTCCCTTGCGCTCCGCCACCGCCCGCACCCGATCCACGAATTCCGAGGCGACTTCCCGCACCTCCGCCTGACTGTCGTATGGCAAAAACACGGAGGCAAAATCGCGGGCGGACTCATGTCCCGGTGCGTTCGGGTCAGCGGCCAGCGCCTTGATTTCATCAAAACTGAGTGAACCTTTAAAAGTAGCAATCCGGCAGCAAGTGCCTCGCTGCTTGCACAGATGCTGCGGCAATTTCATCAATTGCTCCACTTCCCGCGCCAACCCCAACGGAGACGGCAATTCCTGCGGATTATTTTGCTCGGCGTCACTCATCGTTTCTGTCATCCGCTTACCAGTAATGGGAACCAAACGCCTTCCACGGCTTGATTTTTTCCAGAATCATCTGCCGCAAGTCGTCCAGGGTCGTATCCGGCCGCACCGGGTGATGCACCCCGTCCGGGGACATCTGCTCCATAATGTAAGCGCTGGTTTTCAAGTCGCGGATCATGCGCTTCTGCTTTTCGCGCTGCTCAAATTGCCAGCCTTCAAATCCACAACCCGGCGGCATGGCAGACCAGCCATGACCCGGAGCTTCCCGGCAACACCGGGGCCGACGCTCGTAAATTGTGCATAATCCTTCCGGGCTGACATGCTCGCAGTAGTAAAACGTTATGTCCTCTACGTTCATATCGTCCCTATCCGCGACCACGCTCAGCACGTGTTCCACCTGCTCCGGCTCCACCAGGCGCGCGTCTTCGATGGATCGATACGGCTTGAAGACGGACAGGAAGTCAATCGCGTCCTTCACGCCCTCTTCCGCCATTTGCAGCAGTTTTTTATGGGAATGGTAGGTAGTGGCCGAACGGCAGCATTTGCCGCACTTATGGCACAGGTCAGGCTGCGACTCCACCCCTTCCACAGGGATGCTACCCTCGGTACCGTAATAATTCATGTCGAACATCAGGCAACAAGCCCTCAACCTTTGGGGAATAATTCCCGAAACCACTCCTTCTAGTGTAACGGGAATCCACGCAAAAGGACTCACCCAAATGGGAGAGATTCCAGGGAAAGCCACCTCAAACGCCGGGGCGGGAAGATAGATTGTGTGGTGCGGCTATGCGAAAGGCTACATCGTGCCGAACGTGCGATCACCCGCATCGCCCAGACCGGGAACGATGTAGGCTTTGTCGTTCAGGCGCTCATCAACGGAGCCGGTGTGAATGCGAACGCCGGGATGCTGCTCGGTGAGGTGCGCAATGCCTTCCGGTGCGGCAATAATGCTGACAAAGCAAATATTGGAGACATTGGTGCCCAATTTTTTAATGATGTCCAACGCAGCCACGGCGGAACCACCGGTTGCCAGCATCGGATCCAGCACGAACACTCGGGCTACGCTGTAATCGATGGTGGAAGGCAGCTTGTTGTAGTAAGTCACGGGTTTGAAAGTTTCTTCATCCCGGTACAAACCAATGTGATACACGCTGGCGGTTGGGATAATATCGATGGCCAACTCCGAGAGAATCAACCCGGCCCGCAGAATGGGGGCAATCAGGATCGGCACGTCCGGAGACAACACCTTGCACTCGGCCTTGGTAATGGGAGTTTCCACAATGGTACGGGTGGTTGGCAAGTCGGCGGTTGCGTCCATCAGCAGGAATTTGCCCAGACGGCTCATGGTAGCCCGGAATTGCTCGGTAGAGGTGTTTTTATCCCGCAGGATACTGAGGTTATGTTGCACCAGCGGATGATTGCAAACGGTCACGGCGGGATGGACGGCGGTCGACATAGAGGGGACTCCTGCTTTCTGGGGATACGAGGCGACTTTATAGTAGCAAAAACAGTGGCAAAAAAATTATTTCCCCGGTTTTTCAATAGCACGTAGCAAACCGGACATTCATACGCGGCATGGCCTCACTCTCTCCATTCACTCCGTTCTACCCCAACCAGAGACCGGGCGTTTCCCAGCGCACGTTAGCGGCGTCTCCGGGCTTGCCTCCCGCACGGCCCGCTGAACCGAACCGCTTGAGCGCCTATTCCGAGGCCGGGCAGGTCCAACAAACCCCGCAAGATCAAATGATTATCGGCATGGCCTTATTCCTGCTGGGGCGCATTCAGAATTTACCGGGGGACGAAGCCTATGTCCGCCGCCTTGGGGTTGAGCCGGTTTACCACAACGGACAGGAAGCGCTGCAGGTCATCCGCTCTAAAAATATTCGGGTGGAATTTGGCGATATGGGCGATAGCCCGGCCCATGCCCAATGGGTCTCGGACCAGAACCTGATTATGATTAACCAGAAATACCGGGGCGATATGTCCAAGGCCACACTCTACGCTATTTCGGAAGCGATTTACCACGAGGCCGGCCATGCATCCAAAGTGGTGCGGGACCCCGTTAGTGGAAAACAGGTCAATGTTTCATTATTAAGCAACAATCCGGCCGATATAGGGGATGATCAATCCTCCATTCAAGAGGAATCCAACTGCCTGGCTTTGAATACGCTGGCCCACCGGTATCATGAAGCCACTGATCCGGATTATGCCCGAAGCAGTTCCAGTTCACGCCTGATTTCCGATGGCGTAGCCTTATACAGCAAACTGTTTTTTGACCCAGATCCGGCCAAAACCGGTCTGGTCAACCGTATCTACACGAAATACGGAGATTTACCGCCCTCCAGTCCCGGTCATGAGATTCCAACCAACACGCCGGTCACACCAATTGCCTTGCGTGTCCTCCAACGCGTTTCCCAGGCTACGAGGCCTGCCAGTTGTGCGGCACAGGCCAACCAGGCCGCTCCCTTTTATCCGAAACCGGCTTTCTTGCCCAATGGCCCTGCCGGCATGCCCCCCATTCCGGCTTTCACGGCTTGGGCCTGATTTCCCACATAGCCTTGCAGGAGAAAATCCGCTTTACGCTACGCTATGTTCCAGCTTGAATAAGGCATTCGCATTCTGTCGAGAGGACATTGCCATGCCTGCCGATTGCTTATTTTGCAAAATCATTGCCGGAGAGATTCCGGGCAATAAAGCCGCTGAGACGGATAAAATCCTAGCGTTCCACGATATTGCCCCGCAAGCGCCGGTGCATGTGCTGGTCATCCATAAACAGCACACCCCTGGCGTGGCCGATACGACCGATAACGCTATTTTCGGCGATTTGCTGGGTGGGGTGCGCGATACCGCCAAGCAATTGGGACTGTCCGATTACCGGGTGGTGCTGAACAATGGCGCTGAGGCCGGACAAAGCGTTTTCCATATGCATGCTCACATTCTGGGCGGACGTCCTTTGAAGTGGCCGCCGGGCTAAGCTGGAACTCTGCGCATTGTAATGTGATTTGATGTGTGTTAGTTTCGTAGCGTGTCCTAACAATCCCACGCTGAAAGGGAGGTGTTAAAATTGGCGGAAGTCCAGGTCCAACCTGGTGAAAGTATCGAAAGTGCACTGAAGCGATTCAAGAAAAAGATCCAAAAGGCAGGCATTTTGTCCGAGATCAAGCGTCGCGAGCACTACGTGAAACCCAGCGTTAAAAAGAAAAGAAAGGCTGAAGCAGCTCGCAAACGTAAGAGCTAATTCTCTTTCCAGATTTTCTAAAAACCCCTTGTTATCCAGCAAGGGGTTTTTTGCATTCAAGCTATTTACTATTTATGTACGCCAATCACCCGTAAGGCCAGGTAAGTATTTAAGCAGAATCAGGCAGCGAAATATGCAATCCTAGAACCGTAGCTTGAAGCTAGAATAACAGCTTGAAGAGGGTGAAGCGGCCTTTAAACTTGTTGGAAATTTCCCGCATGTTTTTGGCGGTTTCACGCGTATCTTCCAAAATGCCTTGCATGGTCTGGTCTTTATCGTCGGTCAGCTTGTCCACGTTGGTCAGCACTTCGTTCAACTTATTCAGGGACGTATCCGTCTCCAACAGAATATGCTGCATCCGGTTTTGCAAATCCCGATCCTGGGCGGTCTGGCGAAGCGTGGTCATCAGCTCATTGGCATTTTTGGACGTATCACGGGTCAGGTAAATCGTTTCCTTCAAGGCCGGATCATTTAGCAAATCCCGCATGGCCGTAGAAGATTCCCGCAAGGAGGCAATGGTATCGTTCATTTCCTTCTTCAGCTTCGGATCGCCAATGATAGCGTTGATATTGTGGCTAACGCTGGAGACATTCTCCATCAACTCCTCGCTGACCGATACCAGACGGTTCAAGTCCTGCCGCGTAGTCTGGAACAGCAGATTCGCGCTCTCCATCACATCGTTCGCCTTGGCAGTCAACACTTCCGTGTTTTTAATGGTGCCATGCAAGCTGTCAATGGTCTCTTCGGACAACAATTCATTCAGCTTATCGTTGGTCAGTTTCAAGGCCAAGGCCGATTCCGTCTGAATCTCCAGGAACCGTTTCAGGCGCATGGGATTTTCCACGGTAAAAATCAGGTTCGGATCGGGCGCCTGGGCCAGCAACGGCTGACGCGGCAGAATCCGCAAGTAATATTGCCCGACCTTATCCAGCGTCAATTCAAACAGCGGATCTTCCGGCATTTCCGCCCCAGGTCGGGTAATTCGGTAGAAGATGCGATGACGGATCAGGTTTCCATCTTTATAAGCATCCACCTTTTCAACTTCCCCGACCTTCAAATAGCCCTGTTCATACAGGAACTTGACCGGAATTCCGGCCGTGATCGCCTTGGCAGGCTCCTTGAAAGTGGTCAGCGTCACTTCCTTCAACTGGGGAGGGGTTACTTCCAGGAATTGCTCGCCAATCAAGCCGGATTGCTCAATGGACAACCGGGAACCTTTCGGAACGGTGACATGCAGATCCTGCTCATTAACCGTAAACCGCACCTGCACATAGTACCGGCCCTTTTTGATGATGGGGGTAATGGTGTCCACAAATCCCACCCGAATACCCATCATCTGGACGGCGGCGCCTTCCCGCATGCCATTCACATCCTTGAACAGCACCTCATATTCGTTACCCTTGCCAAAACTGCGTCCCCTCAACCAAATCAGGGCAAACACCAGCAAGCCGATGCTGACCAGCGTCAACACGCCAACCTTTACCGTGGCCGTTCTTTGCTTGCTGACTGTACTCATGTGTGGTTTAGCCCATCCACCAAGTTAAATAACACCGCCATTATACCTCGGAAGCCCAAGCGCTGATAAACCAGACCCGCAAACCCCATCACCTAGCCTTGCTCCATCGTCATGGGACCTTCCAGGCTGGCATGCGCAAACTGCCGGGCAAAGGGATCGTCTGAATTGTACAGTTCATGCGGGGTACCGCTCCATTTAATTTCGCCCTCATGCAGCAAAATAATCCGATCCGTCCGGTTGATGGTGGAAAACTGGTGGGTCACCACCACGCTGGCCGCGTTCAATTCATCGCGCAGCTTCATAATATAGTCCTCAATCAGCGTGGAGGCAATCGGATCCAACCCGGCGGTCGGCTCATCGTACAGAATAATACGCGGATTGCTGACAATGGCCCGCGCAAAGCTGACCCGTTTCTTCATCCCGCCGGACAGTTCGTTGGGATACTGATCCTCAATGCCTTCCAGGCCCACCATGCGCAGCTTCTCGGAAACAATGGCCTTGATTTCCTTCATGCTGTACTTGCGAAACTTGTGCTGGCTCCGCTGAAGGGCCTTGGCATACTCAGCATCCGGCTCCTCCAGTAAAGAGAACGCCACGTTTTCCAGCACTGTCAGCGAATCGAACAGGGCTGAATACTGGAACACCAAACTGTAATTGGGGTCCGACAGATTCACTTCGCCGGTATCCGCGGTTTCCAAATTGCTGATAATACGCAGCAACGTGCTTTTTCCGCAACCGCTGATCCCGATAATGCCCAACGTCTCGTGCGCTCTCACTTCAAAGCTGATGGTCTTCAGCACCTGGTTATCGCCAAAGGACTTGCTAACATCCTGCACCTGAATCAGGACTTCCTGATTCCGCTCTTTGGTTGGCTGCAATGGCTGTGAATCTGCCATCAGGAGTGGGCCCCGTAAATCATGTAGGTTAACACGTAATCCATAATAGCCATCAGCACGAAGGACCATACAACGGCTCTGGTGGTGGCCAATCCCACCTCGCGAGAGCCACCGCTGGCATTAATGCCGATGGTAGTGGACATAATGAATACAATAAAGCCAAACACGGCGGATTTAAACAGCATGGCCCATACGTCCTTCGGCTGGGTTTGCTGCCACACGGAATCCAAGTAGTGGTTAACACTGATATCCGCCAGCAGGTGGCTGACCACCAGACCACCCAAAATCCCCGCAATGGCGGTGATGATGTTCATAAGCGGCAGGGCGACAATCCCCGCCAATACGCGGGGCATTAACAGGTAGCGTATAGGACTGACGTGCAATACCCGTAACGCGCTGACCTGGCTGGTAATCTGCATGGTACTGAGCTCTGCCGCGTAAGCGGAGCCCGCCATCGCAATCACTGCAAACGCGGTCATGATAGGCGCCAGTTCCCGAATCAGGGCCATCGATACCAGAGCACCCACATAATCACCCGCGCCTTGCTTTACCATTTCTTTCGCAATTTGAAGCGCAATGACCATGCCCGAAAATGTGGTCATAATGAGGGAAATACCCAGCGTATCGATGCCCACGAAGGCCAGTTGCTGCAAAAAATGCCGAAAGTTAAACTGTCCGGCAAGGATAAACCGGACGATCTCTCCGCTATACTGGACAGCGCTGCCCAGCGTATCCAGAAAAGCCAACCCTTCCCGACCCACCGCCACAATGGCCTTGCGGGTAAAGGGAAACATCCTCATTCGCTCTTGTTTGGGTATTGCCATCGTTTTATTGTACCGTTTTCTGTCCGGAACGCGCCATAGCCTCCAGCGCGATGGAAGCGCTTACGCGACCAGTACTTTTTGCAGCAGCACCAGCAGGAATACCCCCAGGCTGATTTTGCCGTTGATATTAAAGAACGCCTCATTCACCTTTTCCAGGCAGATTGGCTCCCGGCCATCTCCCCGGATCAGCCAGTGTTCATAGACTAACATGCCGCCGGTCAGGCCAACCGCGACCCAGAAGAATATGCTGGTGGACGGATACAGCAGCGCGAACAGCACCAATAACCCAATGGTAAGCCCATGAAACACCCGGCTGACCATGAGCGCTTGAGGCAGCCCCAATGCCACGGGAATACTCTTGAGCCCCGCCGACCGATCGAAGCCGTAATCCTGGCAGGCATAGATAATATCGAATCCGGCCACCCAAAATACGACGGCCCAACCAAAAATCACCGGCAACCAGCTTAACTCACCCGTTACAGCAAGCCAACCGCCCACGGCGGACGAACCGAGCGCCACTCCCAGCACCAGATGGGCTAGCGGAGAAAAAAGCTTCATATAGGAATAGATGGTCAGAACCAGGAATGCCACCGGCAGTAGCTGTATGCAAATCAGCGGCAATTGACAGGTCGCAACAATCAACAAGCCCGCCGACAGCAGAATCAGCATCCAGGCTTCGCGGTGGCTGACCCGGCCTGCCGGGATGGATCGCATTTGAGTACGCGGGTTTTGCCCGTCAATCTGGGCGTCAATCAGGCGGTTCAGGCCCATGGCATACGTGCGTCCGCCAACCATCGCCAACACAATCCACAACAAAGTTACGAGAGAAGGCCATTGGTGCGGCGGCGATGCCAGCAACATGGCAGACAAGGCAAACGGCAGCGCAAAAATCGTATGCTCAAATTTGACCAGATCCGCATATTCCGAAACCCGGTTCAGCCAGCCTGCTTTCGTCGATTCACCCGTCATTGCGCCATGTAATCCAATTTACGGAACAGTTGATGTAAAATGATGACCACATTTAGGCATAAAGACAGTTCGGGTGAAAGACGGAGCGGCTCCTCATGAGAGATCAACTGAAAGATGCGTTTTGGCAGACCGGCTTGCGCAAAACCGGCAAGCTCATCGGATTTTCCTTTTGCGTATGCCTGCTAAGCCTGTTTATGAGTTGCATTCTGCAATGGCCCTTCGGCGGTGAGCAAAAACCGCTGGGCCCGCCCAACGTGTTTGCCGCGCCGCAACAGCCCTTGCTGACGGCGGAAGAAAAAATGAACATCGGCATTTACCAAAAAACCAGCCCGGCGGTGGTCAACATCAGCAGCACCGTTTATGCCATGGACGTTTTCGCCAACGTGGTGCCGGAAGAAGGGATGGGTTCCGGGGTGATCCTCACGCCGGACGGCTATATCCTCACCAACGCGCACGTTGTTGCCGAGGCCCAGCAACTGGAAGTCATGCTGCTGAACGGCAAAACCTATAAAGCCAAGCTCATCGGCGGGGATGTCAGCAAAGACGTGGCGCTCATTAAAATCAACCCCGGCGCTACCAAATTGCCCACCGTCACCTTGGGCGATTCCACCCAGCTCCAGGTCGGGCAGATGGTGTATGCCATCGGCAACCCGTTCGGCCTGAACAGTACCCTGACCACCGGCGTCATCAGCAGCCTGGGACGAACCTTGAAAGCCCAAAACGGTCGCCTGATGGAAAATATCATTCAGACTGACGCCGCCATTAACCCCGGTAATTCAGGTGGCGCCCTGCTAAACAGCGCCGGGCAGCTCATTGGCATTAACACGGCCATCTTTAGCCCCTCCGGTGGGAATGCGGGCATCGGGTTCGCCATCCCGGTCAACTCCGCAAGGCGCATTGCGGAAGACCTGATTGCCTACGGGCATATTGTTCGCCCTTACCTGGGCGTTGAAATCGGAATGGAAATCACTCCCACCCTGGCGGAAGCATTGAATCTACCCACTCAGAAAGGTCTGATGGTAGCCCGTACCGTGAAAGGCAGCCCCGCCGATCAAGCAGGCATCCAGCCCGCTGGCCGCTCCCTCATTATCGGCAATCGACGTATCCCGGTGGGGGGCGATATTATCACCTCTTATGACGGGCACCCGGCAGAAGCCGCAGACCGCTTCCTGAACCATATAGAGTCCAAACGACCGGGAGATCTGCTTCGCCTGGGCATCAACCGCAACGGAAGTCCGCTGACAATCACTGTCAAACTTGGCGAGCGCAACCGATAACCGGCATTTTGCACAGAAAGGACGACCGCATGGCCAAAATAATCGTAGTCGATGACGATCCGGCAATTCAGGCCCTCATCAAGATAAACCTGGAGCTTCAGCGGCACCAGGTCCTGACCGCTTCGGACGGAGTGGAAGGCTACGCCCTGATTCAACAGGAGATTCCGGATCTGGTCATTCTGGACGTGATGATGCCCAACGCGGACGGGTATACCGTTTGCCAGCGCATCCGCAAAAATCCGGCCACAGAGCATATTCCCGTCCTCATGCTGACCGCTTTGGGCGTGATGGAGGATAAAGTCAAAGGCTTTGACGTGGGCGCCGACGATTATCTGGTCAAACCATTCGAGCTGCCGGAGCTACAGGTCCGGGTTCGGGCGTTATTACGCCGCTCAGGGCAGCTCCCTAAATCGGCGGCCACTCAGGATATTCTTTCCATCGGCGATATCACGCTCATTCCGGAAAACCTGGAAGTGAAGGTCCATAACCGGATTGTGAAATTGACCCCGACTGAATTTGAAATCATGAACTGCCTGGTGCAAAACCATCATCAGGCCATTTCCCTCGGTAAACTCCTACAGGACGTCTGGGGTTACTCTCCAAATGATGATGTGGAGACCATCCGGGTTCATGTACGTCACCTTCGCTCCAAACTGGAGAAGGTTTCCGAAGGCAAAAGCTACATTGAAACCATTTACGGCGGGGGATACCGCCTCATCCCCGAAGGGCTGGCCAAAAAAGCCTGACCGCTCATGTTTCAGATCCTTTTAACTTAACGGCATGTTTGTTGTACGCTTGCATCAACCCAGAACAGAACAACGTCAACGCTGCCCCCACGGCGATAAGTTGACATTGATTTCTGCTTTGGCTACATTAATCATCCACGAAAGTGTATGTTCACTTTTCCTGCCTTTCCCCCTCTTTTAACAGGCTACAGACAGGATTGCTGAAGCGACAGACCCTGAAGCAACAGACTCATGTGGTGTACAGCGGTCAACCCTCGCCGAACTCATCAGGAGCAGACTCTTTCAATCGATTGTTATGTGTGAATTCCCAGTGCAGATTTAAAAAGAAAAACCGTTTTAGGAGGTTATCCCTTGCCAACAATCGCTCAACTCGTCCGGAAGGAACGTAAAAAGGTTCAGTACAAAACTAAATCGCCGGCTTTGGCATCCAATCCGCAAAAACGCGGCGTTTGCACCCGGGTTTACACAACCACCCCTAAAAAGCCGAACTCCGCCCTCCGGAAAGTCGCTCGTGTTCGCTTGACCAACGGTTTTGAAGTAACCACCTACATTCCGGGCATCGGCCACAACCTGCAAGAGCACTCCGTGATCCTGATTCGCGGCGGCCGGGTTAAGGATTTGCCGGGCGTTCGCTACCACACGATCCGTGGCACCCTGGATGCTGCCGGTGTAAAAGACCGTAAGCAGAGCCGCAGCAAATACGGCGCCAAGAAAAACCAGCCCGCCGCTAAAGGCAAGAAGTAGATCGTTAAAGCATTCAGAAAGTAAGAAGCAAGGAGTTTTCAGTTTATGTCGCGTCGCTCGAAACCGAAAAAGCGCATTCCGATGCCCGATCCTCTCTACAGCGATGTAGAAGTATCGAAATTTATCAACCGTTTGATGATCCGTGGCAAAAAGAGTGTAGCTGAGCGCGTTTTCTATGATGCCATCGAACTGCTGGAAGGCAAAACCGATGACAAAGGCATTGAAGTGTTCCGTAAGGCGCTGCGTAAAGCCAAGCCGCTGGTTCGCGTAAAGGCTCGCCGTGTGGGTGGTTCCACCTATCAGGTGCCGATTGAAGTACGTGAGGACGAAGGCATTGCCATCGGTTCCCGCTGGCTGATTGACTACTCCAGAAAACGCAAAGGTCGCTCCTTCTCTGAAAAACTGGCTGCAGAGCTTCTGGAAACCTATCGCGGTACCGGTACTACCGTTAAAAAACGGGAAGATACCCACAAAATGGCAGAAGCCAACAAGGCCTTCGCTCATTACCGCTTCTAATTTGATATACTGAGTGACACTTGTCTGCGGACAGGTGTCACTCGGCTTTAAGCCTATCCCTCACCACTTATTACACAGCTCATCGTCTGTAGCTTATCGTTCGTAAAGATTCACAAGAAAAAAAGAGGTTTACAACTGTGGCCAGAAAGACCCCACTCAACAAGATTCGAAATATCGGGATCGCCGCGCACATTGACGCTGGTAAGACCACTACCACGGAACGCATTCTGTACTATACCGGCAAAATTCACAAAATCGGCGAAGTTCACGAGGGTACTGCGGTAACCGACTGGATGGAACAAGAGCGTGAGCGTGGTATCACCATTACCTCGGCTGCTATTACCTCTTACTGGAAAGATTACCAGATCAACATCATCGACACCCCCGGCCACGTAGACTTCACCATTGAAGTAGAGCGTTCCCTGCGTGTACTGGATGGCGTGGTCGCCGTGTTCTGCGCGGTCGGTGGCGTACAGTCCCAGTCTGAAACCGTATGGCGTCAGGCAAACCGCTACATGGTTCCCCGGATGGTCTTCGTCAACAAGATGGACCGTACCGGCGCCAACTTCGAGCGTGTGGTGGATCAGCTCCGCAACCGTCTGGGCGCGAATGCTCACCCAATTCAGCTGCCCATCGGCGCTGAAGACCAGATGAAAGGTATCATCGACCTCATCGAGCAAAAAGCGTACCTCTACAAAAACGACCTGGGCACCGATATCGAAGTGGCTGACATCCCGGCTGATTTTGTCGATCAGGCTGCTGTTGCCCGTGAAGCGCTGCTGGACGCCATCGTGGAAACCGATGACGCCTTGATGGAAAAATACCTGGGCGGCGAAGAAATTTCTCTGGACGAACTGAAACAAGCCCTGCGCAAAGCGGTCTGCGACGTAAAAATCGTTCCGGTTACCTGCGGTACCGCCTTCAAGAACAAAGGCGTACAGTTGCTGCTGGATGCCGTTGTGGATTACCTGCCCGCTCCGATCGACGTTCCGGACATCAAAGGCAAGAACATGGACGAAACCGAAGCGATTCGTCGTAGCGATGACAGCGAACCATTCGCGGCCTTGGCATTCAAGATTATGACCGACCCTTACGTGGGCCGTCTGACCTTCTGCCGGGTGTACAGCGGTGTGCTGCAAGCAGGCAGCTATGTTCTGAACGCCACCAAAGGCAAAAAAGAACGTATCAGCCGTCTGCTGCAAATGGAAGCCGATGACCGGAAAGAAATCGATGAAGTTCGCGCCGGTGACATCTTCGCGGTGGTTGGCTTGAAAGATACCACCACTGGCGACACGCTGTGCGTTGAGAACTCCCCGGTTATTCTGGAATCCATTCACATTCCGGATCCGGTTATTGAAGTTGCCATCGAACCGAAAACCAAGGCCGACCAGGAAAAACTGTCCAACTCCATGTCCAAGTTGGCTGAAGAGGATCCGACCTTCCGCGTTCGCGTGGATCAGGAAACCGGCCAGACCGTTATCGCGGGTATGGGCGAGCTTCACCTGGAAATCATCGTGGACCGTCTGCTCCGCGAATTCAAAGTGGAAGCCAACGTTGGTAAGCCGCAGGTTGCGTACCGCGAAACCATTACCAAGACCGTCGAAGTGGAAGGCAAATACGTCCGTCAGTCCGGTGGTCGTGGTCAATACGGTCACGTTTGGATCCGCCTGGAACCCCAAGAGCGTGGCACCGGCTTCATCTTCGAAAACAAAATCGTGGGCGGCGTTGTTCCGAAAGAGTACGTTGCGCCTGCCGCCAAAGGTATCGAAGAAGCCCTGCAAGGCGGTATCATGGCGGGTTACGAAGTAATCGACGTGAAAGCCACCCTGTTTGACGGTAGCTACCACGATGTTGACTCCAACGAGATGGCGTTTAAGATCGCCGGCTCTATGGCCGCCAAGGCTGGTGTTCCCAAAGCGGCACCCCAGTTGCTGGAGCCGGTCATGAAAGTGGAAATCGAAGTACCGGAAGAATTCATGGGCGACGTTATCGGCGACTTGTCCAGCCGTCGTGGCCGTGTGGAAGGGATGGAACCCATCACCGGAACCGGTATCCAGAAAATTCGCTCGATGGTTCCTCTGGCCGAGATGTTCGGTTACGCAACCGACATCCGCAGCAAAACCCAAGGTCGCGGCACCTTCAGCATGGAGTTCGCTCACTACGAACCGATGCCGAACAACATCGCCGATACCTTGGTGGCTAAATTCAAGGGCCAAGCGGCTGCTACTACCTAATTCAGCAGCCTAGAGCAACACCTATTGAAAGAGCCGGCCTTTCCAGCCGGCTCTTTTTACCTGCAGGTATATTAACCAAGTTCACGTTGGATGATTCCCCAATTCATATTTCCGACTCTCAAAGAGCCTTCCTTTAATCCCCGAAATTCTAATCAGCAAATCCTGCTATGAACCGGAACGATACATTTCCGGCATTACGTCCCGAATGGTGCGAACCTGTATCACGTCATTTTCCACGGTAACCAACAGCGTACCCACAGAACCATACTGCCGAACCATACGACCCAGACTGGCAATAGGGGGTAATTGAGTATCCCGACCATAATAGGCGGCCGCTTGAATTTTGGGTGGCTCCAAACGTGATTTTAAAAAGGCTTGTATAAAAGCGGGTAGTTTGTGAATTGTAGCTTGCTGCCGACTCACAGCCTCCAGAGCGGCAGAAGCTGCCCGTAAATCGGCGGGTTCAAACCAGCGACTGGACCATGCAAAGCGACCAGCCCGCCGGATCAAGCCCGATGGTTCCAACAATACAGCAGCTCCCGCTTGAGAGTCGGCTTTCTTGGAATGCTGACTCGATTGCTCCAGAAATGCCTGTTTGGCTTCCTTGAGCAATGCCTGAATCTGCTTTGAGGCTTTGTATTCTCCACCCATTGCGTTCCAGGCCGGTTTAGCCGCTTCGGTTATTTCAACCGACAAGTCTGACAGCTTGCGCTCCGTTGAAAATCGGGTGGCCGGACGTCCGGCGTGGATCGGCAATATATCTTTCACACGACGAATGCGCAGGGATGCCTTGTTGGCTTTATCTTTTTCCAAACTCACCACCTGTGTATCTGGCGCGCATAACCGGCTAGCTAGCCATTCCTGGCAATCCGAGCAGGGAATAGGAGCCGGATCCTGCTCCAAATCTGAATTTACCAGGTAAATTGTTTTCACCTTGGGAGGAGTATTAGTAGGTGACTGCGTTGCAATGGATTGGCTCATCGCATTTGCAATGGCATATCTTAGGTCGCAGAATGTGGCCTGGGGGCTGGCTTCCGTATTGGTGCCCATGCCTTCAACACCATTATCCAACACCACCAAAGCACCATAATGCCGATTGGAAAAATTCGGATAATATTGGCGAGCCTTCTGCGCCTGGGCCTGTACCTGCTTCAGCTTTTGCCAATGGAGA
>JAJQJM010000054.1 GCA_021323475.1 Vampirovibrio sp.
GGTTATGATCAGCATTTTTATCAGGAGGGCATTATGACGACGACACATAACCTTGGCTTTCCCAGTATCGGCCACCGGCGGGAGTTGAAAACCGCTGTTGAAGCCTATTGGCAAAAACGCTGCTCCATTGATTCCTTACAGGAAATAGGAAAAAATCTCCGCGCCCGGCATTGGTATATTCAACAAGAGACAGGAATTGACTGGATACCGGTCGGCGATTTTTCTTTTTATGACCGCATGTTAGATATGGTCTGCATGCTGGGGGCGGCTCCAAAACGGTTTGGCTTTTCGGGGCAAATCAACTTGCCGGAATATTTCATCATGGCACGGGGAAATGACCGGCATGCGGCCATGGAAATGACCAAGTGGTTCGACACAAATTATCACTATATTGTGCCGGAATTTACAGGGGAGATGATCTTTCAGGCGAAAGCCGAAAAGATTTTGAAGGAAACGGATGAAGCACTGGCTTTAGGCATTCAAGCCAAGCCCGTACTCATCGGGCCATTGACGTTCCTCTATTTGGGCAAGGAAAAGGAAACCGGTTTCGATCGGCTGCAGTTGCTGGAACGACTCATTCCTGCCTACCAGAATATTCTGCTTCAATTGAAACAGCGGGGCGTAAAATGGGTTCAAATTGAAGAACCTGCCTTGGTGCAGGATCTGTCGAAGGCATGGCTGGAGCGGTTGAAACCTGTGTATGAACGCTTGCAGGCCAATGCGCCTCAACTGCTGCTGACGACTTATTTTGATTCCGTTCAGGATCATGCCGCTCTCCTGAAATCGTTACCCGTCAGTGGATTGCATCTGGATTTGGTACGAGCACCCGAGCAGTTAGATGTTTTTTTGAACGATTATCCTGACGATAAAATCCTTTCCTTCGGCGTAATAGATGGCCGAAATATTTGGCGAGCGGATCTGGACACAACACTCTCGTTTCTTGAGCCAATCCAAACACAGTTGGGTGAAAGACTCTGGATCGCTCCCGGTTGTTCCCTGTTGCATATCCCGGTTGATCTGGATCAGGAAACCAGGCTGGAGGAACCATTGAAGTCATGGCTGGCCTTTAGCGTCCAAAAACTGAAGGAGTTGACGCTGCTCAAACGAGGCCTGACAAAAGGCAGATTGGCGATTCAGGATGAGTTGCAGGTTTCTCAGCGCATTTGTCAGGAACGCCTGTCTTCTCCACGCATTCATAATACGTTGGTTAAAGAACGGCTTGCCAAACTGGATCAGGTCAGTGATTCCCGCATGAGCCCCTTTGTTGCAAGGCAAACACTGCAACGGGAATGTTTGAAGCTGCCACCCTTCCCGACGACAACGATTGGCTCCTTTCCTCAAACCAGGTCTATCCGGGAAACCAGAGCGGCATTCAAAAAAGGCAGCATCTCCGAAGCCGACTATGAGGTGGCCATGCATATGGAAATCAGGGAGGCCATTGAAAAACAGGAAGCGATTGGCCTGGATGTTTTCGTCCACGGTGAAGCCGAGCGGAATGATATGGTGGAATATTTCGGCGAGCAGCTTGCCGGGTTTGCCTTCACGAAATATGGTTGGGTGCAAAGCTATGGCTCTCGCTGTGTCAAGCCACCGATTATCTACGGGGACGTCTACCGGCACAGCCCAATGACCGTCGATTGGATTACTTACGCCCAACGTCTGACAAATAAGCCTGTTAAGGGCATGCTGACCGGGCCGGTGACTATTTTGCAATGGTCGTTTTATCGCAACGATCAGCCGAAATCACAAACGGCGTTCCAGATTGCGCTCGCCATTCGGGATGAAGTGCAGGATCTGGAAGAGGCCGGAATCAAGATCATCCAGATTGACGAACCCGCCTACCGGGAAGGCTTGCCCCTGAAACGCGCGGAGTGGGACGAATATCTGTCCTGGGCCAGCCGGGCGTTTCGTTTGAGCGCATCCGGCGTGCGGGATGAAACCCAGATCCATACCCACATGTGCTATTCGGAGTTCAATGATATTCTTCCGGCCATTGCCGCCATGGATGCCGATGTGATTACGATTGAGTCTTCCCGTTCGGATCTGGAATTGCTACAGGGTTTTGCGGAGTTCCACTATCCCAATGAAATCGGGCCGGGTGTTTATGATGTGCATTCCCCAACCGTACCCACCGTGGATGCAATGGTTGCCATCCTCAATCAGGCAGCCCAGGTGATTGCGCCTGCCAATCTCTGGGTCAATCCGGATTGCGGCCTGAAAACGCGACAATGGGAAGAAGTTGAACCGTCTCTGAAGCGCATGGTAGAAGCAGCCGCAAAAATGAGGGCCTCTTTACTGGTGGTATGAGCTGGACTCAAGCTTATGGCAGCGTTTATCACCTGAATTTTCAGGACTGCTGTGCATCCGGCGTAAGAAACTAACGCACTTGCAATAACTGGACGCCTATCCTATTTTTAGTCTGACCTGAAGAATCCGCCCAAGCAATAAGGCTTGGGCGGATTAACAATTTGGCATGGAGAAATGGAATCTAGGCCATCAATTGCTGTGAAAACATCTATCACACTAGTCATACCAGATTACCGATCGAACTTCTGCAACTTGTATTTTGCGCTGTAAGCGGTCAAGGCTGGCACAGAAATACAACCGTTTGTGATTGGGTCTGCAGGCAATGAGCAGAGCTTGATTCTTTATTCTCATCTTCACGACTAAATTCACTCGCAGATTGAGTTTTTTGCCCCGTATAGCAGGCAGCATTTTTTTTGCCCAACCGTTTTTTTTAGATGCTTTTTTGCTGTTTTCCTTCGAAATCAATTGACCTACCTGAGGATTGAGGTTGCCTACAAAGGGGATGCCAACAACAAAGTCATTTGATAAGCTATCTTACCTGCACGATGCTCAAAACCAGTGCACGTGCTGTTGGGATTTTTTGCAAGGGGGAGAAGCCATGCGTCAATATGGAACCAGACAAAAGCGGCAACATCCTTCTGAAATTGCAGAGGGAATTTGGCTCTGGTCGGCAGCCTATGATGAGACATTTTTCAATAGCTATTTAGTGCAAACCGATGAGGATCAGTCCGTTTTAGTCGACCCGTTATTTTATACGCTGGATGGAGAGCCTTTGGCAAACTGGTCGGATTTCGACAGTCTGCCCAAACCCCAGGCCATCTGGTTAACAAACAGCGATCATGAGCGGGATAGCCGACTTTTTCAAAAACATTTCCATATCCCCTTGGAAGTTGCCAAACCGGAAACCCGCCTCATGTTGGCCAAAGCAGACCGGTTTTTCAAGGATGGCGATAGCTTGCCGGGAGGATGGCAAGTCATTGAATTGCAAGATCAGAAAACGCCGGCCGAATGTGTTTTTTATCATCAGGAGCGTCAGTTGTTAATTGTTGGGGATGCGATACTCTCCCAGGCAGATGGCCGGTTGCGCCGCCCTTATGATGAGCCGGCCTATACAGACGAGCAAAAAGCCCAACAGGGACTTCAAACTTTGGCCGACCTGCCGGTTAAAGGGGTTTTGGTGGGGCATGGCGATCCGATCTTTAGCCATTCCAAAGCATGGCTACGGGATGCTCTGGAGAAGGACCCTCGTTCCATCGCGAATAACCAATGAGAATTGTCACCTGGAATATTCGACATGGAGGCGGTAAACTCAAACTGCAAGCCATTGTACAGGCGCTATTAAAGCCCACGGGCGATATTCTGGTCATTACCGAATTTCAGACAAAATCGGCGGCCTTTATTCAAAGCCAGCTAAGAGAAGCGGACTACCTGTATCAGATTGCTTCCAATCCGCCGGAAAAAACAAATGGGATTCTGATTGTCAGCCGTTTCCCGGTTACATTGTCACCTCAGCAATACCACCCCAATAACCCATACCTTTGGTTGGAAGTTGGCTTACCCACTCAAAACCTGACAATACTGGGCTTGCACATTCCCGAATGGGGCAGCAAATGGGATAAGGCCACCTTTTGGCAAGAAGTGAACCGCTACGCCAGAGATAAGCTGGAGGAACCAGCCATTCTCGTTGGAGACTTCAACACCGGCCTCGAATTGGATACCACCGGCGAGGCATTTGCCTGCCCTGAATATATGGAGGAACTTGTCGCGTTGGGTTGGGTGGATGCCTGGCGACACCTGCATGCCAATACGCGGGAATATACGTGGCAAAGCCCCAGGCATTGGTTCAGCATGCGGCTGGATTATGTCTTTTTGTCACCAACGCTTGCCTCCCGTTTAGTGACAGCGCAGCACAACCATTCGTTTCGACTGGAAGAGAAGCTCTCGGATCATTCCATGCTGATTGTTGAAATAAAGGATCCTCAATAGCCTCTATAAACTTCTATATCTCAAAAAACAGTTTATTGGAAAAATCCGGCTTTCATTCTTGTGCAAAATGACCCTAAAACCACACATTCCAAATCCCGTTCAATCGGGTAAGTCGGAAATTCAAGGTAATCCGGTCGGTAGAACCTTGAAAACGTTTAATCTGATGTATGCGCAAAGATTTCAGCGCGACCAATTTGCCAGCCTGATAGACGACTTCCGTGGGTTCTTGCTCTGGCGCATCCAAATCTTCAAAACTGCCACAGGTATACTTTTCCCATTCATCCGGTGAAAAGACATCTGTCCACACATTCAAATTGCCACCTTCATCCGGCATCTGAATCGGCAACACAAAGGAAAATGCCTGATCATCAGCATTCGGGGACATGAGAAAGCTATCGGGCAGTCCGTCATGATCCGTATGCAACTGCCCATTTTCCATCGCGGTTTCACTATCAAAGGTGAAATTAACAAATGCAGGTCCACCCCAACCAGGCCGGACAATGACATCTTCCCCTTTGACCATTGCTTTGCAGAAGTCCAAAATCCGTTGTTCCAGTCCTGGAAAATGCCACTCCATATAGGCCCGAGATAGTGCGGATCTGGCATGGTAATCATCAACCCGGTCAAATGCAATATATGCATACCAAACATTGCCGATTGTATAGTCCCCTGGGCCGGCGCCAGGCTGCCATTCATCTTTCAACGTATAAATTTTATCAATAATAGTCCGTAATTCATCCGGAGACATAAAATCGGGAATGACAACAGCACCTACATCTTGTCGGCAAAGGAACTTTAAAAGGTCATGATCATCAGCAGCGCTAAATCCCGGAAAAGCTGGAATATTAAGAGCAGACAAGGTTGTGGCCATACGAGGTTATCTTTCCTATTTGTACCGAATGATTGTTGTTATACCTAATGATTGTTGGATTCCCTTTATTAAAACAGAGCGACTCAAAAAGATGCTTTGTGTTGAATATTTATTAATAAAATAAATTAAACTTACTTTGCCTCTTATACAAAATATGTATTGTTAAATCGAAGCAAAGAGATTAACATGGCCTCGTTCATGGAGTAATATTCAAAAGTAATTCTTATTAACCTCCTCGTTATCGCTATCCTGTGTTCGTGAAACTTTTGGACATTTCCAAGGCTTCTCCGATGTAGTACGAGTAGATTCATTTGAATATATCCGATTCAAGCATTAAATATATTCAATTAACTAATTTAGGAATCATATAAATGCAACTGTATTCAACGGCTTCCAATATTTCTGCTCCTTCTATGCAGAAAGCGGGCCAGCGCCAACAAGCCAATGCAAAACAATCGCTTTTGTTTAATGGAATTAAAGCACCCGCCCAGATTCGTCATGATGAAGCTCGGTTCAGCGGCAAGCAAAAGTATAAGGACCTGAACACAAGCGCCTCTATTTCTGCGCCAGAAGACCTATATGTTAGAGATAGCGAACAAATTGGCGGCTTAGAAGCCGGTGGCAAGATCGTTGCCAGTGAAGTGGCTGTGAAAGGCGATGTGATTGCAAAGGGAGACATCAACTATCAAGGCAGCAACGCGCGTGGAATCGTAAAATCCTGGTTGGGGAATATTTATACTGATTACAGCGAGGGTCTTGGCGGGCTCCATGCTCCACAAGGCAATATCAAAGCGAAAGAAGTTGCTATTCGGGGCGGTAGTGTGGTAGCTGATAAAGGAACTGTCGAGTTTATCGGCAGTGACATTTATGGGGATGGGGAAATTAAAGCTGGAGACACGGCTACAGTAACCCGCAGCGCGAACATTAATGGTATTCATGCAGGCAACGATATTGTAGCCTACGATATTGCTGCCAAAAATGATGTTATTTCGGACCAAGGTAGTATCAACTTCAAAGAGAGTGATGCTTGGAGAAAGCTCCAGGCGTTGCAGGGCAAGATTCAGGTAGAAAACGCTGATTTAATCGGCTCAATCGATTCCGCTCAAACAGTAGATATCAAGGGCCTGAAGGAAATCCAGGGACCCATCGAAGCCGGGGATGACGTGACCTTACGAAATAGTTCTAAATATAAAAGAACCGTAGTTAAAGATGTCCTCGTTCATTCCGGCAAGTCTGAGCAGCCCAACCTGGTGGATATTGGCCCAGACGTAACCGTTGAGGGCGACATTCATTTCGATAATGGTCAAGGGACTGTCTTGCTCCGCGAAGGTTCCAGTTTTGAAGGTAAAACAAACGGCGAAATTGAAAGCGACAAGAAGGGTAAGGACTTCGCAAAGCGCGGCCTCCTTGGCGGCTTGTTTAACCGCAGTGGTGCAGGTAGTAGCAAGGCGCCCGCACTCTACCCGGCAGGTCAAAACGGTAGCCAATCAACTCTGTCCCAACCGCCTGCTTATGATGATGACAAAAAGCCGATGTACCTACAGGACAACAGCAGCAACAGAACGATCACAGGTACACATCCTCCACTGCGTAATAGCAGTAGCTTCAGCTCAATTGCAACCTTTGCAACAACTATGACTCTGCCGGCCTATGGCGACAATAGTAAATCCAAACCTGCCAACCCGGAGACGGGTCTGCCGGAAGAGGATGACGCTTCTATTCGTCGTAGGTAAATTCAATTCCACTATTTCGGTTTTAGTGGGCATCTGTGAAATATAGTCCTCTCTGCCAGATGTAAAACCGACGGATTAACAATAGCTGTATTAAATCAATTGATTAGGAATTTTTCTTTATGAACGCATCCTTTAAAGGAAATGTCTCTTTTATGAATCCCCAGTCTTCCCCTTTTATGCTTCGGCCTAAGACTCTGGTGGCTCCTTCTGGTGGACATACAGCTCCTTCTGCAGCCGCCAAGGACGCCGTGTTATTCGGTACCCATCATACCCAGGAATTGCATAGCATTGACGACAATCGAACCCTAAATTTTCCGGGGACCCTTGACTTGTTTGATAGCGGCAGAATTGGCGACGTTACAGCTGGCCAAAATGTCTGGCTGAATGAAGTTACCGCTTATGGCAACATCACTGCACAACACGGTGAAATACAGTCAATTGCCAGCAACATCCACGGCATTTTGAAAGCTCCCAGAGATATAGAAGCAACCAAAACTGACACTCTGAAAGGCATTGAGGCTGGTGGTTACGTTGATACCGACGATATCCACGTAAAGGGTGATGTAATATCTGAAAACGCCGATATCAACTTCATCAAGAGTGCCGCAACCGGTAAGCTGATTGCACCCAAGGGTGAGGTTTGGGTCGAAAACGACAAATCCGAAGAAGTGCGCGGGGTAGGTGGTATTGAGGCTGGTAAACGTGTGACCGCCGTTGATGCGGGCAATATCAAAGGCAAAATCATTGCAGGGGGCCAAGTGAACTTGGCAGGTGATACCACGGTACATGGCGACATTGTGGTTCATGACAGCCCAGATACCATTCCAACGGTCAATATCGGTAAAGGCGTTACTGTTAAGGGCAATATCAAGTTCGAAAACGGTAACGGCCAAGTGAACTATGAAAAAGGCGCCAAATTACTCGGCAAAACCATTAATGGTCAGCAAAGCGAATTTGAAAGGCTTGAAAAACGGGACATCAACTACTGTGATCCTAAAAAGGTTGATTTCAAAGATGATGATTGCGATCCGACCATTAGTGAGTCACATAATCCCTTCAATTTGACTCCGCAGCAATTGAGCAGTGCGTCCCCCTGTCCCAACAGCGGTCCGTCAAGGCCATCATTCAAGACAGGTTTGATGATAGCAGGTCTGTTGATTCCTCCGATGGTTCAGCACCTTTTTGGACGTCGTTAACCAGTAAGAATTCTGCATTATATTAGTTTTTGTTTTATAGGTGTTCTATGAGAATTTCATCCAATACCCCCACTTATAAGCCGTCACATTCAGGGGCTTCCCATGGGCAGGACGCACAACCCAAGTTTGCTGGCAAACATGCTGACAACTGGAAAAAGCAGTTAGCAGTAGGCGTTTTGGCTTTAAGCTCAACACAAGCTGCTTCTCTACCTGATAAGGGGAGCACAAGCACCTCCCTGGTAAATGCGGCAGCTACAGGCCTGGGTGAAACTTCCAATCTGGTGGATCAATTTAACATCGCTCAGGAAGCAACCCATGAAGAACTGAAGCGGGCCGACGTAAAACGGCAACTCCAAAAGACTGAGGAGCAACAAGCTGAAGAAAAGTATTGGGAACAAAAACATGCCCTACAAAAACGGGATGATAATGATTTTGGCTTGATTTGCAAGGAGCCGAGTGGCAGAGTAGTTCTGGTCAACTGGTGGAATACACCTGACTCAAGTAGTAGTGGTGGTGGTTAATATACAAGCATATGAAAAGAGTATCGATTAAACCCAGGGATGGTTGGCTTCAAACAGTCGAATCACAAGGCTTGTTCTACCATACGATCAAAGGTGAGCTTTATTGGGATGAGAATGCTTGCTACGCGCTCTCGGAAAGAGACGCTACCATTCTCGAAGAATCAACCAATGAACTCCACCAGCTCTGCTTGGCAGCTATAGATCATGTGGTTAAGCAGGACCTCTACCACCTCTTTCATATTCCACAATGGTTCATCCCTAAAGTGGAAGAGTCTTGGCGGCGTAAGGAACCCGATGTCTACGGTCGATTTGATCTGGTATACTTCGACTCCAAGTTCCCTCCCAAGATGTTGGAATATAATGCAGACACTCCGACGTCTCTACTGGAAAGCAGTGTTACCCAATATTATTGGTTAAAGGATTGCTTCCCGGACAAGGACCAGTTTAATACTCTGCACCAGGCCTTGGTAAAACGCTGGCAGGAACTTGCGCAAACTGTACTGACCAACGATGAAGTCGTGTATTTTATGTGCGCGCCAAACGAACCTGAAGAGATTGGAAATACTGACTATTTGCGTAGCACAGCTGAACAGTCCGGTATCCGGAGTGTTTTGACAACCTTGGATCAGACTCGCTGGGCCCCCCAACTGGAAGAGTTACGTGTTGCCGATACTAACGAAACCATTACGGCATTTTTCAAACTTTATCCTTGGGAATGGTTGCTGGATACCACGCAAGAAAAGTCGGTAGTTCCTACGAACGCCACAATTTTTGAGCCCGCCTGGAAGATGCTTCTCAGTAATAAAGCCATATTACCTTTACTTTGGGAGCTGTTCCCCAATCACCCCAACCTGCTGCCCGCTTATCCGGTGCCGGATCCATTCCTGGGTAGCTATGTCCAAAAGCCCCTACTTTCTCGAGAAGGGGCAAATATTGATATAGTCAGCGGTTGCGAGGAAACTCTGGAATCCAGTACAGGGCCATACGGTGATGAAGGCTATATTTACCAGGCGTTCTATCCCCTACCCAAGTTTGAAGACAATTACACTGTAATTGGTTCCTGGGTGGTCGATGGACGAGCCTCCGGTATCGGGCTTCGTGAAGACGCCACCTTAATCACTAAAAACTCGAGTCGCTTTGTACCCCATTTTATAGAGTAAGTATTTCCTTAAAATTTGTGAGATTTTGAATGAGCTTTCTCCCATTATTTACCACAAGTATGGATCAACTTCGTCAGCACACGGCTGAAATCCGCAAGGGTATCCGGGAGGCGAACGGCATACCCGGTGTAGTCGTGGAAAATTTTTTATCCCCAGATGAGTGCGCGGAAATTTTGCGAGGCGTTTATATCCTGGAACCCTACTGGCGGAGAGGGACTTATGATGGCGACTTTATTCTGGGCCGAAGCTGGTACACCGCCATCGACAACCGGGAAATAATGGACTATTTTGACGAAGCGCCTTTCTTTAACCAGTTAATTCACGATTCTTTTCCCGAATTGATTGAAAAAATCATGGTCTTTGTTCGAACGCTGACAAACCAGGAAGAGGTTCAGATTCGTCCGGGTTGGGCAGGGCCTGGTATTACGATTTTTCGGCCACCCAGTTGTACGGCAGAAACTGGGGGAAGTTGTCACATCGATTATGACGGCATTTCTAAACGCATGGTCGATGTCCCGGAAGGGCTTGAAATGTTTAGTTTCATGCTGCCGATTAGTATGCCCGAAGATGCAGCGGGGCTGTATGTCTGGCCCGAGATCTATCAGCGGTTCCACCATAAGCGTTATTTTGATGAAATTCTAGATCCGGAGGGGGAACGTTTCACGATTCCTTATAGCGTGGGCAACCTGCTAGGCATCCACTCGCTGCGAGTGCACCAGATTGAGCCTTTTGACGGAGACATAGATCGTGTTGTAGTTACTTTCCATTTAGGCAAACTGGATGGAAAGTGGATTGTCTGGTTCTAATCACTCGAATTGTTAGACTGAGGCCGGAACTGGCTCTATTGTATTGAGAGAGTGCTGAAAAAGTCAGAACGTATACGTTAAAACAGCCTGCTAATACCTGCTACGTGGTAACTGGATTGCGTAAGGGCTTGTCAGGGGTAATCATTCACGCGGCACTAAATATCTTACGCAGGCCGTTTTAGATTAAACCGATGTATTCCCTGTGATTAGTCCGTCGCAGATCCTGCCATCGTCGTTAACAGCCTGGCTAATCACCATGCCGGGCTGACTGATGATTAGACAATAGAGCAATCTTCAGTCACCACGCGTCTAATAGCGACATGCCACGTTGCTTGCTACCCTAAATGCAGTAGGGGAAAAATGAGGAGTGCCGGTTTGAACCAGACGGATCTAGAACGCTCTGAGGCAACCACGCCCGTTCAGCCACCCCCAACAGGGGCGTTAGGAAAAACCGCCGATTTTAAGGGTCCAGATAAACGTTACCGGAAAGTCTCCGGCGTGGTCATTGCACTGCTTTTAATGATCATCGTCTTTGAGACGGTTATTATTCTTGAGCAACGGAGAGTCACCCGACAAGTCGAGTTGCAGGCACAGCAAGCTTATGGTCGTTTTATGCGGCAGGGAAAATCGGCAAGTTCATCCAAAGGCGCCAATATCCTGCTTCGCAATGTTCAGTATTGCTGGTCCAGGGAAACCTGCATTGTTACGGATCGCCTGTCTGCCACAGCAGTGCCCTTGAATTCAGGTGCCGATGTCGTATTCGACGATCTGAAAAGTTTCATTGTTCAGGTGCATAACGGCATGGTGCGTATCAGCCCTCAAACGTTACAGGGTATGTTTAATGAAAGCGTCTTCAATTATCCGGGCTCTACGCTTCGCAATTTGACCGTAACTATTCGAGAAGCCGGGCAAAGTAACCGCATTACCTTGGCGGGCAGCCTGAAATACTTCTTATGGATACCATTTGAAATGGATACCAACCTGAAGGTAGACCCAAAAAACAACACACTGGTGATTTCAGTGTATAAACTGACGGTATTCGGCTTTATTCCAGCAACCTGGCTCATTGAACTCAAGCCGTTCAATCTGCAAAAACTGTTAACCTTGCCGCCTAACCGGTATCTGACCGTACACCAGAACCTGATGATGGTAAAACCGTTCGGCTTGTTTCCGCCACCCAGAATCAATGGAAAAATGGCTGGTATTACCGTCTTGCCCCGTATGATCCAGCTTTCCTTTACCGGGAACGACCCCACCATTTCAGACGCTGACACCAATGCCTCCATTCTGGTTCAAGGCGGAAATACTCAATTCGGACGCATCCGCATCATGGATGCCGATGTTCGAGTTCAGGATCGAAGCCCGACTAATGTTTTCCGGTTTTCACTATTGAATTACCTGGATTATCTGCCTTTAAGCCAGGTCAAATTAGGCTCCGATGGCAGTGTGAGTTTAACCATGCCCGATAATAGTTCGATACCGGACATTGGAAAAAATGTTTTACGTCCTAAAAATGATGCCCGACTTCAACAAAAATCATTCTCTGAAAAGCCCTCAATCTGGGAACGCACCAAAACAAAAGTAAAAGACTGGCTGCACATCGGGAATTAATTAGACCCTATCCCCAGCAAAAGGCAAAGTAACACGTGAGAATCAGGCCGATGGCATAAAGGATCCCGGTATTCTTTGCGCTTTTATAAAATGATTTCGATAAATATCTGACATTAAAAAATAAAAACACTCAAGCACTGAAAATTCGTTGCTCTACTTACATTCGTTATCTTCAAGATATCCCATAATTTTAAAACTCCAGGGCCGATCGATTTCCCCGATCACTGACAAAGAAGGTCTCTGCCGGATTTGTGGTGATTTGATCCGCTAATCTCAAAGCCAACGAGTAAATCTGGCTGGCGAAGAACCAAATGATCGGATTATGAAAAAATCGTTACAAGAAGGAACATATGCGCTATGGTTTGCTTTTTAAGTACTACATCACCTTATAAACTGCATATCAAGATCTTTCCCAAGCCAGACACCATGGTTTGAAAGTATAAATTTTTAAAGGTTATTTCTCATGACAAGTATTTTCACCAGTAGCCTACTCGAGCCGACCAAACCCTATTCTTCACCCAATTCTCCCAGACTGAATCAGCAGCCAAATCTTCTGTCCATCCCGGCAAGTTTTCCGGAATTAGATGCTGACTGTTTCGAGCCCGGTTCAGAAGCGCCCTCGCCTATCAGACAAGCCTTTACAAAAGGGGACAACATAACCCTTACTGAAGCTCCCAAATTTTCTTTCGCCAATCCATTTGAGGAAATGGAAAGCAGCCATCCACCTGAACCGGTATTTGATGATCCATTCAAGGCATATTATGACAGCCTTCTAGCTGATACGGACGATGATTCCGATACAGAAGAGAAACTTCCATCCAAGTCGGATCGATCCGCCGGGCCACCTGAAACCTATAAGCTCACAAAAGATGAGCATGGCCGGTTGACACCGGCCAGCAGAAAAACATTGCTGACTTACCTGTCACACCCTCAACATCTTGATTTATTACCAAGCGATCTTTGCAACAGCGTATTCGATAATAGTATCGACCGCTCTCTAATTAATACTTATCAAAAGCTTTTAAGGGATACCGGCCTTCAGAGCATTCCGCGCGTCGAAAAATCGAAGAAAAGGTCATTAACGGAGACAGAGGAACAAGCACTGGTCGTAAAAAACGACGAAAAATTACATAAATTGCTGAAGAAGAAAAAGCTCGTTTAGCCTGATTCCACTGCAACTTATTCCTCTTTTCCGGCCGTAACTCTTAAAATAAACCGCGCGTTCAAGCCGCTGATGGTTTACTTTCACTTCAAAAACAATTTTAAAATACATGTTGCCCTCTTTTAATAGAGACTATTTTTTTATGGGGATTTTGGCGTTATACTCCTAAAAAATCTTTATTCTGAAGGGGAAACACTGATGCCCACAAACACCATTCAGCTTCACCGAGTATTCCGCGCACCCGCTGAGCGAGTCTATCGGGCTTTTCTCGATGCCAATGCCACGGCAAAATGGCTGCCTCCGAATGGGTTTACCTGCACGGTGCACCATATGGACGCCAAAGTGGGCGGCACATTCAAAATGTCATTCACCAATTTCACCACAGGCAACAGCCATTCCTTCGGCGGGGAATATCTCGAACTGGTCCCGCACGAACGTATCCGCTATACCGATAAATTCGATGACCCCAACCTGCCTGGAGAATTACAGGTCACCATCACCTTCAAGTCGGTTTCCGTGGGAACCGAAGTCAATATCGTGCAAGCCGGGGTGCCGGATGTGATTCCTGCGGAAGCCTGCTATCTTGGCTGGCAAGAATCCCTGATCCTCTTGGCAAAGCTGGTTGAAGCCGAGATCCCGGATTAAGCGCACCTCGAAAGAATCATCTCGCAATCGATTATCTAATCGATTGCCCAGATAGGCTGCCGTCATGCTCCCCTGCGCAGGAACCCAGGACGGGGAAGGCTTGCGCATGAATTTGCAGTTAGCCAGGGGATGATTTCACTTTTAATGATGTACGGGTAGACAGAACGGTTTGTTGTATTATCATGGCCCCATCCCAGATTGTGATGGGATAACTACGAGGGTAATAGATTAGTAACATGCTCGTCCGGTAATTCGCTGCCGGATGGAGGAAGGGGTTTTCATGTGGGTTTCAGGCGCAAACAGATCGCTTGTCAATCAACCAGTCAGATTTCGGGGGGCTGTCCAATCCAGTGTCAGCCGACAAGAAAAAGACTCTCTGGGCGTTGTCGACGTTCCAAAGGACGCCTATGTGGGCGCCCAATCGGTGCGGGCCTGGAAAAATTTTCCAGGGCGGCCGGGAATGACGCCTACGGATGCCTATCCGGCCTGGATTCATGCCATGGGGCTCATCAAGCAGGCCGCAGCCCAGGCCAATCAAAGTCTGGGTTTACTCGCACCGGATGATCCGGCCCGCAACGAGCGGGTGGGCACCGCTATTCAAAAGGCCGCCAAGGAAATGGCGGTCAGCGATAAGTTCAACAATCAATTCAAACTGAATGTGGTACAGGGTGGCGCTGGGACTTCCCTGCACATGCATGTAAACGAGATTCTGGCTAACCGGGCCTCTGAATTGATGGGTGGGCGCAAGGGCCAATATGAGGTCAATCCCAATGATGATGTGAATTACGGACAATCCACCAACGATGTGATTCCCATGTCGGCTCGGCTCACCATCCTGCTGATGCAAAAGCAGTTGCTGGAAAGCGCCAGCACCTTGGAAGCAGCGCTGCGCAAAAAAGGCCAGGAGAACAAAGATGTCATCATCGGCGGCCGTACCCATCTGCAGGATGCCGTGCCCATTACACTGGGACAGGTGTTTGGCGCCTGGGCCGACGCCGTGAAATTCGCCAAGCGGAATGTGGTTCAGGCCGGACAAGGCCTTGAGGAGGTCAGTCTCGGAGCCACGGCGGTAGGAACGGGTCTGAACACGCACCCGGATTACCGACAGAAGGTCATTCAAAATTTGTCCAAGCTGACCGGTATTCCGTTTAAGCCGGAATCCAACTATTTTCTGGCCACAAACAGCATGGCGGGCGTGGTGCGCTATTCTTCCGCCTTAAAAGACCTGGCTGTCGAGCTGGATAAAATCTGCAATGACCTGCGGTTGTATGGCTCCAGCCCTTATACGGCGATTGGGGAATTGAAGCTGCCCGAGCTGCAGCCGGGCTCATCCATTATGCCCGGCAAGGTCAACCCGGTCATTCCGGAGATGCTCAACCAGATTTCCTATGCGGTGCAGGGCAATGCGCTGACGGTTGATTTATGCGCGCGCAACGGGCAATTGCAGTTGAACGTGATGGGGCCAATGGCGCTGTATAAAATTACCGATTCCATCCGCCTGCTGTCCGATGGGATGAAAGCGCTGGCCGAAAAATGCGTCGATGGCATTCAGCCCAACACGGACCTCATTCACGACAGAGTGAATCATGGAACGACATTGGTAACCGCCTTGAATCCGTATATTGGTTACAGTAAGGCGGCGGAAATTTCTAAAACCATGCGAAGCACCGGCAAGCCGTTAAAAGAAGTGATGGCCTCCCTGAAGCTGAAGGACAAACAGGGACAACCGCTGCAACTGGATGAAATCCTTTCACCGGAAGCCATGACCCAGCCCCGGCCAATTGTGCGCCGGTCCTGAACAAGCCGGTCTACTCATCCACGATGAAGGAAGCGAAAAGCACCCCGGTTATATAACCTGGGGTGCTTTCCACCTTAAATATTAGTGCGACGCTAGGACGCTGATGCGAATACGTCCATATGTTCACCACTGAAGGCAGGGTTTGAAACCGGCTCCGCTTCGGCCGCTTCCGATAATGCAGAAGAAACCTGAGACTCTGGGGAAGCCTGAATCTCGACGGCTGGAATTTCCAATTCCTGCAAAAAGATGGTTCTGCTGGCGGTTCGTTCAGAGCGCTTCCACAGAGAGTGATTCTCAGTAGAATGCTTCTCGCTGGAACGTTTCCGGGCATTGCGGACGGGCCGTTCCCGCTCAGCGTTTTTCAACTCAAACGCCTCACAAAATGCTTCCAATTCAGCCTGGGTATCAAACACAATTGCCATATGAACAGATTCCTCATGAAGTTCAACAGGTGCAAACAACACTCTTATTATAATCGAAAATTCATTCTATAGCAACTAGATCTGAATGGGCTTCCATCAATGATTGATGCCAAGCCCTATTCTTTGATAGGTGGGCTTTCACCCCAAATGCGCCCTTCCGGCATCCGGCCGGACTCTTCCATCCAACTGTTTGAAGAAAAGCAAACACCCGCTTGCTGGCAAAACGGGATGGTCTACAGGTGAATGGCGTTAATATTGCCCCACGCCCGGTCCAGATACTCGACAATCAGGCGGCGGTGGCAATGCTCCGCTTCGTGTTCACTGCACAACAGGACAGTCGGACTCAGGAACTGTTCCGGGGAAAGTTGCGTCTCAATCCGTCGCTCCTGAATGAGCGCTAAAAATTGTCGCTTGTAATCCGACCATGAGCCCTTCTGTTTCCTATACTCATCCAGCATGGGCTGTGCGGGCGATAACAATTGCGGCAAATGCACATATTCGGCTCCCAGAATCTGCGCCAGAAAATATTCCAAATCTGCTTTCTTGGCAAAGCCAGCCAACTGAGAAACATTGCTCAACCGGGTATCAATCAGGCGTTTGATAGAAGCCTGTTTCAACGTCTCAAAGAATTGCCGGGCCGATGTTTGGGTAAAGCCAATCGTATAAATATTCACCATGTCCAACACAACATATGAGTCAGTACATTGCAATTATCAGCTCATGACCTAGACGACGGAATGTTCCTCCACGACCACTGCTTTGGAACGATTCCAGACCTTCTCCCTCAGGGAAGCCATGAGCACATACAGCACCGGAATCACAAACAGGTTCAGCACCGTGGACACCAACATGCCGCCAAATACGGCGGTTCCCATGGAGTGCCGCGCCGCGGAACCCGCACCGCTGGCAATCACCAGGGGCAAAATACCCAGAATAAATGCCAGCGAGGTCATCAGAATCGGGCGAAAACGGATGCGGGTCGCTTCAATGGCCGCTTCCACAATGGAATGGCCCTGTTCCCGCAACTGGTTGGCAAATTCCACAATCAGAATAGCGTTCTTGGTCGCCAAACCAATCAGCATCACCAACCCAATCTGGGCAAACACATCGTTCTCCAGTCCTCGTAGCCCCTGGGCGCCAAGCGCACCCAATAGCGCCAGCGGAATAGCCATCATAATCACGAACGGATCCAGCCAGCTTTCATACTGCGCGGCCAACACCAGGAACACAAATAGGAAGCTGAGCGTAAATATCAGCAGGGTTTGCTGCCCGGATTGGGTCTGCTCCAGCGCGATACCGGACCATTCGAACCGCATGCCCTGTGGCAGGTTTTTAGCCGCCAACGCTTCCATTTCCTGAATGGCTTGCCCGGTGCTGTAGCCCGGTTTGGGAGAACCGTTAATCTCGGCGGAACGGAACATGTTGTAGTGGGAAATAGCCTGCGGGGTGTACGCCCGCTCCACTTTCACCAGATTGGACATGGGAATCATGGCTCCGTCCTGGGAACGGACATACAGGCTGCCAATATCGTTCGGCTCGGAACGGTATTTCTGATCCGCCTGAACGTAAACCCGGTAAATCCGGTTCAGGAAGTCAAAGTCATTGACGTATTGCGAACCCAAATACACCTGCATGGTGCTGAAAAGCTCCTGAAGGTTCACGTTCAGCGATTTGGCCTTGTAGCGATCCACCGTAACGCGCAACTGCGGATCATTTACCGTGAAGCTGGAGAAAATACCGGTCAGAATGTTACCTTGGTTGCCTTCTTTCCCAAAGGTTTGCACCGTATTGAACAGCACGTTCAAATCCCGATCGGTTTCTTCCTGAAGCTCGAACTGGAAGCCGCCAAAGCTGCCCACACCCCGAATCGCCGGAGGTTCAAAGGGCATCACAATTGCGCCGGGAATGGACATAAGTTGCGGCCGCAATTTCTGGATAACGCCTGCCACGCCTTGCTCAGCCTTTTTACGTTCTTCCAGCGGTTTTAAGGACACAAACAGCATACCCTTGTTCGGGCCACTACCCGCAAAGCTGAAGCCGCTGATGGAGAAGGTGGCGGCTACTTCTTCCACTGTTTTAAGCTGGGCGTTGACCTGATTCATGATGCCTTGGGTGTAATTAATGGATGTACCTTCCGGCCCTTGCACCGTCACCAGGAAATACCCCTGATCCTCGTTAGGAATAAATCCGGTGGGCACCTGCTTGAACAGCCATACCGTCACCCCAATCAGCACCACAAACAGGACCAATACCAAGGGTTTGACTGACATGGTTCGTTTTAAGCCCTGATACAGGCTCTCCCGCATGGCGTGAATACCCTTGTTCACGGTACGGAAAAAGGTATTTTCTTTCGGATGCGTTTTTTGTAGCAACAGGGCCGATAACGCCGGTGTTAAGGTAAACGCGTTAAAGGCGGAGATGGCGATGGAAAACGCGATAGTTAAGGCAAACTGCTTATACAGCAAGCCGGTGGTGCCTGGGAAAAACGCCACCGGCACAAATACCGCGATCAATACCAGCGAGGCGGCCAATACGGCGCCGAATACCTCTTTCATGGCTTCAGATGCGGCCCGCATGGGCGACATACCTTTTTCCTGAATAAACCGTTCGATGTTCTCGATGACGATAATGGCGTCATCCACCACCAGCCCGGTGGCCAGCGTGAGGCCGAACAGGGTGAGGGTATTGATGGAGAAGCCGAAAATTTTCATGAAAATAAAGGTGCCAATCAGCGAAACCGGGATGGTGATGACCGGAATAATGGTGCTGCGCCAGTTTTGCAGGAACAGATAAATCACCCCGACCACCAGCACAATGGACATCACTAAGGTGAAAACGACCTCAGTCAGTGATTCCTGAATAACGTGGGTGGTATCCAACGTCATCATGGCTTTCATGCCAGGCGGAAAACGCTGGGATAGCGTTTCCATCCGCTCTTTAATCTGCTTGGCCAAATCCAGGGCGTTGGCGCTGGGCAACTGAAAAATCCCCAGACCCACCGCATCCCGGCCGTTAAACCGCAGCAGGGAACTGTAGCTTTCCGCGCCCAATTCCGCGCGGCCCACATCTTTCAGACGAATCAGCGAACCATCGGCGTTGGTATGCACAACCATATCTTCGAACTGGGCGGTGTTGGTCAAGCGCCCCATCGCCCGGATGCTCATTTGATAAGGCTGACTGTCCGCGTTTGGAGGTTGGCCGATTTGTCCGGCGGCCACCTGCACGTTTTGCTCGCGCAAGGCGCTGACCACATCGCTGGCGGTTAAATTGCGGCGGGCCAGCTTATCGGGTTCCAACCAAAGCCGCATGGCATATTTACGCTCACCGAAAATACGCACTTCCCCCACACCGTTAATTCGCTTGAGCGGGTCTACAATGTAGCGATCGGCGTAGTTACTGAGGAAGAAGTTATCGTATTGCCCCCGCTCGTCATACAAGCCGTACACCAATACCAGGGCGGGCGAATTTTTACGAATGGTTACGCCTGTTGCTTTCACAGCGTCCGGCAAGCGGGCGGTAGCGGTAGCGACCCGGTTCTGCACATCTACAACCGCGTCATCAATGTTTCGCCCAACGTCAAAGGTAATTGTAATGGTGCTGGCCCCGTCGTTGGTGCTGGTGGAGGTCATGTACTTCATGCCCTGCACCCCGTTGATTTCCTGCTCCAACGGAACAGTTACGGCGGATTCCACCACCTCGGCGCTGGCCCCAATGTAATTGCTGGTCACGCTCACCTGGGGTGAGGCGATATCCGGATACTGCGCAACAGGCAACGTAGGAATACAAATCAGACCGGCCAGCACAATAATCAGTGAGCAGACACTGGCAAAAATCGGCCGTTTGATAAAGAACTCAACAAACATAATGCAAAACTTTCAAATTTAAGGTGTTCGCTTAATGGGTTTGCGGATTCGCCTGAGGATTAACGGGGGCACCGTCCGCTAATTTTTGGATACCGGAGACAATCAGGTTGTCACCGGCTTTCAGGCCGGATTTCACGACATACATCGGGCCTTCGATATCGCCCAGCATGACCGGAACCTGACGGGCCACGAACTTCTGAGAGCCAGCCGATTCCATGAGGTACACAAAATCGCGCCCGCCCATGTGAATAACGGACTGGGTGGGAACCCGCAGGCCGGGCAGACGTTTCCAGATCAGACGAGCATTCAC
>JAJQJM010000055.1 GCA_021323475.1 Vampirovibrio sp.
ATAGGACACGACTTGAGCGGCCAACAGAGACCCTGGTTGATTAATTGAGCCCGACATCGGTAAAAATCCCTTATTGCTTATGTTTACGGGTAAAACAGAGGAATGTTCTCTTCTATTTAGATAAAACCCGTTACAACGTAACAAATTGCTACAAACATAACAATCTCAGAAAAAAACATTTACATTTATTTACCAAACGTCACTCTAAATAATTGGTAAGCGCCAAAATGCTGTAGCAGGATTGCAGCATCTGATAAACCGTTTGGAAATGATCCGTCCTGAATATCAGCGTTCGCCCGTCGGCGCGCTCCAATCCGGGAATGGTATTCGCCGCATCCGCCGCCAACGGATTAATAAAGGTCATCTTCAACTCGTACGGCCCCGGCAGGGAAAGCACGTTTTGCTGCCAGTTCGCTCGGTTCTCCAACACCTTTCGGGTTTTGGCGCCATAATCCTGCAGCACCAATTCCAGCGGATGGCAGCGAGCAGCTGTTTGGGTCAGCCCCACTTTGGTTTCCACCGTTTCCAGGTTCGGCAACAGTTGGTGAATTTCCTCTACAAATGCCCGGTCTCCGCTGGCCAATACCAACGGCACCCCAAACACCAGACTGGCATAGAGGGCGTTAATGCCGCCCTCCCCGTAAGACACGCCATTAACCGATACATCAAACAGCTTGTTATGGAAGGTATGGCTTAATACCCCCTGATGGGCCCCCGCCTTGGCGTGATAGCCTACGTAAATGGCGGCATCAAAGGTTTCATCCAGCCCGGCAGACATGGCACAGCGCTTGGGCTTGCCGGTCAGCAGCGAAACCCTGGGATCCACTTGCTCCAGGTATAGATTGGTCATGGTGCAATGGGAATCATTCACCAGCACCTCGGAAACGCCGTGATCCAGCGCCGCCTCTACGACGGCGGCCACTTCCATTTCCAACTGGCTTACCGCCCAGTCATAGGCGCTACGATCCGGCTCCGTGGAGCAGTGATGCGGGGACACCACCCCGCAAACACCTTCCAAATCGGCTGAAATAAAAAGTTTTGTCACTGGCGAAGCGTCTTAGCTGCTGGTCTCGGATGAGTTTTTACCGGCCGCTTCCGTAAACCGGCTGACGGTTCGGCGCCCGGTTTCTTCCAGGTCCGTGGAAATCTCGGACATTTTTTCCCGAAAGGCCGCCGCTTTTTCTTTCAAAACATCCGATTTTTCACGCAAGGCGTCGGCAGACTCACGGTAGCGATTGTCAAACTCCTCGCGGATCAGTTCACGGGTTTCCGCCCCGCTGCGAGGCGCCAACAGCATCCCGATAACACCGCCTACGGCACCACCTAACAGGGCGCCTAATACGAATTTTCCGAATGACGATGAAGTGGTCATAAATATACCCTCCTATCTAAGGTTCGCCTAATGTTTACGGCTAAATGAGGTTCTGATTCCATCCCAAATGGACTCCAAGCCTCTGGCCACGGTTCGGCCGGCATGTCGGATAGCAGGCCCGGTGGAGGCCACCCCGCTTTCTACCGTCTTTACGCTCGCTACCGCTTTAGAGCTTAGAGTTTCTACATGCTCGGCGGTCAACCGAATGTCTTTCAGCGCCGGTGTCAACTCATAACGGGCCAGGGTCAAAAAGTCCAGCAGGCCATGCAACAGCATCGCCAGCTTATAGAGCACCATGCTCAGCAACACGCCAGCGGGAATCAGCACAATCCAGCTTACCCGAACCAGATGGGCCATTTCCTGTTGTGTTGCTTCATCCAGATTGAATTCAAGCATGGGTCAGGCTCCTCCCCCAGAGCTACCGTTAATAATGACTAATTGAAATCGTAGCCGCTGGCAATCTCTTCGGCATGCTTGGCTTTCGCCATGCGGTCGGCAGCGCGGTCCTTTTTGACCTTGCCGACCTGATTTTCAATGCTGTAGCGGGTTTTATCAATAAACTCGCGGGTGCGGGTATGCGGATTGCTGAATTCCTCGTTCACGCGGCTAGGCAGGCTGCGAACAAACGCATTGGCATCGGCCCGCAACTCGTCGCCGGATTTCGGCGCGAAGAGAATGCCCATCAAGCCGCCACCCAGCATGCCTAACGCCATGCCGGCCAGAAACGTAAAAATTCCGTCATCACCTTCTCTGGACATGGATTCTACCTCTTCCGTCTGAACAAAACCGACTGTTTCCAGTGTACGCCTCTATCGGTTCAGGGTCAAGAACGCGCCAGTTTGGCGGCATGGATCGCCTTACCAATCCACTGGACTGCCTGCCACTTCCGCCGAAGAGGAAATGGCAACGGCAGTTGGGGCAATTGTCCGCCCGTCTGCTCCAACAGTTTGCGCAACGTCCGAAGGTGCCGAACTTCCCGGCGCAGCTTTGCCAGCCAGCGGGCACGATGTTTGCGAAAGGCGCCTTCCCAATGCAGTATTTGCATAAAGGCATATCCCAGCAGCGCCAAAAGCAGGAATTCTACCCACTCCAGCAACACAGGCAAAAAATGCCAATCACCGCTACTTAGCGCCATACTCCGCCCCCGGTGACGGCGATGTCGGCCCGATTGGCGTAATCGGCGTTACTTCCATCTTCATTCTCGGCAGACTAGGCTCCCGCTCAATGTCCACATGCTTCAAATACAGGTGTTCCTGGGCCATGAGGTTGCTCTTGCACTTGCGGTGCTTGTTCATCAGCCAGGATCGACGAGGTTCGTAAAATATTTTGACCAGCCGGGGCTTCTGGCTCAACTCAGCCGCTTCCCGGCGGTAGGGTTCGCAGTACATGGTTACCGCATTTTCCGGTGGGGGCTGAAAGGTTTGCACTTTTTCAACCGCAGCGGCATCTTGCTTGGCCTTTTTACGCTGGAATAACTTGGCGTTCGCATCGGGAGCCAACGCGCTCCACCCCAATAAGGCACAGCATAAAAGAGCAATAAAAGGACGTAAAATCATGGGTTCACCTCGTTCATGCTCTTATTCTACACCTCAAACAGCAAGGTTTTGACATCATGCGCGCGCACGGTCACTTGGGGTTCACTCATGGCTTGGATCGGCTCCTCCAGAAAATTCACCTCGGACATTGCTTTATAAGCAAACCCTGCCGTAAACATAGCTGTTACCGACTGTTCTGAAGGATTCATGACTCGCAGCACCAAGCCCTTGCCCGGCACCCAATAACAAGCGGAATTCACCAACGTCGGGCAATCCCAGAAAATCAAGGAAGCGACTGCCTGTTTCGTATCAGGGCTAGCCCCTCTGCCGGAAAGGGCCCAGATAGAGCCATAAGATTCCCCTGGCTTGGGCTGCCCGTACCAGGCAGCTGCCAGATGAAACAGTTCGCTCGATTCGCCGGGAGTGGGCGTCCACGCATAATGGCAAACGGTGTAGCGATTCAGGCAACCACCCTCCGGCGTGGCGAACGGCGGACCTGCCTGCGCCCCACGCACACCCGTATCCGCTTTGGAAATGGCCTGAAACGAGCGCATTAAAGTAATGGCAACCGTGTTTTTGAAAACCTCGTACTCGGTGAGTCCTTCCGTTATCCAGCTTTGCCCGTTGGCGCTGATGAACCGCTGGATAGGGCCCGTATTGGTTTTCAGTTCCTTCATTTTTTCCACCGGCATATGGTCCTGAATGCGGTAAGCCGGATCGTATTGCCGGGTCACGGTTCCCAAATGGCTTTCCGCCAGCACCGAGGCGACCGGCTGGCTGGTCTGGAAGGTGACCTGTAATTTGTGAGATGGGGCCGATGGATTACTGAACGCGGTTTCAAACGTCAGCAATGGGCTACCGGCCATTAAGGAAATGGTGGTGCCCAGGGTAAAATTCAGCGCATAGCCCTCTTTATGCTCGGTATAGCAATAGCCCAGGGAAATTTGTCCCTTCAACCCGTCAATACATTGAGCCTGTTGGCACCCTAAAAATTCAAACTTCACGGCAGGCTGCCCCGGTACCGGCGCGCTGTTATAGGAATCGCCCTGATCCGGCCTTAAGGTAAACGCCATCAAATTGGCATATTTTTGCCCCGTACGCTTATCGGTTACGGTTAGGCTACCGTCGCCTTCCACCCGCACCGACAGCACATCATTCTCCAGCCGGTTGCGTTCCGCCTGAACCGGAGCAACCGGTGATGGCAGTTCTTTTCCTTTGGCTACTGTTTGATAGCCAAACGCAGGAACTTTTTCCACCCACTTGTACCCGACTCGTCTCAACTTGGTTAAGTGAGACAGCGGAATCCGGTGCGGGTCATGCAAATATTCATCCTGCAACACCGTTTGCCCTGGCAGATTCGGGAAGTTGGACGGAGACTCGGCATCCGACACATCTTCCACCACGGCCACAACCCCGGTATAGGGCCGCTCCGTGGTGTTAAAAACCAGCCATTCATCCGGCCCGGCTAATTGGGCCGCCAAGCGATTTACCGCCCGCTCCAGCATGGCTTCGCCGAATTGTGCCACCTGATCGAATCGCACTTCATTTTCACGATGTACGGCGTCCACACTGCATCCACAAATACTATCGTGCGGATGATTCAGCATCAGGGTTTTCCAGGCCAAGTCCAGCTCATGCACCGGATATGAGAATGTTCCTTGTGGTAACAGCACCTGCGCCATGGCCAGTAGCGGTTCCAGCTTGCGGGTCAGGAAATGCTCCAACCGTCGGTTGGCCTGCCGCAGGTACATACGGGAGGCATAAACGCCCGGCAACAGGAAGCTGCCCGTGTTATCAATCAATTCACCCTGGACGGTTTGCAAGGGAACATTCGTTCGGATATCGGACAGAAACTTTTCCGGCGTTGTCTCGTTTAAGTGAGGATAACGCTCGCGCAGCAAGGCATGCCCGGCTTGCGTCACCGGCGCCAAATGATCACCCCCAATGGGCAACAGGGCCGCCCCTTCCGAGAGTCTGGCGGCTTCCAACTTTTCCACCAAAGCATCCAACGCTTCTGCCTGCTGGACTTTCGTGGCGGTCCAGTCATGCAGCATCATCTGGAAATAACCGTCGGTCAAATGCAGAGACAGAACCGATGCACCGCTGGGGCTTTGCCACTGGAACAGGCTTTTTTGAGGATGCACCCCCCGCCATACCACGGAAGAATCAATGCCGCAGTGTTTCAGAATGGTCGGCATATCCGCGGAATGTCCGAACGTATCCGGCAAGTAACCCGTAAACTGATAGCAACCCCAAGCCCTGGATTCCCGAATACCTCGCGCCAGGTTGCGAATCAGGCTTTCTCCACCGACCAGGAATTCATCCGGCATCACAAACCAGGGGCCGATGCTCAATTGGCCGTCCAACACCAGACGCTGCAAACGTTCCCGGTTTTCAGGACGTAATTCCAGGTAATCTTCCAACACCACAGTCTGGCCGTCCAGCATGAAGCAAGGCAATATGCCACGCTCCAGGCGTTCCAGGACTTCATCCACCACTTCCGCCAGACGCACCTGATAAGAACGGAACGGCAGGTACCATTCCCGATCCCAATGGGTGTGGTAGTAAACCGCCAATTGACCGCTTTCGCTGGACTGTTGCCCGGACTGACTCATAAAACACTCCATGCTGGCTTGAAGAGGTTGCCTCATCCGCCTGCCCAAACGCGACAGGCCCGCTTCTAGTCTAGCAGGCCTGTCGCAATTTGATAAATGGAAGATATCGAATGAGGTATCGTCTTACTGAATCAGCCTCAATGCTTCTTCCAGTAAGGTTTTGTTGGTACTAATCAGCTTGGAAGTTACGTCCAGTTGCAACTTCGCCTGTTGCAGCATACTCACGTTACTCCGCATACTGGTATTGGAGCTTTCCAACAGGCCAGGGCGAATTTCACCGGAACCTTCCACCGGCTCCCCAGACAATGCGGTGGGCTCCCACATTTGATCTTCCGGCATGGCCAGCGCGCTGGGGTTAATAAAGTTTACCAGCGCAATCTTATAAAGCGGGGTTTGGGTTTTTCCCTTATCGGACACCCCAACCACGGTCCCGTCGGATTTTACCTTGTACTCGTCATACTTACCGAAGAATTTCCCGTTGCTGGGGTCAACCCACATGTTAATTTCCGTGGTCGGAATGTGGCCCGGCCCGCCCGCGCTGTGGTTGGGATTGTTTCCGGCAGGAGAAGGATTGGAGTCACCCGTATTCATCTGCTGTCCGTCCTCGCCCAGCAGATAGCCCTGAACTGAATAGCCCAGCGCGTTCACCAGAGTGCCTTCACCGTTAATGTCAAAATCGCCCAAACGGGTAAACAGCAGCTTTCCATCCGGTTTACGAACTACAAAATAGCCTTTTCCTTCAACCATCAGGTTATCTGGGCTACGGCCCGGCATCGATTTACCCTGATAGTCGTTTCGGGGCAATTCAAACAACTGCACCCCGTTCACGAAATCCGAAAAATTGGATTTCATCTCCCGGTAACCGGGGGTATACATGTTGCTCATGTTTTCGGATAGCGTTTCAAACCATCCCAGCGCGGCTTTTTGGGTATTCAGCGCTGTTATATACGGATCTTGCATTGTCGGGAATCCTCCTCGAATCGCTCAATCAACGTTCGGACTCATCGCGGGTCCGCTCATCCTCCTGCCGGGACTGACGGCCCGACTGATGAGGATCTTGATACTTATATTCCAAGGTGCCTACAGGCAGGTTCCGGGCCGCCATACGATTGCGTAACTCATCTAGCTCCTGCTGCATCACAAAGGCCGCTGCCTTATCGGCAGAGACAAATTCAGCGGACACTTGGCCGTTGCGAATCTTAAGCACCAAGGCCGATTGGGAATCCAGTTCCACCCGAATCGGGCGCCCGGTTTTGTAGCCCTTTTCAATCAATTCGGCCAATTTGGGAGAGATTTCAAATCCTTTATAGCTGATTTCGCCATCCTGGCTGGTCGGAAATACGCTTTGAAACGGCACGGTTCCCATCAGGATGGGCAAGCCGGGAATTACAGCCTGCTTCAGATATTGCCGATCAATATCGGATAGCTCATCCTTCAGCAACATCATGTCGTGTTCAACCTGCGCCCGGATATCACCGGCTTCTTCCGCATTCGATACGTTTTCCACCAGGCTCAGCCTGGAGGAGGCTTTTTCGTTTTGAGCAGCGGACGCGTTTTTTTCATTCAGTCTGGATTTTTCGGCAGCCGCCTTATCTGGCGCTTCCGTCGAACTGGCCGACGCATCGGAGGCAACCGAGGTCAACAAATCCAGAAAGGATAAATCCAGGTCTTCCAGCGTAATATCCAGCGAGGATTGGGAAGCGCGGCGCAGCTTTTCCACCGGGGAGGCGCCGGAATTAAACGGGTAGAGGGAATCTTCGATTTTCATCAGGCAACGATTCCTTTGCAATTCATTAAAATCTACATTTTGAGAATAAAGCGGGATGGATCAGTCCCTAAACTTAGATTTAACCGGTTAATAACCCTCGAATTCTTCTTGTTTCAACTGTTCATATTCGGCGTTATCCAGTTCTTCCTGCAATTTAGCCCGAAAGTAGCGCTGGCCTGCAATTTCATCCAACATTTTGAGCTCCAGCTTTTTTTCTTCTTCCAGCCATTCTTCACGCGCTTTTTCCTTGTGTTTGACCAGCGCTTCCAGATCGGCCTGGGCCTTAATCAGTAATTCCCGTTCGTACGCCAGCGCCGCCTTGGCCCTGGAAAGATCCTCATACAGTTCTTCCAGGCGATCGTTGAGGTGGTGAATAAATTCATCGTGCGCCGCCATTAAGGTATGGGGAGAAGCTAACATGTTTTTGCGCACCATCCGAATTTCATTCTTTTTTTCCTCGATCGCGATTTCCACATCGCGGACCCGCTTTTGGGCGTCAATTACCCGCTGTTCGTGTTCTTTCTTCTTGCGCTCGCGCAATTCAAACACTTTTTGCAGCCGATAAACAAAACGGGCCATGATGCGTTATAAAGGATCTCTTTTTACGAATGATAACAACCGGACTATTCCACTTCCGGCGGCAAACCGAAATTGATCGCCGGTACTGGAATTCTATTGAGGTATCGGTTAAAAGCAACCCGGACTGAAGGGCCAGTCCCGGAAAATCCATTACATGGATGACGGGGCGGGTTGCACCATACAAGGCGCCAGAACCGCATCCTTCATGCCGTGAATCAGTTTTTTATCCGACGGACAGGAAGTCGCCAAAACCCCGGCCAGCGTTACCGCTCCATCCTGCACAAAGTAATAGGGGCACAACCGGGTCCTGGCCTTGAATGAAGTGACCTGGCCATTCGCGGTGTTCAAATGCTGAGCCTCCTGAACACCGGAGGGAACGAACTGCTGCAAGATGTAAGGCGTTTTACCGAAGCTTTGCAACGCAGCCTCCAGGCGTTCGCCCCAGGCCTCGGCGGAATGGTCGTGCCCAATCGTCACGCCCCGGCTCCCCCAGGCCAATTCAGAGAAACCGGACGGTTTCAGCACCAGCTCCCGTTCTTTTTGAGACAAGGTTTTCAGCTCCCGGAAATCCTGAACCACCCGGCCGCCGGGCGACAGATTGGCAATAACCGCTTGCGGCGGCAGCTGGGCTGAATCGACAATCCACCCTTGCGGAACCCATTGGCGCAGTTGCTCAAACCCGTCTTTCCCCAGCTCTTTTTGCCAGAACGAAGCCAGTACCGGGTGATGCAGCAACGCCAGCGACAGCTTTTCCTCCACATGCGGCTTAAACGGGGGTGTACAACGCACCAGTCCTTTTTTAACCGCATATTGAATCAACTCGATTTTCGGGATATTCGGCAGGTCAAACAGCTCAAAAAAACGATAAATCAGGTCAATCGCTTTCTCTTCACCGATTTGAGGATCCGTCAGCACCAACTGATCCCGCACCAGGCTCAAATCCTTGGGATGCACCAGAAAAATATGCTCATACGCCGGAGCCTTATCCGTCCCTTGCCGAATGGTTTCCACCAGCCAAGTCATTTCCGCCCGGTAATCCGCCGCCTCATCGGACAGCACAATGGCAATCACCGGGGCATCCTTTTCCGGCACAAACGCCTTCAGCATATTCAAAAACGCGCCCGGCATCCCGTTATCCGCTTCTATTACCGGGAAACCGTTATTCCGGTAAAACCGGTTCAATGCGGACGTAAAACCGATTCCGCCCGGCACCGCGTCCACTTCGCACAAGGTCCAGCCATCGTCCCGAAGCAATAAGTCAGGGCGCAGCACCAGCGGTAAATGGGATTTCAGCCGCTTCATGCCACCCAGTTGAAGTAACCCGTCCGGCTTGCCCTGATCGTACAGATCCGCCACCCAAGCCGGTACCGGCATATTGGGATTGCGACTTTGTTTGTAAAGGGTATCAATAGCCACAATGAACCGCTGCAGCAATGTTCCCAACTGGTTCAATTGTTCCAGTTGAGTTGCAGTCAGCCGGAACGGAGTGGGCGACAGTTGCCAGCCGATTCCGGCCGCGTTTGTATCTCCGCCGCCATATAAAGGCTCCGCCGGGAGCCAGGAAAAATCCAAATTGGAATCCGATCCGGTTGAAGGCATTGATTCTGTGGAGTGCGTCGTACTCATATTAAAGTTTTCCTGTAAATGTTCCGAAAATCCATTGACCTGTATAACTGAACTTACAATCGCTTCTGTACTGCCGTATGCGTGTATTCTACCCTTAACATCCGGTGAAACCCAAACAATGGCAAAATCCCGCCACAGCATGGAATTGGCAGGCATGCCCGTCCGAACCACAATCCGCGTATTATAATAGAAGATTGGGGCGGTAACAGAGAACCGCTTCTAGGATAGAGTCGAGGATCCTGCACATCCATGTTTTTTAAAAAGAACAAACCCGCCCCACAAGCCGGACAAAAAGCCGCGCCTTCCGCGCAACCCATGCCGCAAGGACACAGCTTGTTTGCCCCTGCCATCAATCCGGTGTCAAACACCGTTATTGATTTTGGCTTCGGGCGACCCAAGTCCGGACATCCCACTCAGGCGGAACCCGCCTCTCCCTCAACCTATGAGTCTTACCAGCCTACGGCCTATCCGCCAGCGCAGGAATCCACGGCATTCCCAGAGCCCATGCCGTGGGAAACGCCCCTGGATTTGCCGGAAACAGCTCAAGCGCCAACCGCCTACTCCATGCCGGAACCGGCTTATACAGAACCTGTCGCCCCGGCGGTGCCAACGTTTGAACCGGAGATCCACACCTGGGACGCGAGCCCGGCTGCTCCGGCATATGAAGACCCTTCCCTCGGCAGCCATATTCCTGCTATTACTCCCGATATGTCACCTGAGGCCGCTTGGGCGCTGATGGAGCCAAATTTTCCGCAGCAACCGGCACCGGACGCAACCGAATTTAACCCGACGGACACCTCTCAGCCCTATTTGCAAGAAACGTTTGAGAACTACACACCCGCCATTACTCAGGCAAATGAACCGGAAAACCTTTGGCCCGCCGAACCATCCGCCATCGCCTTCACGACGGATACTGATCCGAATGCAACGGCAGACCTGATGGCATTTGAAATGCCCGCTTCGGAAAGCATGATTCAGTCAAATACCCAGTCGGATTTTTCAGCAGCCTACAGCCCACCGTTTGAAGATCCCTTCACCGCTAGCCTGGGTAGTCCTGGGCCGGAATTTGAGCCCAGTTACAATGCAGAGGATTTACCGGACTTCACGGGGCAGGCATCGCATTTCTCAGAACCTGCGGCATCAGAACTGGAAACCTGGATGCCTCCCACGGAAGCGCTGCTTTCAGAACCTTCAGAATTGACAGAGCCGACAGGCACCGCCTATTTCCCTCAGGAACCGGCGGTTCTTCCCCTGGAAGATTTTTCATGGGGCGCCCCAGAATCAATAGAACAGGTACCAAGCGAACCCGGAGCGCGGGAGATTGGCACATTGCCTGCATTTGAGCCGGTGCCACTGGAACCCGGCGCATTTCTGGACTCCGTCAACCAGCAATTGTACCCGCCAGATCCGTTTCACTCCCCGAATTCCGAGCTTGGCATGAGCGAACAGGCATTCGAGGAGGCGGCGCAGTATCTGTTTCCAGAAACCGTAAGCGCCCCGCTGGAATGGACGGATGAAGCCGAACTAGAAGCCCCCACCCAATCCGCCACGTGGGATGATGAACTGGAATTCGGCGGTGAATCGCTGGACTTGGGCAGCAGCGTTCAGGCAAATGCGGAAGGGCTGAACGATATTTCCACTCTGTTTGCATCTGGCGGGCAACCGGCCCCGGCTGAACCTGAGTTTCTTCCCCAAAGCGGGTTGGATGCGGATTTGTCTTTACTGATACCAAGCCCAACCAATATCAGCGAGCAGTCTGATTATTCAACAAGCTTTGGCGAAACTGATTCAGAGGACTTCTTCTCGCATGATTGGCAGCCTGAGTCGGCTACAAACACAACCCAGCCTGCATCAATCCATGGCTCCGAAATATCGCCCATGCAGGAATTCGCGTACGGAGCCGGCTCTTTCCAGGAAACACAGCCTGCTGATGCCATTAATGACTTCGAAGCATTGGCTGCCGTAAACACATTCAACCCGGCAGAGTTCACCCTCGAATCGCTCCCCACAATGGTTTCGGCAGAAGGGTATACGGATCTGAATTCACCCCTTGAAGAGTCTGAACCAGGAGAATTTGAGCCGGGACAGTTTGAGCCTAGCGCATTTGATCCCTCGCCGCCCGTTGAAAACAGCGCCTTTGGAGCGGCGGAAACGTGGCAACCCTCGACAGAACTGCTGCTGGACGAGCCGGAGGGTTATTATAGCCCACAGCAATCTACACCTCAGGCCCACCACGAGGCATCCGAGTTTCCCCCCATCGCTGCCGAGCCGGTACCGGAATTTTCTCCAGCCACTGACAACACGAATCTAACCGATACGATTCCCAGCATAGCCGGCGTTGACGGCATAACCTCACTGAATTTTGAGGAAGACCTGTATGCCATTGAGGCTAATCTGTCGTTTACGCAGGAAGAATCGCAGCCCAGCCACGCCGTGGATAATCTGGAGTATGCGCCCGGAGACACCTGGTTTACCGAAACGCCCGAAACTGCTATCAATTTGGCCCAAACAGAACCGATAACAACCGCGACCGATTGGGATAGCTTTGCAACGGAAACCACATTGCCCAATGAGGAAGCTGCTGCGCCTGCCAGCCAATCCTTCACCTCTTCCAGCACCGAAGATGACGACTTTTATGCGACTTCCTTCACCTTAAATGAACAGGGTGAACTGGTTCCGGAATCTTCCTCTCAGCAAACCACCCCAACTGCGGCAACGTTTGAAACATCTGAGATCTCTTCCGCCTGGGAGGCAAGCAGTTCAGCCATACACGCTTCCGTACAATCCGTTCAGTCCGTACAAGAAGAAGATCTGCTCACCTTTTCTTTTGAGGAAGAAACGACCGAGTTTTCGCCTCAATCTGCATTTCAGTCGGACTTGGAACCGGGTTTCAGCCAAAATATTAGTCCCACCGAGCCCATGATATCTGCTGATATTGAATCGAAGTCTGAGCCGTGGGATTTTGAGGTCAGCGAGCCTCTCCCTTCGCCGCAAGATACGGAAGCCGATTTTTTCCAGCCATTAGAGGCCGCAGGGCCTGCCCTCGCGGCTGCCTCGGCGACCGGTTTTATCCAGCAGTCTATGGAAGTAGCGCCGCCCGCTTATGAAATACCGCCTTCATCGGTAGAAACCGCTTCCCCTACTGCAGAATCCTCCCCGGCGGCTCCGGCCAAATTGCCCCCGACTCCGCCGCCCAGCCGGTTCGATTTCAAACCGAAAGTCCAGTTTTCCCGCCCTGCTCCCAAGCCGGAAGTTGCCACGCCAGTCTCTTCCGATGAATTAGAAGCGCAATGGCTCAGCCCGCCGCCGATTGCAAAGCAGGCAGCCCCGAAACCCTACACACCGCCTGTGGAAGAGCTGATGCTGGGCAACCTGGAAGTCATCAGCATTTGCCCGCTCAGCAACGAAAAAAGGCTGCTGGTGGTGCAAAGCAACGATATTTTCGCCCTGATGGGGCAATCCGGGCAAGAGCAGCCGCAGATTTCCGTTCTGAAGATATTCGAATACAACCCCATTGCCTACCAAAACACCTTTACCGCCGTGGAAGAAGCTCAGGCAGCGGCTCAAGGCATGTACGTGGTGCAGGTTGGAACATGGCATGCCATTATTTCGACATTTCAAGATAAAATTACCCTGCATACCGAATTAGGGTAGCCGTACAGTCTGCATTATAAAGGCACTTCGCATGTCCCGTGGTCCTTCCGCTTCGTCCTCATTGCCGCCCACGCTGGCGGAACGCATTCGCTTTCTTCGCGAAAAACGCTATATGACGCCCGATTTACTCGCCTTGAAGGCACAAATCCCGGTGAGTATGGTAGAGGACATTGAGGCGGGCATTGAAATGTTCTTGGCACCGGCGGTGCGTCAGCGCATTGCACGAGCGCTTCACGTGCGCCCCTTGCAGATTGAGGAAGTCGAGAAGCCGCCGGAAATGGAAAGCGCCGAGACACCCATGCTTCAGCGCAAAGGCATGCACCTGCGGGAAGCCATTCTGGAAGATCCAGAAGCGCCGCATCTGTGCCCTAGCTGTGGCGCCCCATTAGCGGTACGTATCTTTGAACGCCGGGATTTAAAGGATAAGCCCCTGCTGGTGATTAAGGCCAACTGCACCCGCTGCCTGTTCCGCATGACGGACGATTAGACCCGTTTATCCCTAATTTTGTTTAAAACGGGGCCATTTGGCGAACATTCTCCACAAAGCCGGCAATCCAGCTTACCAGCACCAAAAACATGGCAAACGGGGCGGCCAGCACAATAAGCACCCGCTCTACCGTCATGCGGTAGGTTTCCGTAATGGCAAGCGCAAACAGCAGCACCGTCCACATCCAAATGAGCAGGGCGCCAATAATGCAAAGCGCCACGCCAATGCCGCCTAGGCCGATTTTCAACAGACTGACCGGCCCCATCAAAACCCAGGGCAGAGTGGCTAACCCGGACAAGGTCAAAAACGTTCGAATACGGGCCTGCCCCGTAAACGCATAAGCCAACAGGGCGATTAATAGCCCCATAAAGCCCCACACAATAATTCCGCTAACAGCGCTAAGCGGCAGGGTCAGCACCAGCATGGCGGGCTGTCCGCCCAAGGTTGCCAAATGCACTAACGGGGCAATCGAGGAAATTAAAATCACGGAAATCAGTGAAAAGACCAGAAGGCGGTTATTTGCTGGGGCTTCTTCCGCAATGACCTTAAATGTTTGCACCGGCTGAAACAGCGTGGCGTAAAACAATTCCAGATAGTTCGTCTTAATATCCGCCTGAGCGCAGCAGGGCGCTTCCATCATGGGGGTCGGTTCCGTCATCGGCGTTTACTCCATGACCCAAAGGGGCTGATTGGGGTACCGCATGCTCAGGGGAAGCATTTTAGCCGCCTGGGTGGCCGGATTGAGCGATGCATGACCCATACTATCCGATTGAAGGCCCAGGAATTCCAGCAAACTGAAACCTTTTTCCGCGCTTTCCAGCGGCAGGCGCTCCTTCCCTTTCAGGTGAAAACGCTCTTTAGCCATCGTGTCCAAAACGGTATAAGCCCGGTCCTGGTCGCCAATTTCATCCACCAGTCCGGCGGCCAGTGCCTGACGACCGGTCACGACGCGACCATCGGCCACCGCCTTGATTTTAGCGGCCAAGACCTGTTTTTCTTTTGCATCCGTTAAAAAGCGCGTCCGTCCCTGGATGACGGCACCCAGGAAATCTTCATAGCTATCGTTGATCAACCGCTGAATCAGGGCGATTTCATCGGGATGAGGCTTACGATACGGCGAGAGCAAATCCTTGAACTTGCCGCTTTTAATGGTAACGGCATGGACGCCCAGCTTGTTGTTCATCAGTTCACTGAAGTCCATGGTGCTGATGATGACGCCGATTGAAGCCGTGAGAGTACCCGCATTCGCCAGGATGCGATCAGCGGCACAAGCGGTGTAGTAGCCGCCACTGGCCGTTAAGTCGCCCATGCTCACTACCACCGGTTTCTTTTTGCTGACCCGTTTAACAGCGGCGTTCAGTTCCTGGCTCATGCCAACGGTGCCGCCCGGCGAGTTAATCCGCAGCAGAACGCCTTTTACGCTGTCATCCTTGGCGGCGGCATCCAATGCCTTACGGGCCGACATGGCGTTGGATTCGCTCTGGAAAATTCCGCTATCCTTGCTCATGTCCATCGTAATCATGCCGGACAGGTCCACGAGCGCCAGATGATTTTTCTTGTTCAGCAGAGAGGACACCCCGGCGGCTTCCCCATCAGCTTCTCGCGTTTTGGCGGCTTCCTGCCCCAATCTGGCCGCGTTAAAAATACCGACTAACAGGGCCAACAGGGAAAACACCAACAATCCCAAAGCCACTCTACGGGAAGTCATCTGAGTACTCAAAATCCGGTCTCCTAACCTCTCACTGTGCAGCAATTTCGCAACTAGCACTATTGTAGCCTACTTCCCGCAGAGAGGAAGCCACCTGAAGCGGGATTTCCAATTAAAGCCCCGAATTTTTCCACACGTGCAAAACCGAGGATTTATCCGTTTTCTGAAGCGTGCGTTCAAGCCAAAATATATATCTCACTCACGCCAAACCGCTTACAGAGGCATAAATTAATATGATTTCAACCGTTTATACAGGCTCTCTCAACGGGCTGGATGCCCATAAGGTCGTCGTCGAAGTGGACATGAGTGCGGGACTTCCCGGCTTAACCATTGTAGGCTTGCCGGACACCGGCGTGAATGAATCCAAGGAGCGCATCAAGGCGGCCATCAAAAACAGCGGTTTCGTCTTTCCATTAAAGAAAGTCGTGATCAACCTGGCCCCAGCCGATCTTCGCAAGGAAGGCACCGGCTTTGACCTGCCGTTGTGCGTGGGGATTTTATTAGCCTCGGAATCCTTGGCTCCAACGCCCTTTCTGGAAAAAACCTGCTTTATCGGCGAAGTCTCGCTGGAAGGCTCGCTCCGACGAATCAATGGGGCGCTATCAATGGCATTAATGGCCAAACAGGAAGGCTTTACCGCCATTGTAGTGCCGGAAGAAAACGTACTGGAAGCCTCGCTGGTAGATGGCGTGGAGGTGTATGGATTGCGGCATTTAAATGAGCTTCCGGTGCTGTTCCTGCATCCACCCAGCTTTCTGAAGCCCGTTGATCGGGCTGGCCTAATGGCGGCAGCCACGCAGCCACAGCCCATTACCGTTGACTTCAGCCATATTAAAGGCCAGGAGGCTGCCAAGCGCGCCTTGGAAATTACAGCCGCCGGTGGTCACAACATGCTCATGCTGGGTCCGCCGGGTAGCGGAAAATCCATGCTCGCCAAAGCCTTGCCGGGCATTTTACCCCCGTTATCGTTCAATGAAGTATTGGAAGTCAGCCGCATTTACAGTGTGGCCGGGTTATTACCGCATGAGAAAGGGCAATTCCAGACCAGCCTGATTCGGCAACGGCCTTTTCGAGCGCCTCATCATTCAGCGTCCAAAGCGGGGTTAACAGGCGGAGGCACTCATCCCAAGCCCGGAGAAATTACACTGGCTCACCGGGGCGTCTTATTTCTGGACGAGTTCGTGGAATTCCCGCGCAATGTGCTGGAAGTGATGCGTCAACCGTTGGAAGACGGGGTTATCACTATCAGTCGGGCACAGCAGAATATTACGTTTCCAGCAAAGTTCATGTTACTGGCCGCGCTTAACCCATGCCCCTGCGGCTATGCCGGGGATACCATTAAGCAATGCTCCTGCAGCGATGTTCAAATTGCCCGCTATTTGCAAAAACTCTCCGGCCCGTTGCTTGATCGCATCGATATTCATATTGAAGTGCCTCGCCTGAAAGAGAGTGAACTGTTGAATACCGACCACTCAGCACCAAGTGCCACCTCAGCGGAAATTCGGGAACGGGTTATTCAGGCCCGGCAAATTCAGGCGCAACGGTTTGAAAGCTTGGACATTCACTGCAATGCCGAGATGACGCCTCAGCAAATCAAGCAATTCTGCGAACTAGACAGCGCCGGGCAGGGCTTGATGCAAAAAGCTATCCAGCGGATGCACCTGAGCGCCCGAACCTTTGACCGTATCTTGAGAATGAGCCGAACCATCGCCGATTTGGCCCAATCACCGCAGCTCCAGGCCAGCCATATCGCAGAGGCGTTGCAATACCGAAGCATCGACAAGCTGTATCGTTTGCAAAAAGGCGCTCAACAACTTGCCGGTTGATCAAGGTAAAATATAAATTCCCCTTGGTTTTGATTGTTACAAGTTGAGCAAACGGTACAAAAGCAACCGTTGCTCACGGAACACTTGTACGTAATTGGAATTTTCCCCTACAATAAAACACTATGAGCGTCATAGAAAAAGCGGATGTTATTGTCATCGGAGCCGGTCACGCCGGCATTGAGGCTGCCATGGCCGCAGCCCGCCTGGGCTGTAAAACTCTGCTGATGACCATGAACCTGGACACCATCGGCCAGATGAGTTGTAACCCGGCCATTGGAGGCCCGGCCAAAAGCCAACTGGTGCGAGAAGTAGACGCCTTAGGTGGGGTTATGGGCATTTGCGCAGACGCCACGTATCTTCAGATGAAAACGCTCAATGCCAGCAAAGGGCCAGCGGTTCGCGCTCTGCGAGCCCAGTCCGACAAGGCGGAGTATCGTGCATTTGCCCGTCAATTGGTGGAATCGGAGCCCAATCTAAAGCTTCGGCAGACCATGATTACCAAAATCCACGTCAATCCCGCCGACAACAGCTTTAATAGTGTGGAAGACAACCTGGGCATTGTGTACAAAGCGCACACGCTGGTTATTACCACCGGTACCTTCCTGAACGGAAAGCTGTGGGTAGGCGAGAAAAGTATGGGCGGCGGCCGCCCCGGCGAATCAGGCTCGTACGGCATTACAGGCTGCCTGACGGATTTAGGATTGAAAACTGGGCGCCTGAAAACCGGCACCCCACCGCGTATTGACGGCAGAACCATCGACTTTGCAGGCCTAGAGGTACACCCCGGCGATGCGGAACTGAAGTTTTTCTCGTTCCTGCCCAACCGGCCGGTCCGGGAACAGTTGCCCTGCTACCTGACCCGTACCAATCCCCGCACCCATAAGCTGATTGATGACAACCTGCATCGCTCTCCCATGTATTCGGGCAAGATGCAGGGCACCGGCCCTCGGTATTGCCCGTCCATCGAGGACAAAGTCCAGCGTTTTCGGGATAAAGATACCCACCACCTTTTCATCGAACCGGAAGGCAAGAACACATACGAGATGTACCTGCAAGGTTTCTCAACCTGCTTGCCGTACGAGATTCAGATTGACATGATTCATACCCTGCCGGGCCTGGAAAAGGCGGAAGTGCTTCGCCCAGCCTGTGCGGTTGAGTACGACTATTTCCCAGCCTATCAACTGCTGCCTTCTTTAATGGCCAAGGTTGTTCCGGGTGTTTTTCTCGCCGGGCAAATCAACGGCACCAGCGGTTATGAAGAGGCCGCCTCCCAAGGACTGATTGCAGGAATTAACGCGGCCCGCTATTGCAGCGACCAGGAGCCGCTGATTCTACCGAGAGAGTCTTCTTATATCGGCACCCTGATTGATGATCTGGTGACCAAGGAGATCCATGAGCCTTACCGGATGCTGACCTCCCGCAGTGAATACCGATTGCTGTTGCGGCAGGACAATGCGGATCAGCGCCTGACGCCCATCGGCAAAAATATCGGTCTGGTGGATAGTCAGCGCTGGAGCGTCTTTCAGAAGAAGAATGAAGCGATTGCCATTGAGCAGGAGCGGCTGAAGTCTACCAAAATTGAGCCGACCGATGAAATTAATGAAATTCTGCAAGAGGCCTGCGGTGAAATTGTACGGGATAAGACATCGCTGTTTCAGCTATTGCGCCGCCCAGCCATTACGTATGCTATTTTAGAACGCATTGAGCCCGGCTGCGGCCAGGTTGCCAGCGATGTTCTGGAGTTTGTGGAAACCGAGATTAAGTATGAAGGCTACCTAGAGCGCCAGAACCGCAGCATTCAGCAGCTTTCCGAGGCACATAAAGTAAAATTACCAGTCAATATGGATTATACGGCCATCAAGCAGCTTTCCAACGAAGCCAAGGAAAAGCTGAACCGCTTGAAACCGACCGATCTTGGTCAGGCTGCCCGTATTCCCGGTCTGACCCCAGCCGATATTTCGGTGTTACAGATTTTGATGAGCCGACAAAAAATGGCAGCAGAAGCCCTCAAGGCCGAGCAGCAGTCCAAGGAAGTTCCGGCATAAGAGCCTGTTGAAAAACCGCTCGCCCGAATTTAAGCAGGCTTCAGAATTTTTATCAGAGCATCCAAAGCCAATCGGTAACCATCCGCGCCAAGACCGCAAATCATCCCGTTGACCACAGCGCTGATGTAGGAGTAATGCCGAAACCCTTCCCGTTTGTAGATGTTGGACAGATGTACTTCCACGATAGGATGAGCATAGGCGGACAGCGCATCCCGCAATGCCACGCTGGTGTGGGCATAGCCGCCCGGATTAATCAGCAACCCCGCCGTCGTATGACGGCCCTGCTGCACTTTATCGATCAATTCCCCTTCGTGATTTGACTGGAAGCACTCTAGCGAAAAGCCAGCCTGTGCAGCAATCTCGGTCAACTCCCGGTTAATGTCCGCCAGAGTGCGCGACCCGTAGATATGCGGCTCACGTTCGCCTAACAGATTCAGATTCGGCCCGTTGATTACCAGAATGGTGTCCGTCATCTTCCAAAATCCTTACAAAACAGGCCTTTATGGCCTCATCCTTGTACTTCCGCCAATGCTTGCGCCTGACGATGTCTAAGCAGCGCTTCGATGAACGGATCCAGATCGCCGTCCATCACACCTTCCACATCCGAGGTTTCCTCATTAGTGCGATGATCTTTCACCATGCTGTAAGGGTGGAAGACATAGGAGCGAATCTGGCTGCCAAAATTTACATCCATCACTTCGCCCCGCGTAGCAGCCAGTTTAGCCTCATGCTCCGCGATTTTACGGGCCAGCAGCTTAGAGCGCAGCATATCCATGGCGATTTCCCGGTTCTGCAACTGACTTCGTTCCTGTTGACTGCGAACCACAATCCCGCTTGGCTTGTGGACAATGCGCACCGCAGTTTCTACCTTGTTGACGTTTTGACCACCGGCGCCGCCACTGCGACTGGTATCAATTTCAATATCCTCAGGCCGTATTTCAATATCCGCCGCAGAAACGCCGGTTACCACCGGGCTGACTTCCAGCGATGCAAAGCTTGTTTGCCGCTT
>JAJQJM010000171.1 GCA_021323475.1 Vampirovibrio sp.
TTTCAAAGACAAAATCCTTTAAGAGAAAATTGTTGAAATGGATGGCGGTGTTTCCGTCAAGTAGCGGGTTGATCCAGGAATGTTCGCGCCAGTTCATAAACTTGCTGCCGAATTTGATCGTGGCGCCCAATGCATCGAGATCAGCCTGGCTGCCCAGGCAAAACCGGGTGCCACGCTCCAGTACGCCCACAAATTCTCCGTTTGTGCTTTCTCCAATGCCCAGGATTTGTTTGGCCGGGTTGTGGATGGAATAAATTTCCCATTCCTCATCCAGCCATGTGCAAAGGTGGACCAGCGTCAGCAGTCCGGCTGAACCGGCCCCGACAATACCCAGCTTTCGCTTTTTCTTGCTGGTAGTGTCTCCTTTAGAGCTATTGGCATTACAGGATCTCGGTTTCGACAGATTTTTCAACGTTTCGAACCAACGCATAACATTCTTCCCCTCAATGCTGGCATGCTAAATCGTATATATTATTAAAACAATCAAAATGGATGAAATTGCCTGACTAAAATTCTGCATGGGTCGATTCAATAGCCAGAGTCAGTTTTTTTAGATTCTGTGTAGGGGAAAACTTTACGAACACCCATCATGCTGGTCGTGATGGCCGCGTGTATGCAGTTTTGGCGCTTTTACAGTGTGTAACGCCTGTAAATAGTCGGTAATCAGGAAACACTGCTATATTGATGCTTGTTACAAGCCGCTGGGCATTGCCCGTAATGGATATGCCCGGTTGCTGAGGCTGCTTTACCTGACTGGCAAGCCAAATTGGAAAAGTCAACGATGGAAAGCCATAAAGCGTATAGGTTTCCCTTATTGCTTTAGATTTCTCAGAATCTATAGCCTAGCCTGCGGTGTAAATAAAAAATAACAATTATATGTTTTGTATATTTTTTAAAATGTGTCCATATATTGTGATGATGGCCCCCTATGGCATCTTTGCCATTTCTCAATGAGCGGAAGGGGCTTTTCAGGTTTATTAACAGGAAATCGTAAAGGTGGGTTGAGTCAGCGGTTGATCTGGCCATACACGCAATATTCAAGGGGGTTATCGCATGTTATCTTCACATTCTTCCGTTTTGTACGTCGATCCCGGCAAAGCCGTTATCTCTGCCAGGCCAAAGCAACCTGTTTTGCCGCAAACCGTGACGTCCAATCCGGTAACGTTTGGGAGCCTCCGGGATCGCTTAACGCTCTCAAGCCCCTATAAGTTACCCAAGACGCTGCAAAAAGAGATTGAGGAGGCGGCCACGGTTTTATACGGCCAAAAGCAAGCCGCTGAGGTGACTGAAAAAATTGCCCAGATCATTCGCCATGCTCGAAAGAATCGTCCGGCGGATTTGTTGAATGATGACTACACCCGCCCGGCGGACTGGTACAAAAGCGAACACGCTTATATGTTTTATGCGGAGCGCTTTGGCACCCAGGATGGCAAGCCTACCACCTTTAAAAGCCTGGTTCCCATGTTGGGCTACCTGAAAAAGCTGGGGGTTTCCACGTTTTACCTGCTGCCGTTCCTGCAATCGCCCATGATCGATGCGGGCTTCGATGTCAGCGATTACAAACAGGTTCGCAAGGATTTAGGCGGGAATGAGGAATTTGACGCCTTCCTGAAGGAGTCCCGCAAGCAAGGCTTCAAGGTCAAAGCCGATCTGGTGCTGAACCACGTGTCCGACCAGCATCCGTGGTTTCAGGCGGCTCTCAAGGGCGATCCTGAAAAGTTGAATTACTTTCTAACGCGGGACGAGGAACCGAACCCCAAGGTGACTCATACCCTCAAGGAGGGAATCTGGGCTGACTACCGGGAGAAGGACGGTAGCACGACCAGACGCCGCATTATCTTTCCGGATGCTTCCTCCACCCATTACCGTCGGGAAACGGTCCAGGGGAAAGACAAGTATTTTTATTATTCTTTCTATCCGCATCAGGTTGATTTGAACTGGCATAACCCCAAGGTGCTGTATGAAGCCTTGGATGTGATGGCCCATTGGGCCAACAAGGGCATTGATATTTTCCGGCTGGACGCCCTGCCCTGCTATGTAAAATCTCCCAACTCCCTGGGAGAGAATGAGCCGGGCACCCATGCCGCCTTAAAACTACTGAGCGCCAGCTTGCAAGCCATGAGTCCCAGATCTGTCCTCTGGGCGGAGGCGTGTCAGGCGCCGGAATCCATTAAGCCCTATTTCGGAAAAGAGCTTAAATATAGCCTGAATGTTCCTGAGCAAGGCCCCAAGCTGATGAACCGGACGGATAAAGTGCAACTCGCTTATCACTTCCCTGAAATGGCAGCGCTTTGGGCGGCCATGATCACCAAAAATCCCGATATGTTCTGGAAAACCATGCAGGAAACGCCGACCTTGCCTCCATCCGCCGAATGGTCCAGTTTTCTGCGGGTTCATGATGAGCTGAGCATGGAAATGTACCAGGATCCTAAATTGCAGGATGCGATGCGCCATGCGCTGATGACTCGGGGCGAGCCGTTCCGGGAAGGACATGCCGTGGGCGGCCGGCTGGCGAGTTTCCTGGACCGGAACCCTGACCGGATTAAGCAGAGCAATGCCATCTTATATTCGCTGCCGGGTATGCCCCTGCTGTATTACGGGGATGAGATCGGTGAGCCGAACAGTCCGCAATTTATGAAGCAGGCCGCCAAAGAACGAGAGGCGCAGGCGGCTCGCTCCGGCGCAATGGCCAAAAGCCTTCAGGATGCCCGTGATACCGGCAGAGCGCCCATATCCAGGGATCGCCTGATGAATGCCATGAACCAACCCGATTCGCCGGAGGGAAAATTATTTCATCACACTCAGCGGATGATTACCTTGCGAAAAAAAGAGCCGGCATTGCTCAAGGGCAGTCTTGGCAAGGTAGAGGCAAACCAGCCGCACATTTTCAGCTATCTGCGCGAGCATGAAAATCAGCGAATTCTGCTGGCGCATAATTTGTCAGACGAGCCATCAACCGTGGAACTGACCTTGCCTGCCAATATCCCAGCCAGAGACTTGTCTCAAAACGGTCTGAAAGAGCTTTACAGCAATCAGGCGCAGACGTTCACATCAAACGCCGGAAATAACACTATTGAAGTGAAATTGGCTCCCTATGAATCCCTTTGCATCAAGTTGCCAGATGCAAAAAGCAGCACTATTTCGGAAAGGCGCTCAATGCTGTCAGGTAATTTATCTGACATGTTTGATGCCTTCTGGAAAAAGAAGACTCAAAAGACAACGGGGTAGCCACGATCAGCATTGCCTGGCAAGCCGTTTATCGGTTTGCCGAGGATGTTCAGGTAAGGCAACAGTCCGTCAATGGACAATTGCCTTACGAACAATCAATGACTTGAAACGAGGAGCCTCCTGCGCTTGCAGGCGGGTATCTAATGACCGCCTGACTGGAAGCTGTCTCCGCCTGGGGCTGGATTCTGGAATGCTCCGTATGCCATGGAACCTGCAGCCAGGCCACCGCCAGCAATTATTGTGGTATTAATCGGATTGCGACGAACTTTATCCATGAATTTAGTGCCTTGGCTAACAACTCCGGTATCAGCATTTTGCACCCAGCCGGGTTTTAATGATTGCTCACCATTTTTGGCCGTAATCACGCCATTGTTGTGTTTCCTGAAATAAGCCATAAAGCCTTTTGCCGGATTCAGTTTTGTCCCTGCACTTAAAGCCATTGTCCGCCCCCTTATTGTGTTAGCTCCAGCTGAATATTCCGACTGCAAACGATATTCCCAAAAATGCTGGAGACTTTGGATATAACTGCCCTACATTGGCATAAAAACAGAAATGACCACTTTCAAGTTACAAGGTAACTGAATTGTTACATTATGGAGACTTGTCCTTGGCATCAAGCGTCAGAACCGGATTTAGAGGGCTTTTATGGTTTTAACGGGCATGCTTGCTACTGATATGTGGTATCCAGTGTTTGGGCGTCTTCGAATGTAGCTTGAACCGGTTGCGTCAGCCTCTCCTTCGCCAGCAGATTCCTGGCCTTGGACTTGAGTGTGTCGTAAGATACCAGGTTTTCATAACTTACGCCCCTGATTCTGGGGTCTTTGGATATGGTCAGTTTCGTGTCCTGCTCCATGGAAATGCCGGCGCCACTCGCGAAGCAATCTCCCTTGGCGTTTAAGGCGGAAAAATTCTTCGGAACCGTGCCGCTCGCATCGATAAAAGATTCCAGGTGGTTAATATAATTTTGGGCAATGTTGAAGGCATCAACGGCCAAGGGGAACAACGTTGCATGCTGCTCCACATTCAAGCCTCCTGGGGGATTCTGCATCAAATCCTGTAAAGCCGCCTGTGTGGAAAGCAAATCCTGTAGCGCATCGCCGTTGCTGTATTTGCCGCCTTGCGTTAAGCCGGAGATATCGTCAAGCTCACCCTCATTTGCACCCATGTAATACGCCAGTTTTGCCATTTCCCGGTAATAGCTTTCAAGTTCCGGCTGTGTTTGCTGTGCCGCCAACTCATCCAATGTCTGGGCCAGCATGAAGGTGCCCAGTGCATTCATCTGAGTGCCTTCCAGGCTGGTGGCGTTTTTAACTTCGGTGCTTGCGGCATCAATCAGGGTCAGGACCGGCTGGCCCGTATCGGAATCGGCTTTTAAAGCGTAATATCCCGATCCTTTAAGGTTGGGAGTAATAGCTCCCCCTTGAAATGAGGGTTTGGAATTAAGCGCGGCTATTTTTTGTTGAACCGATGGATTTTTAGGATTATCCGCCAGCATCGACAGTGTTGAATTCGCCTTCAGGCTGCTATCAAATGAGACAAACAAATCGTGAATGGCGCCCCCGAGGAGTTTCAGGGAGAAAATGCTGGCTGTGGCTATCAGCCCGGCCAGCAAGGAGTATTCTGTAAGGCTGACGCCTTTTTTTCGGTGAGGGTTGCCCATGTGATCACCTTCTGCCTGACGCGTTTCTTAGTATTACGGAACGCTACCGAAAAACTTTAATTTACGGCAGATAATCAGGCTTCAAGGCGTTCTTTTTCCCTATGAAGCGCCAGTACCGCATAACAGTGCTTGCTTTGGCATATCGGAAGCTTCTGCAAGATTAATCAGGCTTTGGAATTTACCGTTAGGCCCTCTTGGAATTTCAGGAACTTCCACAATGTCGATTTGCATGCCGGGGGCCGTATGCCGTTTTGCCTGCTGTAGCAATCGCTGCCTGTCCTGCTCTGAAAATCGGCCGTTAGTTACCAGTCGAATCTCAAATCCACTCACATGGTCTTGGTAAATCTGGCTCTCTAAAATATGATCGACATCCCTCATAATCAGGCTTTGCACATTGGGAATCCTGCGTCCATCCGGGGCGCTCAGGTAAGCGGCCGGGCGTCCGATGATTTTTCGGATTGCGCGATATGGGCTGCGGCATCATGCGTGCGGTATCGTAATAAAGGCATGGCCCGGTTATGGAATGTGGTGCCGATGATTTCATAGCCATCGTTGTTTTCCGTTAATTCGACCCACGAATAATGCTCCTGGATATGGTAATTTCCTTTGCTGCATTGGGCAATGGCGGCAACCCGTTCGGCTTGCCCGTACCAGTCATGGATCTTGCAATGGAAGGTGGCTTCCACAAATGTTCTGACAGGTTCTTCCAGCGATTCGGAAGAGGTGAAAATATACTTGAATGCATAATTCTCGTTTGAGTCTTGAAACAATTTGGCTAGCAAATAACCGGCCGATGGATAGCAATAGAGGACTTCCGGCTGAAACTCCCGAATTTTTTCCAGATAGGCTGGAAAATTCTGCGGTGAAAGGTGATAAATAGACATAATCAACTCATTGTTGGCAGGGTTGTATTGCCAGAAGGGAGGTTCGGTTTGTTCTACCGGACAAATTCGCTCACCGCGCAAGGTAATTCGCCGGCCATGACAATCGCCGCTTTGATTCCAGTAATGCCAGATGGCGGCGTTTTCGAAATTGATGGACTGGAAATCCCTGAGAAAGTTCGATGGACTGCCACTGGAGCCACTGGTGGACGCCTTGCGGTAAAATAGCTGCTCCCATGACTCGGCGGTTAGCCGGTTAAACTGTTCCCGAACCACCTGCTTGTCCAGGATGGGTAAGTGCTTTAAATCGGAAGTGGTTTTGATATGCTCGGGCTTGATGCCCGCTTCTTTAAACAGGGACTTGTAAAAGGGTACTTTATGGGCGCAATAGGAAACAACCTGCTGAAGTTGCGCGTTTTGATAGCGGTGTAGCTCGATTGGGTCCAGTTGGCTAATTTGCTCGATTTGGCGATAATAGCGCTTGAAACTGAAGCTATGACGATAGAGTTTTTTAAGCCAATATTTAGCGGTTTTTCGCATGGCAATCCCTACTTTTATAAATCCTTTTTAATGCATTGCAGATCAATGAGAGGTGGAGACGTTTGCCCAACGGTGAATGGCTCATTCCTCCCATAGAATTTCTGGTTAGGAGAGATGATGCCGGATAGGTGGAAAGGCGGTTAAGCAGCGTAATGGTGAGAAGTAAGCATGGATTTTTACAGGCAAACATATAACGTTAGAATCTTTGATTCATAAATCCTTGTTTCAGTATCGGTTCAAGATGTTATCAGATACTCCTTCTTATGTTGTTGGGCTTGTATTGTTGGGTCTGGGCTGATGAGAATTGAAAGCCCGCTAAATTTTTGAGTCTGATGATAATACGGGAAAGATGCCCAGGTGAAATCCGCTAAAAGTATAGCTATGGTATGACTCAAGTATGATATTCGGCCTATACCTTTAGCTATTGTCATCGATTACGGAATCCCGCCCCCAATTGGATCGGATTAAACATTTGCCTGATTGTTGAGCCTGTATGATGCGGTGAATGCACACTTGGCTGACGGTTTACCCGAATGCTTACCCTTTGATGCTTAAGCGGGGTAAAGAATGCGAGTCGCTGACGAATCAGCGCACTCATTATATGGCACTTTTCATCAAGGGAACTATCCCTGGATACCAGATTGGCAGATCGAGCTTAGTTTTGGGCCGTGTCATTGCAAGGCGTGAAACGACGAAACAATCTGCTGTCTCTCATTTCAGAAGCACAGGCAGCAGCAGATTGCCGCGCTCCCGCTCGTCGCTCGCAATGACAGAGAAAAATTAAGCTAATCGGTCAACGTGTCATCCAGGGATAATTTCCAACATTGGAAAGAGCAATGTATCTTTTTAAATAGTTCTAAACGTTCAGATTGATCCAATCGACCAGGGACTGGGTGGGGTCTGCTGAACTTGCGGACGGGCCGGAACCGGCCCGTATCCGGGGCGGGGCTGGTATGGGGCGGATTGGATTGATGGGTACGGGGAAGGCATTATGGGACGGAAATTAACAGACGCGGATGGGAATGTTGCTGGCCTGCTATTTAGAAAAGGGTTCTGCGCCGCATTGGTTCCCGTGCGTGCTGCTTGAGCGTTCAGTTCACGCGTTACGTTTTTCCGGGTCAGGTAAAAGTTGAGCAGGTTAATGCCGACGCCCAGCAATAAAATGGTGGAGCCCAAACCAAGGGCCGTAGCGAGATTGCGATGCTTGATGAATCGCAGAAATTCCTTTTGCGTTTGTTGATAGGCTGGATGGGTCTTATCGACCTTCAATTCCAGGAGGGCTTGTTCCATCCAATCCTTCACCTGCTGACTGCTGGGAATGTATCGGTTGGTAAGCGGATTATTGGCTTTAATCCA
>JAJQJM010000172.1 GCA_021323475.1 Vampirovibrio sp.
AATTCAAACGGCGCCGCTTCAATAGAGACCATGGGAATATCGCTGACCATTGCGCCCCAGGCTTCCAGCTTGGCGCGTAAGGGATGCAAGGTAGGATCTGAGCCATCGGACAGGGACTCAGGACGGGTGATTACGATATGACGCCCGGCCAAAAAGCGGGAAGTCTGGCTTGAGGAAGATGCGGACAAGCGGGAATTTCCTCCAGATAACCGTCCTGAAAACCAAATAAGCCTCATTATAATAGGAATAGTCGTCCTTCATTGCAAGGGAGTACCCGCCGGTGAGTTCATCCGATAAGCCAGCTCCGCACGTGATGGAATTTGCGCAGGCCCAGGGCAAACAGGCCCGCAGACTTCGTGCGGCGCAACTGATTGAGGCGGTTTTGGACGAACAAATCGAACCCCGAATTGCCATTAACCGCTGGCCTGAGAGCGACGAATTGGCGGATCCGTCGTTGGATTGCGCCTATCAAGCCCTTTGGCACTTTGAAGCAGACGAGGACAAACAACAGAGCGAACTTTTCTACATGGACGCCCAACTGGAACTGTTGCGGCAAATTGCCACGTCGCTTGCCCAAGGGCAGGATCTGCCGCCTTACATTCTGCGCATGTACCATCAACAAACCCCGGTTCGCTTTTTTTATAATGTATCGTTTTGGCAAGACAGCTTGCGCTTTTTCAACCGCCTGAAAGGTGAATTCAACGATGCTTGGCAACGGGTGTGGACATTCGGGTTATCTCTGTTGGAAAAGCGATAACGATTGAATAATTGAGCAGGCTTCGTCCCTCTGGTCCAAGCATACAAAAAGTCCCCCCATTGCTGGAGGGACTTTTTTAGCATTCGCTAATTCCGTGTAAAACGGAAATTATTCGTGGTGCTCACCAGCCGGAGCGGTGGTGCTGGTGGTAGTGGTGGTGGTAGCGCCGTGCTCATCAGCCGGAGCGGTGGTAGCGCCATGCTCAGCGCCAGCTTCCGGGGTAGCGCTGGTGGTGCTGGTGGTTTCGGTGGTGGTGGTGGTGCCAGCTTCACCGGCTTCCGGGGTTTGGGTGGTCATTTCGGTGGTTTGGGTGGTTTCAGTCTGGCTGGTTTCTTCTTTTTTGCAGCCAGTCAGGGTCAGGGTGGTAGCAACAGCCAAACCCAGTAAGGTCACGGTCAACAATTTAGCTTTCATGGTGTCTCCTTCAACAACTGTTCTTAAAAAAACCTTCTTCTTAAGAACTTTTCATTACGAACGAACAAACGAATTTAGCCGACTAAAAAGCCAGTTCAACGGAGCTATGTCATCATCCATGACAACACAACACAACCCTTTTTATTGCCAAACTATTTTCTTAAAAAGGGACGCCTACCTTTCGAATGGCTTCTGCTTAAATGGTCTCTCTCGGTGACTTGATAGATGGTGGGTATCAAGTATCTTAATTATGCTGTATTAAACCCTATGGCAACCCTTGGGTCAAGAAAAAGGGTGTTTTTTTAAAGCCGTGTCTCACAATCTTTATATTTTACTTATCAGATTTCCCGTAAAGTTGAAGACCCTGCACAGCGAAGGAGGCAGAAACCCATGTCCCAGGCGGCATTTGAAACAAACGTATGGTTGGTGCTAGTCAGTTGCGGAAACCAGGAAGAAGCGGAAACCATCGCCGAGCGGATCGTGACCGAACGACTGGCGGCCTGCGTGAATATCATCGGCGCGGGCCATCCGGTCAAATCGTTTTACCTTTGGGAAGGGAATTTGCAAAAAGATTCGGAACTCCTGCTCCTGATTAAGACAAAGCCCGATCTTCTGCCGAAACTTCAGGAGCGGATACTGGCGCTTCACAGTTACACCACGCCGGAACTGATCGCGCTGCCGGTAGCCGGCGGCTCCAATGCCTACCTGACATGGGTTTTAAATAACACCCAATAGCGAGGGGCGACCCGCCTTTCTCCTACATTCATTGGATATTGACAAAAGTCCTTGTCCCTATTGGCATCATAAGGAATAATAACTACAGGGAGGACACTCGATCGGACATTTGTCCGTTCAGGTTCAAACGTAATGTTGCTGAGGTATGGATCGTGGGACTTTTTGACTTCTTTCGCAAAAGCACCAATGACATGGGAATTGATTTGGGCACCGTCAACACCTTGGTCTGCACGACCAATAAGGGTGTGGTCCTCAGAGAGCCTTCCGTGGTCGCAATAGACTATAGCAAAAATCCGCCCGAAGTCATTGAAGTCGGCCTGGCCGCCCGCGAGATGATTGGCCGTACACCCGGCAACATTCGCGCAACTCGCCCTCTGCGGGACGGCGTCATCGCCGAATTCGAATGGGCGGAAAAAATGCTTAAAAGATTTATTGAAAAAGTAAACGGCGGTCCCGGCGCATTCGGCATGCGTCCCGGCCGGGTGGTAATCGGCATTCCCAGCGGCGTTACCGAAGTGGAACGCCGTGCCGTTGCGGATGCCGCACTGCAAACCGGCGCTGCGACCGTCAACCTGGTAGATGAGCCTATGGCGGCTGCTATTGGGGCCGGCATGCCGGTTGATAAACCCACCGGTTCCATGATTATCGACATCGGTGGCGGCACCACCGAAATTGCCGTGGTCAGCCTGAAAGGCATTGTCGTTTCCAAAAGCTTGCGCACCGCCGGTGACGAATTGAATGAAAACATTCAGGATCACCTGAAAAAAGTACATAACCTGTCCATCGGGGAGCGGACCGCCGAAGAAATCAAGATCCGCATGGGTTCCGCCTTCCGCAACCACGAAGAGGAAGAGATGGAAGTGCGCGGCCTGAACCTGCTGAACGGCTTGCCGCACACTATTACCGTCAACAGCACCGAAATCCGCGAATGCCTGTTCCCCACGCTGATGGAGATTGTGGCCGGGGTTAAAAACACCTTGGAAATGACCCCTCCGGAATTGGCCGCAGACATCGTGGATCGTGGTATTGTATTGGCTGGCGGCGGCGCCTTGCTGGCAGGCATGGATGAGCTGATCGCCAAGGAAGTGGACGTACCGGTGCATATCGCCAACGACCCACTGTCCTGCGTAGTGTTGGGCACGGAAAAAATGCTCAATGATCCCATTTACCAATCCATCCTCGACGCTACTGAATTTAAAGGATGATCCCCGGATCGCCATTGTTCTGGTAGAGCCGCGCATTCCGCAAAACACCGGGAATATTGCGCGGCTTTGCGCATGCACCGGCGCCGATTTGTACCTGGTTGGCAGCCTGGGCTTCCGGCTGAACGACAAGTACCTGGAACGGGCCGGTATGGACTACCTGGACGACATCCCCATTCATCATGTACCGGATTTTAAAGACGTATTGGCGGCAAAACCGGGTTGGACACCCTATTTTGTCAGTACCAAAGCCCAGGTGAACTACACGGACGCGGAATACCCGCAGGATGTGCTACTGGTATTCGGCAGTGAATCCCACGGATTGCCCGCCTGGCTGATTGAGGAAAACCCGGATAACAGCGTACGCATCCCCATGCGGGCCAACACCCGCAGCCTGAACCTTTCCAACTCGGTTGCCATCGTATTATATGAAGCCATCCGGCAGAGGTTGATCACCATGTAGTTACTGACAGACTCAGTTCATCGATTGGGGTTTAAATTCTCAACTTAACAAGGCATTTACACACAAGGCAATAAACAAGGCTTGAATAGGACAGGAACGCCTGAAACGGACGTTTTTGTCTGCCCGGAAAATAAGCACCTGACTCAACGCAGTTTGTCTTCCCACGTTTAAAGTTTCGGCTTGAACGGTCGAGAGAGGGAGTACGGAGACAGCACCTTGAATCACCCCTACTTAAAATGCGCGCAAATTGGCCTGCTCTGTTTAGGGCTGTGCGCCTTTGGCATGCTGTGGCCATTGCCTTCGCATGCGGGACGGGTGTTGAATGATGCGTTGGTGACACGCCCCTTCCGGCATCATGTGTGGCAGGAGGTCCTGACCAATTGGGTAAACAGCGCCGGAGAAGTCGATTTTGCCAAGATGAGAGCCTTCCCACGCCGGATTAACGAGTATCTGGACCAGTTGGCCACGGTTTCACCGGACAGCGATGCGTCTTATTTCCCCACAAAAGAGGATAAGGCCGCTTACTGGATTAATGCCCACAATGCGGTGGCCATGCGGATTATTCTGGACCATTACCCGGTTACGTCTCTTGCCCAGGTGCAGACTCTGGAAACCAACCAGCGTTACAAGCTCGGCAACCGGGCCTATACGCTGAGGGAAATTCGGGCCAAGGCCATTAGCTACCGGAAGTACCCGCATATTCTGTTCAGTCTGACCAATTATTCAATGGATGCCCCGCCCCTAATCCCCCGAGCTTACGAGGGCAATACCCTTAAAACCCTGACCCGTCAGGCCATGCAAAAAACCCTCGCGGATAAACACCTGATTGCCTTTGAGCGCACCGGCCCTTCCTGCGTCTGCCTCAGCCTGAGTCCGTATTTCCACGGGTACGAGCAAATTTTATTCTCGCCGCCCGCTTATGAAGCCGAAGATCGGGACGAAATCGCCGCCCAGGGCCGAAACTTTCATAACATCAGCCACATCAAGCTGGTGGGGCATGTCAACTGGACAGATACCATGCGGGTCTACGCGCCTCCCGCCATGTATGCCGATCTCGGGCATGCCTGCTCACAACAGGTTCGATTTACACGCGCCAATAAAACCCTGCGGCAGGTTCGATATGAACCCACGCGTAGTCAGCGCCTCAATCAATAGTATGTCCAGTCATTCGCCTTGGTATTCAGGAAGTCTATAAAACTCATCACCCTACGGCCGCGCGATTTTTGAAAACGACAAGACGAGCTTGCGGGCTCCGTGTGTTGTTCCTATAATGCTATTACTCTGATAATAATAGTGGTGGATAAGCTAACCCCGTTCCCCTAGAAAGTCTGAGGCGCACCCTTGGCTCTATCACTCGAAAATAAAAGCGATCTGATGCCGCGTTTTCGCAAAATCCCTCTTTTCGAGAGCCTTGCAGAGCATGAGCTGCAAAGCGTTGCCGGTTATTTCTACGAAGCCAACTATGACAAGGAAACGGTTATCTTCTACGAGCGGGATTTGCCCGGCGATACCGGATCCAAAATCTACTTCGTACTGAAGGGCTGCGTAAAACTGGTGAAATACTCATCAGACGGCGAAAGCACCATTGTGCGCCTGTCATCCGTGGGCGAATTCTTCGGCGTGACCGGCGCCCTGACCGACAAGCCCATGCCCTATTCCGCCGAAGCCCTGACGGATACCACCGTCATGTTCATCGAGAAAAGCAATTTTATCCGTCTGGTGGAAAAATTCCCGCAAATATCCCTGGGCATGATTACCGCCCTAGGCCAGGTACTGTGGTTCA
>JAJQJM010000056.1 GCA_021323475.1 Vampirovibrio sp.
TACACCCTTGATTGGAGTAAGGTCCGGTGTTCGAGTCACCGTTGCCCTGCCACTTTTTCTGCGCCGAACTGGGGCGAAACGTTCGACAAAACAGGGGGTATAGAACCACTAGGCTCTGCCCTTAAACTGCCTTGATGTCCAATTCATTTTCCCTCGGACTTACCCTATGCTCAGGACCATAATTATGGGGAGGGAGATGCAATGGCTCATCAGCTTAACAAGGAAGAGCAGCTTTGTTCGGATGACTGCCTAAAATGTTCGGAAATTTGCACACAGACAGCTGATTATTGCCTGCAACTAAGTGGAAAGCATGCGGAAGCCAACCACATACGCCTGCTTCTCGATTGCGCGGAAATGTGCCAAACCAGCGCTCATTTCATGCTGAGAACATCCCAGTTCTATCCACGCACCTGTGCCCTGTGTGCTGAGGTTTGCGAACGCTGTGCCAAAGCATGTGAACGCATGGTCAATGGGGATGCTCTTCTCAGGCGCTGCGCTGAAATTTGCCAAGAATGCGCAGAGTCCTGCAAAAAAATGGCAAGCATGGTCACTGTGTAGCAATCATGGAGGCTAAGAAATTGAGTCATGCCACGGACAGCTAGAAAATTCCAGTGCCCTCGATGCGGAAGTCAAATGCTCAAACGTGAAGGCCAGCTTGAGAACACTGAATGGCATTACGTGAATCCGAATTTCAAGGATATGATTATTCACCCCTCCGAGAGAGTGGATATGTATCAATGCCAGAACTGTCAATGGTGTGGCACGGAAGAGCAAATCTGGAATCAGCGGATTTAAATCCAAAATTAAATTGGAGTAGCAGAAATATCCAGATGAATTTAACCGAAAAATACGTTCCTGGCCTGCTGAGTCATTTGGTTCATTAAAATTTTTAGAAAATTGAAAGGCCGATGCGGTTGTATACTAGTACCGACCGACAGGGGGGAGAGGTTCGGTATGCAGGAGCTGATTGGTTTTCACAACAGTTTATTGGGAATTGACCAGGATCCGTTATCATTATGGCAAATGGGGATACGCGCAGTAATAGTCTATATTGTTGGACTGGTACTGGTGCGGTTCGGAAATAAGCGTTTCCAGGGGCGATTTACAGTCTTTGATTTCATCTTGTCAATCATTCTGGGTTCGGTTATCAGCCGGGCCATTACAGGCAATCCCTTTTACCCTACGTTATTTGCCGCCTTTGTGCTGGTAGTCGTGCATGGGGTGTTCTCTAACATCGCATTCTTTTCCAGCAGGTTTGGCGAGCTGATTAAAGGCACCCATAGGCTGCTTATTGATGACGGGAAAATCCAATGGCGCGAAATGCGGCAGGCCGGCATCAGCCAGCGTGATTTGGAACAAGCACTCCGAACCCAAATGCACACAACCAGTCTGGAGGGAATCAAGGAAGCGAGGCTGGAGCGGAACGGGCGCATAAGCTTTATTCCTAAAGATCAGGAAACTGCCCTGTGAAAAAACTCGAATCTACTATTAAGTCAAAGCGCTAAATCAGACTCATTGGGTGGAATTACCGGTTTAACAAAAGATCTCATACATTCGAATTCAGATAGTCAATTTGACTGAAAAGTCCGTTGTTGACCTGCTGGCAATAAAACCAGACTAACCACTTGATGAATTGAAGCGGAAGCAAACTATATGTTAGCATTCGACCCCTTCAAGCCTACAAAGTCAGCTTTTTCAACCATTACTGTGTTGTTCAGTTTAAGGAGAAAGAGTAGGAGCATCTTGAAAAAAGTTGTGCTTGTGACTGGGGCTGGTCAGGGCATTGGCCGGGCCATTGCTTTGAGATTAGCCAATGACGGCGCTAATATCGCCATTGTGGATGTGCAGAAGGAAAAGATGATGGCGGTGGCGGACGAAGTGAGATCCATAGGACGCCGGGCAACCATATTCAAGGCTGATGTTTCCAAACGCGATGAAGTTTTTGAGGCGGTCGATCATGCCGAGAAAGAGCTCGGCGGTTTTGATATCATGATCAACAATGCCGGTATTGCTCAAATTCAACCGCTTCTGGATGTCACGCCGGAAGGGGCCGAAAATATCTTCAGGATCAATACAATGGGCGTTTTGTGGGGGATTCAAGCTGCCGCAAAAAAATTCAAGCAACGCCGCCAAAGCGGTAAAATTATTAACGCTTCATCCATTGCCGGGCATGAAGGTTATGCGATGTTGGGTGTTTATTCCGCAACCAAATTTGCCGTTCGGGCTTTAACGCAGGCGGCGGCCAAAGAGCTTGCCCATGACGGGATTACGGTTAACGCATATTCTCCAGGCGTTGTAGGAACAGATATGTGGGTGGAAATTGATCGGCGTATGGCCGAAATTACCGGCTCTGAAATTGGAGAGAACTATGAAAAATATGTCGGAGGCATTGCCCTGGGCCGGGCGGAAACACCCGAAGATGTAGCCGCGTTTGTTTCCTATCTGGCTGGGCCCGATTCGGATTACATGACCGGCCAGGCCCCCATGAACGATGGCGGTTTAGTCTATCGCTAGCAATAAATTGTGGGAGCAACGCGCAATTAAGCAGTCAGGAGGAGGGGATTCATGATTAGAATAGCCATTATTATTGGCAGCACCCGACCCAACCGGGTAGGTGAATCGGTTGCACATTGGGCTTATGATATCGCCCGGCAACGCAAGGACGCCGAGTTTGAATTACTCGATATTCGGGATTTTAATTTGCCGCTGCGGGATGAGCCCGTACCACCAGCCATGGGGCAATATTCAAAACCGCACACCAAAAAATGGGCTATGAAAATCGACTCGTTTGATGCTTTTGTTTTTGTCACACCCGAATATAACCACGGGACCTCAGGCGCTTTAAAGAACGCGCTGGATTTTCTCTACGAGGAATGGAATAACAAGGCCGCTGGTTTCATTGGTTATGGCAGCGCAGGCGGGACCCGTGCCGTGGAAAGCCTGAGGCTTGTGATGGGGGAATTGCAAATTGCCGATGTGCGCAATCAAGTGGCGCTTTCCCTTTATACGGATTTTGAGGATATGACTGTCTTTAAGCCTCATCCGCGTAACGAAGAAGCGGTTAATAAAATGCTCGATCAGCTCATTGCCTGGGGTAGCGCCTTGAAAGCTGTACGCAACCAAAGCCAGCTTGTGACTGCCTAAGCCTGATGGCTATGGCTCTGAAACTTTGCAGAACGAACAGGTCGATTCATTTGAAAACATGCAGTAAGAGGGGAAACCTGATGGCAATCGCTAATGTATTACTGGATAAGGCAGAAATCATTCAAGATGAGTTTGAAAATTTGATACATAATTTCCAATATCTGGATGCTGATAAACGGATGGCATTGTCTCAAGAATTGTTTCACCATTTGAGAGACTTTTTACAGTTACAGAAATTACTGATTCATGAGGCTGCTAAAACAAACCCTGCAATTCAGCGGGAATTCATCCCTTATCAGGAAGCTCACCAAGACATACTGGACATGTATCAGCGTCTGGTTCTCATTCATGTGGATGAACCCCGTGAAGAATATAAGACTCGCCTGGAGACAATGAAGAACACCTTTCAATCGTTCTGGGATGATGAATATCAATCCTTTATTTGTGGCCTGCAAGCCGATCTGGATCCCGAAATGGAAACCGCAGTGATCCGTAATTTCAGAAAACTGGGATCAAGGTAATTACCATGCAGGAGGAGAAGATCGATGCCTCCGAAAGCTTCCGTCAACCAGGACCAGAACAGAGCCGTTTCAGGAAGCCGAGATGCTGTGACACGCCCAAATATCCTGATCCTTTGCATGGATCAATGGCAGAAAGGAATGGAGCTGCCCGAGGGGGTTAAATTGCTTGCCTTGGAACGGCTTGAGTCGCAAGGGGTATCCTTTGACCGGCATTATTGTACCGTGCCAATCTGTACACCCTCGCGCGCCACGATGTGGACGGGAGTGCATGCCAAGAAAGCGGGGCTGGCGGACAATACCAATTTTGCATGGGTGCACGAGCTTACCTCCGAGTATCTCACCATCGGCCATATGTTGCGCGAGCAAGGCTACTACACCGCATTCAAAGGCAAATGGCACTGCTCGGGACTCCCGCGCAGCGAAGACGCACTGGAGCGCTACGGGTTTTCCGATGTCCAGCAGTGGGGTGAAATGTTTGGCGCACCGCTGCAAGGCGAACAACTGGACGGCGCTGCGGTTTTCCAGGCCATTGACTGGCTGGAGCATAAAGGGGCACAACTGGAACAGCCCTGGCTACTGGTTTGCAGCCTCATTAACCCACATGATGTGATGTATCTCCAGACTGATCCGATTGAAATGCCGCATCCGCACGGCGCAATGGCCTGCTTGCAAACACCCGCTCAACGGCTGGGCTGGTTCCAGCAATGGTGGGACGTGCAGTTGCCCGCGAATTTCCACGACGATTTAACGTTTCAGCCTTACGGTGTTTGGCATTACAAGGAGCAGATAATGCTCAACTATGGCCAAATCCCGCCAGAGCGAACCGACCTCTGGCTGGAGCGTCGCAATTATCTGGTGAATTGCATGCGCCTAGTGGACCGGGAGTTTGAAAAGGTGCTGCATGTATTGGATCGTCTTGATCTCTGGCGGAATACCATTGTGATTTTGACCTGTGATCATGGTGAGATGAATGGTGCTCATGGTATGACTCAGAAAGGCGCCATTCCATTCGATGAGGCGGCTATCGTTAATTTGACCGTTTGTGTGCCCGGTAGTGCGCAGAGAGGAAAGCGCACCGCTGCCATTGGTTCTCACTTGGATCTGGCGCCCACGCTTCTTGCGTTTGCAGGGTTGACTGAAGTGCAAATTACCGAACGGTATCCCCATTTGAAAGGGCGCAGCTTGAAAGCCGTGATCCTGGATCCGGATCAGGATGGGCCTCGGGGCAGTGCTGACAACCCCGGCGACGGCATGCTTTTCTGCTGGGATGGCTTGCATTCACTGGATAAAGACTGGGCGGTTTCCGGAGCCCTCCGGGAATTGACAGAAATGGGCATGTCCGGCCCTCATGGCCCAGAGATGGGTCGAGATGAGTGGCTTAAGCAGGCTGGGAAGAAATACGGTGCCCCGGACTTCAGCAAGCGCACATTCTATCGTGCTGTGGTGGATGGTCGACACAAGCTGGTCCGCTGGTTCAGCCCCGAAGCATATGACCCGCCTGCAACGGTGGAAGAATTATACGCCACCAGTGATGTCGGTCTCTACGATTTGGAAAATGATCCGGGCGAGCTTGAGAACTTGGGCCATCCCCGTCACCTCCGGCATGATCCGGCGCTCGTGGGACGGATGCTGAAGAAAATGAATACGCTTATCGCTCTAGAAATCGGTGAGGACCTGGCGCCGTTCGATCTGGATTTGTTCGGCACACGGGAAGTGAAAGCCCGACCGAACTCCACCGAAACATCCCGTTTTGCGTAGGTTCATGGTGACCGTCCTTAAACCATGCTAGCTTAAGCGCAGCTCACGCTGTCTGTCGATCCTGATTATGGGCGGGGGCGGAAATGATGGCATCAATTTAGCACAGCATAACAAGGCGTTTCGGTAAAAAACGAGGCACCGCCCGGCTAAGGTGTACTTGACTGGCGTCCGGATCTTTAAGCAGTAATTTAGCTCCGAGGAAAAACTAAAAGAGGTTCAATTCCAGGGATCTTGCCACAATCTGATTAGTGTCACGGACGCCGAGTTTGCCCTGAATACTATAGATAAACTCATAGACATCGCTTTCACTGATATGAAAGGTCGCCGCCATTTCTTTTTCAGTTTTTTGTAAAATAAGCAGGCGGATAAACTGCTTATCAAATCAGGTTGGGGTAGTCATAGTTAGTGACATTATCAGAGGCTTTTAGCCTGGTTATATCAGAGGTCGTCAGTATTCCTATCAGTGTCCCGATGGCATTGGTGACCACAACCCGGTGAATCCTGTGTTTCGCCATTATGGAAGCGGCATCTTCAATGGAGTCCGATTCCTGGATGGTGATAACTTCTTTGAACTCTTTGATATGGCCAATAGGAAGGGAAGCTAACGATTCTCCGCTGTTTAAGTGGCTGAGAATCTGGGGATGGCTCAAATCATGGCGAGAGATAACCCCTATCAGCATGCCTCCATCATTTAAAACCGGCAAGCCACTGATTTGATGCTGTTCCAATAGTTCCATCACCTGTAACATGGAGTCTTTTTCCTGGGCGGATACAACCACGCGGCTCATCAGATCATTGACTTTCATGGGGTTTGCTCCTGTTCAGTTACGGCCTGTAATGATGAGCATAAAGTGTTTTCAATTCGATGAAACTAGTCGAAAGTATTCATTCCAACGTATGAGTAATGTGGATGCTTTCTTCCTGCAGAAATGTTGTTACCTATTATTCGCGACAGGTGAAGGTGAAAAAAACGGCTAGCTCCGCCTTCTTCCGCTAACGGTAGAATGTGGCAGGCGATATGCCCACTTTACGCGTAATCACCGCGATCTTTGCTGTTCCGTAAATTTAGACCGTTGCATTCGGGTGTATCTCCTATTTCCTAAACAGAAATTAACCCGATTTTATCCATTATCTCTGGCGCGATTTGTTGAAAGAAGGCCAGACATCAAAAAGCTCCGACAGAATGCCGGAGCTTTTTGGGACGATGTTAACCTGTTATTTTTCAGTATCACCTTGTACTGCCGTGCTGGCCGCAGAAACCAGCAACTGGTTAGCGGCTTGCAGGACTTGGATAGCCTGAGTTTGGTACGCTTCAGGGTTCACTGTCAGCTCATACTTGCGGACACGAGCCGGTGCTTTGATGCCGCCTGTGCCCATAGAGCGGAACATCATATTAACGGTTCCGGCAAATACCTGGCTACCAATGTTTTCCCCGTGAAACTGGATGTTGCCCACGGGTTCCACCATCTGTACCGGCTTTTTCAGCACAAAGTTCAACTGATAATTGGCGGCATAGCGTTTCCCACGATCGCCCCGGCCATCGCCGGCCTTGGTATAAAAGCGCATGAAGCTGCCCTGAGAGGCCGACAACCCAAAGGTGGAATCCTTATCGTTACTGCCAAAAGGATTGCTGATTAGCCCGCCGATTGTGGAGAGTTTCTTGAAATCCAAGAAATAGGTAACTGAAACGGGTGTAAAATCGGTGAAATCCTGGATGGCTTCGCCCACGTTGCCCACGCGCTTGGAAGCACCCATCGCGTTAATGGTCTGGCTGAAGCCGCCGAGGAAGCCGGGGCTTGCGCCGGCGAAAATATCAGAGCTGAAATCGACCGCTTCCAGTGGGAAACCGGATGGCGCTACAGTCCACACGCCGTTTTTTCCGTATTTGAACATCCGTTGGGTGCCTAAGACAACGTTCGGCCCTTGCGTTGTTTCTGTCACAAATTCCTGGTAATGCGGATTCTGGGTAATCGTTTCTCGGGGAACCACTTCAAAGTCGCTACTTTCCAGTTGAGTCAGAAATTCCTGGTACATATGGTCGGTGATGGCCTGGCGTACTGTTGGGCTCAGGTTCAGCACATCCAGCTGCCAGCAGTTATCCGAGAATTGTCCCTTGGTCAAGCCTTTCAGTGTGCTGCCTTCGGTATATTCAGATGTGTTTTCCGCAAACACCACCTGGAACCCGACCACGCCCACCCGGGTCCGTCCATCCACCTTCTGCTTCCGAGAAAAAGTGCCCATTTTGGGGCTTTTGGTATTCACATAATCTGCCGCCATTACCTGAGGGTTAGTCTTTAAGGCGGCAAAATCAAAGGCCTTCATCATTTCCCGTGCCAAAACAGGGCTGGCATTCAGAAATAACACGCCTGTTAAGGCCAGCGCTGCTACACGCTGTTTCAAATCAAGTCGTATTACGTACTTTCCAATGTTCACAATACACTCGGATATTTTAACAAAGACTCTCCGGCTGTTAAATCACTACTTTCAGATGTGTGTTATTTTGTGAATGCTTTCTTTTCGAGTCGGGATAAACGATTTGCCTTTATTAATGATGAGGTAACGAGCGTGGATGTTTAGAGCGCTTATCTCTCTTCCCAGTCTGAATTCATCAAATCTACAGAACTCAAACATATCTGTGTTATTGTTAAGTTATAGAGACTTATAGAAGTCGTGTCATACTGTATATATGAGTCATCCCCAAAACATGCCTGAAAGGTTATTGGCATGCTGAAAATGAGTAGGCGTACTCGCCTCAGCGCAGACACCATCCTTATTCTGGGAGGGATATTTTCTGCGGCCTTTGGTTTAAAAGGCTTTTTGCTTTCCAGTCACTTCATTGACGGCGGAGTGACGGGAATTTCCATGCTGTTATCCAAGATTTTTGAAGCCCCGCTTTCCATGCTGCTTCTATTGATGAACCTGCCCTTCATCCTGATTGCCTTTCAGCAGATGGGCTGGCGCTTTGCCGTGAAAAGCGCAATGGCTATTACGGGTTTATCGCTTTGTCTTGCCCTGGTTCACTTCCCGGATGTGACACCGGATAAGCTTTTGACTGCTATTTTCGGAGGGTTTTTCATCGGGGCGGGCATTGGGCTGACGATTCGGGGAGGTGCAGTGCTGGATGGAACTGAAATTGCCGCTCTTCTCATCAGCAGGGCCACTCATATTTTAAGAGTGGGCGATGTGATTCTTCTGCTCAATATTGTCATCTTTCTGTTTGCCGCTTTCTTTCTGGGCGTTGAACCCGCTCTGTATTCGGTGCTGACGTATTTGGCGGCATCCAGGACCATTGATTTTATCCTGCACGGGATTGAAGAATTTACGGGCATCACCATCATTTCCTTGAAAAACGAAGAGATCCGGCAAGCCATCGTCAGGGAATTGAACCGAAGTGCCACGGTTTATAAGGGACGGCGTGGTTCCAGTGATGTGGAACAAGACATCCTGTTTTGCGTGGTCACCCGTCTTGAAATCGCTTTAATTAAAAATGCGGCCCGTGAAATCGATGAAAATGCTTTTATCATGATGCACACCATATCGGATGTGGAAGGTGGGGTTGTTAAAAAGAGTCGCTTTCATTAGCCTTGGCTATCGCTGCGCTCCGGGCAAATGAAGGGGCTTATTACTCAGGACTGGAACATGCAGTTTGGCCGTTTAACATAACATACCTCATCGAACAGAGGCTTAACAGGCTATTACTTTGCAAATATCGGATTTGTCCCAATTACGGCTAAACCAACTGTTTTCACGTCTGGCTCAAGCAGTTCTGTATTTTGAGCTTTGGCCTTTAAGTCAATGAACCCAGCCTTCTGAAGCAATTTAAAATATTCTTTGAATTCCGGATGACAACCCCCTTGAACAAACCGCTCAATAGGGCGCTGATAGATGATATAAAAACTGCCACCGGGAACAAGCGTATTTCGAATGTTTTTCAAAATACCTGGCATTTGCCGGTAAGGCCAATACATTGTCGTGTTAATCGCAACGACTTTCGAAAACATGTGGTCAAAGTGCGGCAATTGGCGGACATCGCCCTCCACTAAACTGACGCGTCCTTGCTGAATGGCCACCTGGTTTAACGCGGTTGCTTTAGCAACCATTAATGCTGAATTATCCAGGCCGACGATATGATTCGCTGGGGTGTCGGAAACCAGCCTCTGTATACAATGACCGGCACCGAACCCTAGTTCTAGTATATTTTCATCAGCTTGGACTGCCATTAGCTGTAATGCCCAATGGTTTACATTGTTAAAGCTGGCGTTCATGTAATCACTGATAACATCACCAAAAGCGCCTTCAGGATGTGCCAGTTGGTCTGTAAAAACCCCATACGCATCAATAAGATTGGAAAGGAGCATGAACTTACACCTAAATCAGTGTTTTTACTATCTTGGTGGCATCCTATCATGAACAACCGAGTGATCTGTGCCCCGTATCAGGTTGCAGGCAAGCCGGTGATCTTGGTTTGTTTCAGTTCCGCTTTATAAGCGGCTTTAAATACGCCGCCGTCCGACTATTCGTCACATCGGCAACTTCGTTAGGGGTGCCATTGGCAATGATACAGCCGCCCTCTTCCCCCGCTCCAGGCCCCAAATCAATTACCCAGTCAACCTGCGCAATGAAACGCATATCATGTTCAACAACGACCACTGTGTTACCGGCGTCGACAAGGCCCTGTAGGTGGTGCATCAGTCGGTCGATGTCTGCCGGATGAAGACCAGCGGTCGGTTCATCCAGGATATATAACGTATTCCCGCGTTGCGCACGTTGTAGTTCAGTCGCCAACTTGATGCGCTGCGCTTCACCGCCAGAGAGTTCTGTTGCCGGTTGTCCAAGTCGTAGATAGCCGAGACCAATCTCGCGCAATACATTGAGCGGTCGCAACACTTTCGGCTCGTTCGAGAAGAATTGGCAGGCTTCATCAACGGTCATCTCCAGCACTTGCGCGATATTGCAACCCTGCCATTCGATTGCAAGCGTTTCCGGGTTGTACCGGCTGCCGTTACAAGTCGAGCATGGCGCATAAACGCTGGGTAGAAACAATAACTCGACCATGACAAAGCCTTCGCCCTCACAGGTTGGACAACGTCCCCCTGCCACATTAAACGAGAATCTGCCTGCGCTGTAACGGCGTTTTCGCGCCATCGGTGTCTCAGCAAAAAGTTGGCGCACATGATCGAACAGGCCGCTATAGGTTGCCAGATTTGAGCGAGGCGTACGTCCAATTGGCTTTTGGTCAACCTGGACAAGACGGCGGATATGCTCCAAGCCTGTAATAATATGCCCTTCAGCGGCCGTTTGTACGACTTCAAGCAGAGGGTCCGACTCATCTTCTTCCAATGTGGCAAGAGGCCGACCGAGCTGCTCGCTCACGAGTTCAGGGAGCGCCTGACTGACAAGGCTAGACTTGCCCGAGCCCGAAACACCGGTAACGGCACTAAAGCAGGCGAGAGGGAACTCGACATTCAGCCCCTGTAAGTTATTGCGGGTCACGCCTTCCAGCCTCAACCACCCTTTAGGCTTCCGTGGCTTACGCTCAACCGTGCCCGGATTGTCGAACAGGTAACGACGTGTAATCGAGGCATTGACGTCCGCAAGCCCGGTGGGAGGCCCGTTGTAAATCACGCAGCCGCCTTGCTCACCAGCACCTGGCCCCACGTCCACCAGCCATTCAGCCTGGCGTATCAAATCGAGATTATGCTCGACGACAAATAGGGAGTTGCCTGCGGACTTGAGGCGCTGGAGAATCTTGAGCAAGGCTTCGCCGTCCGCCGGATGCAGGCCGGCGGACGGTTCATCCAGTACATAGACCACACCAAACAATTGTGAAGACAATTGTGTTGCAAGCCGTAGGCGTTGAAGTTCTCCAGAGGACAGGGTCGGCGTGCTTCGATCCAGAGATAGATAACCCAATCCCAGATCGATAAGGGGACCCAGGCGTTCGAGCAATTCAGAAGCCAAACGTTGGGCGGCAATGCGTTTTTCTTCAGAACGATTCGGTGTGCGACGCACATCCGGAGCGCCCTTATGCGCCGATCCACCTGCGTCCACACGGCGCTGGACTGCAGCGCCGCGCGCCTTTTTGTCGAGTATGTCATCCTGTGGCTGGGTTTCAGCCCGAATTAGCTCACCACGGGCAACGGGGGGCAGTAACTCCGCCAATTTCAGCAGTGATAGCTTTCCAAATTCAGCGATATCAAGCCCTTCGAATGTCACGGACAGGGCTTCGCTTTTTAAACGTTTGCCGTGGCAGGTCGGGCAGTCCCGACCGATGATAAACTGCGCCACGCGCTTTTTCATCAAGGCGCTTTTGGTATTCGCAAAAGTTTGCAGTACATAACGACGGGCACCCATAAACGTGCCTTGATAGCTCGGTTCCCACTTTTGCCTGATAGCAGTGCGTGTTTCCTTTGGGGGCAATCCCGCATACACCGGCACTGTCGGTTGCTCTTCCGTGAAAAGAATCCAGTTACGATCTTTTTTGGGAAGATCGCGCCAGGGCGTATCGACGTCATAGCCAAGGGATACTAGGATATCTCGGAGATTTTGTCCATGCCATGCGGGCGGCCAGGCGGCAATGGCGCGCTCACGAATCGTCAGTGTGTCATCCGGTACCATTGTTTTCTCGGTCGCGTCATAGATGCGTCCCAGTCCATGGCAGTCGGGGCAGGCCCCTTGAATGGTGTTCGGGGAGAAATCTTCTGCATAGAGCATCGGCTGTTTTTTGGGATACTCTCCAGCGCGGGAATACAGCATGCGCACCAGATTCGACAAGGTCGTCACACTGCCAACGGACGAGCGCGCATTCGGCGTACTCCGTTGCTGTTGCAAGGCAACGGCCGGGGGTAACCCATCAATTGAATTCACTTCTGGAATGCCAGCTTGATCAATCAGTCGGCGCGCATAGGGAGCGACCGATTCAAAGTAACGACGTTGCGCTTCAGCATAAAGGGTTCCGAATGCGAGTGACGACTTGCCGGATCCGGATATGCCGGTAAACACTACGAATGCGTCGCGTGGAATATCGACGTCAACATTTTTCAGATTGTTTTCTCGTGCGCCTCGCACCCGTACGCAATCTGGACGTCCCGTGCGGCTCTCATCAGCAACGTTCAATTGATTCACTTCCCTTTTTACTTCAGGATATTCTATCTATATAGCATGCCTTAGTCTATAGCTCTCCAATGCTGTCAGCCTCTTGTTACTTTTTCGCTAGGCTCACACAATTGGAACCCCAATCACTTCCGAAAAAATAAAAGATGGGGCCGTATTTAATTGCTGGGCGCTGTAGTATGCACCGGCTGGCAGTCCATTTGACCCTGTTTTTACCAAAATAAACAAATATGTAGTTACCTATATCAATCTCTTTAATGTGCAAATTCCTGTGACAATTTTAAATTATTCAACTCCTACAGATTTCATGCTATGCTTGCGTTTTCACACCTTACTCCATTCATCACTTGGAAATCATTTATAAATACCTCTTTCCACGAGGTAATTATTTTTTATTGCAATATAAACACGCGAAGGAATAACACGAAATGGGTACTTCTATTAGTGCGGGTGCACTTCAAACAAGAAAAGAGAACTTAAAGCCAACCATTTCGGGAGTTGTGCATGGGGTTACTGATTTTTCCAGACTGTCTGATTCGGATCAGGCCAATATACTGCCCCGATTACGTGTTGCATTACAAAATGATGAATTCCAACGAATTCAGCATGATAAGTATAAAGAACCGTCAACCAGAGAACTTATCAGTAAACTTCAAAATCTCAGTATGGGCACTCAAACTCAGGACAAGCCTTCCCATACGATTGCCGCTATGTTTAACGGTGATTCGTTAAGAACGGCAGGTGGAGGTTCGGTGCCTGTGCGATGGCCCTCAAAAGCGTTGGATTATAGTCAATTGAGTGGCTCTGAGCGTTTGTATCAATATTTAACCAGCGAAAACGGCTTATTTAGTAAAAATCCTGAACTTGGAAAATCTTTATATCAGAAAATCAAAGAAGGGGCCCAGTCTGAGAAAAGTGATGACGAAATTTGTATAGCACTGAGAGCCTGGTATAACAAGCATGCTGAAGCTGTAACGGAGGCTTTGAATAGGGATGATAATTTACGAGTCAAGAGTCGAACGCTTCTATTTCAAAATTTTATCCATGCTTTGCCCGGCAGTATTCTGCAATCCACAACCGACTGGAAGAGAAAAGAGGGTCAAATCTTGGATGTGGGTTGTTCAGGAATGGAAGGCACGAGGTCCATGGTCGCAGGCCTTCTTGATGCAGGTGTTAATTTAAGCAAGGTATATGGTATTGATATTTATAGAGCTGCGCATTTGGATCAGAACTGTGGAGAAATAAACAAATTAAAAACGCCGTCCGGCAAATCTGTTCAGGCGACACCGCTTCTCTATGAAGGGGACGATCATTGTACAATTCCTCCACAAGCTCAAGGCTCAAAAATCATAACAGCCATGTCGGTCTTGCATCACGTTACAAAACCAGGGCAACTGGACAAGCTCTTGCGTTCAATCCATCAAAGTTTAGATAAGGATGGGATTTTTATTGTTCGAGAACTCATTGCGGATGATATGACTACAAAAATCTTCAATCTTATCCCTGAATTGAAGTTTTACCGTGCTTTTGAGCAATTGCCTGTGCCGATGGATGTCAATTGTTATAGAAGCCTTGATCAATGGAAAGATGTTATTGAACGGAATGGTTTTAAATTAATTACTGTAGATCATAATCCGAAACATCCGTTTGAGCCTGCAATGATGGTTTTCAGTCAAAAGGAAAAGAAGCCGAGCAAGTGATGCATGCGAGGGGCAGAGCCCCTTGGCTGGCCTCCCTCAAAAACTAGAGCTTCAGGCGTTGAATAATGGCCGTATCCAGATTTATAGCTGGGTCTTATATTATTCATTGGTTTATGGTAGATTAACGGCACTTGAGTCGTTGGGGCAGTCTGTAGCAAAGGTGGTTGAGAGATTGTGGTATGAGTATCTATGCATGGTTTAGATCGGTAAAAATAGGGTTGTTGGTTGCTTTTCTAGCAACGAATCTTTCAATGTCCTCAAACCAGGCTTTTTCAACAGAAAGCAATGTATTTACAATCCATGTTCAAAATAATAGTAGTTCCACCCTTCAAACACTGGATGGGGAGAAGTTAACTCCAGGGGCACCGGTCAGTTTTATAGTGAATAACCATACCAGCCAGCCGGTTGTGTTTATGGGAACTGCCGGCAAGACAGTCATTGACCCTTTTGCCCAAGTCACTGTTACAGAGCCGTATGATGCCAGGCGCATTTATGAACTGTTGAGTCTGGACGGACATGTCCTAACCCGTTGGCAACTAGCCAAAGCCCCAGAGACGAATGCTGAAAAGTATCAGCGTTGGGAAGAAACCCTTCAGCAAGTTATGGAGCATCAACGCACGTCTTATACGGCCGCCCCGGAAACACAAGAGCCGGAGTATCATTCTGTTTCACCAAATGGCTCGGCCGTGACTAACCCGATTCATAAATCAGTCAAAATCGTTCCAAAAGTAACCAGGGCGTATCCTGGCCAGACTTCCCTGAAGCCAGCAGGTGAGCATCCTGGGGTAAGACCGGTACCTGGTCATGGCTTTAAAGCAACGGCGGCGATGTCACCCGAAGGTGTTGCCAATTCGTTGGAAAAATCTAGTAAAAACGAACCCTATTCCGTTCGCCACTCAGTCTATAAAACTATGCGGCTGGATGAAGAGGTTCCATTTGAGGTGGATATCTCTGTTTCGGGCTTGGGCAATAAAATCAGTAAAGCGTATTTTGAAAAGCAAGGCAAATCGTTTGGCACAGAATCCCTTGTTCCGGTCCCGGATTTAAAAGTTGAACTCAAAGGGAATACGGATGCCTTTAAAATTGAGGATTCAGGGGTGAATGGCCTGCAATCAGTGAAAGGTAATCCTGAAGGAATCCTCCATTGGAAGTGGTTGGTAACACCAAAAAAGCTGGGTAAGCATACCTTGTGCCTCAGTATTACCGATGCCGATAACCGTCCTTATAGTTCGCCTGCTCCAGCTACCATTGATATCCAACCTACCAATATAGTGAATCATTACCTGCAGGGGTTTTTGGAAACCTATTTACCCCTAGTCAAGGAAAATTGGCAATGGATTTCTGTCTTGCTATTTGCATTGTTTCCCGGTTTACGGGTTTTCCTTTCGGGGCGCAAGGACTCTACCATGGTAGAAGCGATATCTGAGAAACCCTGATTTTGGGTGACAGACTGCCACAACCTCATCGACACGTTGTTTATAAGTAGGCAATCAGGGAAGAACGATTCATTGTTTTGCCGCTGCGTTTAAGGCAGGAGCGCTCAAACTTAACCATTCCAGCTATTATCGCAAGGAATAGCTCGCCAGTTGCCGTGTTGGCGCCAACATCAATCGCCTGAAACTCAATTTTTGAATGGTACCGGGAGTGTGCCTCAGTCATTCTTCTCAAGTGTTAACAGTTCAAGTAATACTAGCTTGATAAATTATTTGTAAATAATAGTTAACGGCTTTATAGCTAAGTCTAAAGTTTTGCAGAACTGGCCGATAATCGTTTGTATAACATCAAAAAGGCAATATTTTTCATGAAAAGTAATAAGGGGGTTAGTTTAACAGAATATGGCCTCATTGCTGGCATAATTAGCCTTGTGGTTCTTCCCGTATTATTCACATTGGGACAAAAAATCTCTCAATATGCCTCAGAGACGGTTCCTTATGAGAAGAAGACTTTCATATCCGGCAAAAATTCTGTAATGAGTGATGTTCCCCCTTCGGAAGAGTATTCTAAGGGTTTGGTTACAAAAATTACCAATGCGCCATCGGTAGTCTTAACAACTCAACAAGTCGGTCAGACGGTTGCAACGATGGGAGCCAATGGAACTACGAAAATGCTGGCAGATTCGATAGTTAAGTCTGCGGAGCAGCAATTGGCTGCAGGGTCAATCACACAGGCTCAATATAATAAACTGATTGTATTGGCAAAAGAAGGTTATAATCTTGCATCTCTGCAAGGAGCGGTAGAAACAGCAGCCGCAAAACTTAGAAGGGGCGAAAATATCAAGTCTATTGACATTCAGGTAAATGGCAGATCTATGACCGTCGAAGATATCTGGGAAAAAATCGGATACGATAACAAACCGGAAAGTGTACCTACCGATATTTCTCAACTTACCGGGGAGCCACGAGTCGCCCTTCAGGATTTCTTAGATGCTTATGCGTCTGCAGAGAAAAGTGGGGTCTTGCGTGATCCTGCTTTAAAAACGTATATCAGCTCATTGTCAACTCAGATTGTGTAAATTAACAGCGCAATGGATATGATGCTCTGGAATGCTAGTTCCATTACAACGACCGATTTTCTCACGAGCGGAATGATTTCAAAGTTAACTGGCAATAAATCATCCCAAATCTGTCTTGCCGGTAATGGCGATGATTCTAACGCTACCTGCGAAGCAAAAAAATAAAGCATGCACTGGAAGCCTTCTAGTGATTTGCTACCGCTCAATTCGTTCTGCCCAAACTTACCGATGCATTTTAGTTGCCTTCTTGATACTTAAAAATAATTAATTCCCTGAACCTGGAAATTAATTATGGCGATTGGAATACCCTGTTAGAAAGCTCATCTATACAGGATATGAGGAGCTAAATTCAAACTTCTCCGCACGCGCTACTTACGATCTTTGATAAAGCATTTTGATAAGGGGAAGGCCCGGTGTTCGAATTTCCGACGGCTTACTCGATATTTTTAAATTGAGAATATTCAAAGATATTTGGGTTTTGGTAATATCTGGACTTTTGAGAGCATTTTAATTTATATGTATAGCTTACCTCTGAATTTTATTGATTGCTTTTATCTATTAAAAAATAGGACCATCTATTCCCATGAGTCAGTTCACCAATCTTTCGCCAATCAACCCATTGATACAATTGCGTCGTCCTCGATTTACAGCGAATCAACTTGTTAATAGCCCTGGAAATTATGGAACTAAGCAACATTCCACTCTCCAGCTTCAAACAGTTTTTATCCAACCCTCTTCCCGGCATTATCAGGCAGTATTGCATCCGCAAGTAAAATTTGGCTCGCACCAATTAATTGATAAAGAATATACAACTGCTGTATATGCTAACCATTTCGTGTCATCGGATTTGGTGATGAAAACCTTACGCTCCCTTTATTTGCAATCACTGTATAAAAAAGATGAAAATGATCTCAGTCATTTGAAACTGAGTCTTGGTCCTGGCTTGGAACTTGATAACGCCCTTTCCATGAGTTTATCCAATAACCTGCTGTTTTTCGAAAAACCTGTTGATACAATCATTTCAGCTCTTGCCGGGCCGGCTTCTGTCCCAAGTATTATGATGTCTCGTTTGTATGATGGTCATAAATTGGCTGATACTCCCACAAAGGCCACCGGGAAAGCATTTATTTATCCAACCGCCCATTTTAAATTAGGCCCTGTGAATACAATTGCTGGTGGTGGTGAGATCCAGGTGGTTCAGGCAAATCGAAAGATTTCAAATTCTCATCTGGGTAAACGATTGGCAATGTTTATGAAAGCCACTGGTGTAACGGACATCAAGGAGGCGCATAAAAGTATTACCAGTGCAAAGGAGTACACGTCTTTAGAAGCGCTTGCCTTCGGAAAGCTTGGTCTCGTCGATGGCATCCTGGTTGGTCGAGATCAGGTCTTAACACGTGAAAAACTAGAGGAATACTATAAAGACCATGGCTTTTATCTGGACGGAGATCCTGTATTTACGGAAAGAAAAAAGAGCCAGTTCAATAAAAATGCAAATAATCTTTATAAAATTGGATCCAAGTATTTAGTGCCCCTGAGAGTATTTTCTCCAAGTTCGATGATGTCGAGCCAAGTGTATTTGAATAGGCCTGGTGTATTCCATAGCCTGAATTCTGACGACACGGCTGAAAAAAGTCCGCTTCGAATTGCAGGAATGGCATTAGGGCATTATGGCTCCGGGATGGAAACACACAAATATCATCGAGAGAATAATAAAGCTGGCAATGGTCTTTTTGATCCTATTTATAAATCGAGGAATTTGGAGAGCAAAGTAGACTCAACCGGTATGAAACCCCAGCAGATAAATATAGTTGGTGCCAAGGGTGGCTCGAGTTTAATTGACGGCGATATAGTCTACTATGGTGACGCGTTTGTATTAAATTCCGCTGATCAGTTGGTGGATAGTATACGGGCAATTAAAGAGAAAAAGCTCTTGCAGGCAAAGCAGGATAAAAAATCGCCTAATAATATCAAGCTTATTTTAGACAGTCCTGGCGGCGATGTGACTGCCCTGCACAAGATATTGGAAGAGCTTGAAAGTGATAGCCAAATTAAAACGGATGTCATCCTGAATGGCAGGGCGTATAGTTGCGGCGGATTATTGCTGGCAGCCGCTACAGGAAACAGGCTTGCCACACCAATTTCTGAAATTATGCTTCATAACGTATCCGTGGGCGGAAAGTACTCTTCTAATGAAGAGGCCAACCAAGAGGCGGATAATATGGCTCAAATTAATAAAAATAGTATCCAACTCATCACCAAGTCCAGCGGTAAACCGGAAAAAGATGTAGAATGTGATTTCTTGAAAACAACGTTTATGAATGCTCTGGATGGCCTATTTTATGGAGAAAAAGGTTTATTGGATGGTATTATAATTGGCCCACACCAGGTTATCACTCGGAAGGACGTGATGGACTATCTCCTGACGGATCCGGCTGCACAAGCCGAAATTAGCCGGGAGGTTCGATTCTTTGAAGATAAAGCGTCTGATCCGAATTTTGAATCAGAGAATACTCCTGAAACGCTTGTGAACAAGTACCTGGCTCATCGATGGGATAACTATCATGATCGCGCTGCGATAGAGCCGGATAAGCCGAATTCTCTGTTCGATGATCCTTTAAACACGATTATGAAAATTGCCTCTAAGAAAGGCGTATCCCACGATATGCATCAGAATGAAAAGTTTAAAAATACAGTTCCAAGACCGCCTGTAGAAGGTAAGGAGCAAAACCAGGAAATTGCACATTTTCTGATTCCGCTGACACCTGTCCAAGTCCGTAAATAAACCGGCATAGTGCTTCTGATGTTTCAGTGAAAGCAACCTGATAATTGTTGAGCCTACTAAGGCTCAATAGGGAGTATCGATGAGATGAATTCGGTCTCCTGGTGTTTTATCATGCTCAATTATTAGATCGTGAGAGCCTATTTGATTAGGTAATTGCTTTTAAAGACACCTCTGTTTTGATTATGATATTGTCATGTTGCAAACACATGAGGTTGATGTTTGTATTGTTGGGGGCGGGCCCGCTGGCCTGCTTTTGGGGTTACTATTAGTCAAGCAGGGGCTTCAGGTTCTGGTGCTGGAACAGCATCAGGATTTCTCACGGGAGTATCGGGGCGAAGTGCTGATGCCTCGATTTGCCAAGCTATTTGATCAGCTAAACTTGCTCTCCTATATGGAAACGTTTCCCCATACTCGCCTGGATACCTTTCAATTGCGCACTGCAAAGCGTATTGTCAGTCGAATCCCGATGTCTGACATTTCAAAGGAATATCCTTATGCTCTGTGGATGCCCCAGCCCATTTTCCTGGGGGCGCTTTATCAGAAAGCAAGGGCTTTTGAAACCTTTGAATTCTGGTT
>JAJQJM010000057.1 GCA_021323475.1 Vampirovibrio sp.
GATGGCCGTTGAGAATGGGTATACCAAGATTGCCGAGCTATTAGCAGCAGAAGGGGCTTGCCTCTCGCTTACAGATAATAACGGACGCACTGTTCTCGATAGGATTTCCGATAAGAATTTGAAAAAGGAATTAATCAACATTAGAGGATCAAAGTTTTATAGCGATACCTACGATGGCTACAATAGCCAAGATGAACGCAGAAAAAAATAACATCAAAACTATAAAAACCCCTTCCAAGCTGGAAGGGGTTTTAGTTTGAGCGTTTTTAGCGCTTAATTCAGTATCTTGTTCAAGCTGAGCAATGCTGTGTAGGTAGGCAGAATATATAAGACCTCATCTGGAGCGGTTTTGTCCAAAGCCTTATCCAGAGCCGCTTTTAAGTCAGGCTCAATCAGAATCCGAGCTTCGGAAATTCCGGCATATTTCAGGCGGATGGCCATATCCTCGGCGCGAACCCCGCTGACCACCACTTCCTTTTCTGCGGGGATGGCTTCAAACTGGGCGTCCCAAATCCAGGACACATCCCGGCCGTCGGCATAATTATCGTTCAGGGCAATCAGCAGTTTGCCTTTCGGGTCGCCACCCACCAGCTTCAGAACCTCTGATGCGCCCACCGGGTTTTTGATCAGCATAATCAAGGTGTTTTTGCCGCTCAATACTTTCTTTTCCGCCCGGCCAAACACACTTTGGTAATGGTTTAGCCCGCTTTGTATCACACTGGCCGGCAAACCCAAATCATAAACCACTGCTGCGGCTGCCAGCAGATTATAGACGTTGAACAGGCCCGGTAGCGGCAGGTTGATATGAATGGTTTCATGGCCGTAACGCAACCGAATCTCGCTGGCCTCCGGTTTTACCAGCACATGTTCCGCCGCAACGGTCAACGTGGGTCTGTGGTAGTCGCATTCCCGGCAGTGGTAATCGCCCAAATGGCCGAACACCAGGTTGGTATAATCCAGCGGGCCTTGGCAGGCGGGGCATTGAGTGACTTCCCGCGTAAAGGGAACCGGGCAAGCCGGTGTGGTGCCGTGTTGATAGGTCACTTGCTCCACGCCGAAATACAGCAGGTTGTCCTGATATTGCAGCGCTGGGTCTTGCCCCAGGGTGGTCACCAGCGGGTCATCACCGTTCAAAATCAGCCGTCCCCGGCCTTGCATAATTTCCGTTTGCTGAATGCCTTTTTGGATCAGTTTGGCGGTGGTGTCTAATTCGCCATAGCGATCGAGCTGATCCCGGAACAAGTTGCTGACGACTACCCGCTGCACCCCAATTTCCGAGGTCAAACCCTTCATGGAGGCTTCATCTACCTCCAGCACGGCGTAATCTGCGCTTAAATGCCCGGTGAGTGAGCTTTGCTTAATCAACGCTGCCGTAATGCCCGGCACCATGTTGGCGCCCAGTTGGTTATGCACCACCCGGTGATTACCCTCTCGCAGGAATTGCGCCAGTAAGCCGCAGGTGGTGGTTTTGCCGTTGGTGCCCGTCACGGCAATGACCTGATGCTTTACCTGTTTGCCCAGATTCTGCAACAGATGCGGGTCCAGCTTGCGGGCCACTTTGCCCGGCAGGCTGGTGCCGGAGCCCAATTTCAGGAAGGCGGTCAGCCCGGCCACGGTTTTTCCCGTGGTAACGGCAAAAGCGGTTTTCAGCATGGCAAAGTCAATCCAATATCTCATGGCTTCAATAATACTATTCTAGGGCGCAAATGACATTTTGGCCCACGGAAGACTTTTTACGAGCAAGGGCTGGCGTTATTCCGGCAGAATCACTTCGCCTTTGTCGCTCAGTCCAAAGCTGGGATTCCAGGCCACTTCCCAGGTAAAACCGTCCGGGTCGGCGAAATAGCCGTAGTATCCGCCCCAGAAGGCGTCTTGCGCCGGTTTCAGAATGGTGCCGCCTGCCTGCTCGGCCAGCTGCAATACCTGAGCCACTTCATGCTGTTCATGCACGTTGTGCGCCAGCGAAAACCCGCCAAAACCGGAGCCGGTATCCGAAATGCCCGCATCTTTGGCTAGTTCCTCCCGTGGAAATAAGGCGAATACCAATCCGCCGGGCATCTGGAAAAATACCACCCCTTCGGTGCTATTCCGCTGGGAGGCTTTCCAGCCCAGTCCCTGCTCGTAAAAACGGCGGGACCGGGCCAGATCGGAGACTCCTAAGGTTATAAAATTAATGCGCTGCTGAAGCACTTTAAACTGCGGTTCCTTGCTTGGCCAGCTTGTGGAAGGTCACGCCTTCTTTTTCCATGCGGGCCAGTACTTCTTTCAGGCGATCTTCGGATACCGTCAGCGCCACACGGAAGAAACCTTCGCCTTCCGGGCCGTAGCCGGTACCGGGGGGCACCACCACGCCGCATTTTTCAAGCAGCATGCTGACGAATTCCACGCTGGTCATGCCGGTCGGGACGGGGACCCACAGATAGAAGGTGGCTTCGTTCTTGGGCACGTTCCAGCCCATGCGGTTCAACCCTTCCACGAAGATGTCGCGGCGGCGGGAGTATATGGCGTTCAGGTCTTTGGTCAGCTCGTCGGACATATTCAGGCCCACGGCGGAGGCGTGTTGAATGGCTTTGAACACGCCGCTGTCGGTGTTGTTTTTCACGGTGCCCAGGTTTTTGATGGCCTCCGGGTTGCCCACGGCGAAGCCGACCCGCCAGCCGGTCATGTTGTACATCTTGCTCAGGGAGAACATCTCGATGCACACATCCTTGGCGCCGGGAACGGACAGGAAGCTGGGCGCGCGGTAGCCGTCGAAGGTCATTTCAGAGTAAGCGTTGTCGTGGCACAACAGAATGTCGTGTTCTTTACAGAAGGCCACGATTTCCTTGATTTTCGCTTCATCAATGATGGCGCCCACCGGGTTGTTGGGGTAGTTCAAGAAGAACAACTTGGCGCGCTTGGCAATGTCGGCGGGGATTTTGCTCAAGTCCGGCAGGAACTTGTTCTGGGCCAGCAGAGGCACAACATAGGGTTCGCCGTGGCACAGCAAGGTGTAGTTGTTGTACACCGGGTAGCCAGGAGACGGGCACAGCACCACATCGCCGGGGTTGACGTAAGCCAGAATCAGGTGCGCCAAACCTTCTTTGGAGCCGATGAGGGAGAGTGCTTCCTTGTTGGCGTCCACGGTAACCCCAAAGCGGGTTTTCATCCAGTTAGCCGCGGCCTCGCGAAATTCCTGGGTGCCGTGGTAAGGCGGGTAGTTGTGGTTGGCGGGCTCAGCCACCGCTTTTTGCATGGCTTCCACAATGGGGGCCGGGGTAGGCAGGTCGGGGTCACCGACACCCAGGCTGATGATATCCACGCCGCGCTCCTTGGCTTCGGCAATCTTGCGGTCGATCTCCGCGAACAGATACGGGGGCAGTTTTCCCAGATTGGCTGCAGGTTGGGGCATGAATGGTTCCTCTATATGATCATGTTGACGATGAATAAAACGACGGCTGAAAATGCTTGGATGAAGCTGGGGATGAATGCGGAGCCACGGGCCTTGTGACGGCACTGGGCTTGATGTAAGCTACCATAAACACCGCCTTCCCGAAAGCCTGAAAAGCCTATAACTCAAAGGAGCCTTTGCCCGCATGGATACCACCCAGCAACGTCCAAATCAGCAGAACGCGTCATCTTCCGCTGTAATGGAAATCCGCATTTCCTGTCCGCCGGTGTTGGCCGGGTATCTGGAAGAGCTACTGTGGACGATTGATGGGGTGGAAAGCGTTGGTGAATACTACAAGGCGGACAGCGACAAGGATCAGACCCAACTGTCTGATCTGACGCATGTGGCCGTGTTTACCCGTAATCCATTGGGCGAAGACCTAGTAAAAGTGCTGATGGTGGACAACCCCAAGCTGATGAAGGTCTGCGACATTGTACAGACCCGATGGCTGGAAGAAAAAGACTGGGCGGAAAGCTGGAAGCAACATTGGCACCCGACTCCTATCACGGAACGGCTGACCATTTGCCCCACGTGGGAAGAATATCAACCGAAAAGCGCGGATGAAGTGGTAATTAAACTGGATCCAGAATGCGCCTTTGGTACCGGAACGCATGAAACCACCCAACTGATGCTGAAAGCGCTAGAAACCTTTGGTGATAAAATTGATTTCTCCACGGTGAATCTGCTGGACGTGGGCACCGGTTCCGGCATTCTGGCGATTTATGCTGCATTGCGAGGCTGCCGCGATATTCGAGGGGTGGACAACGATTCGCAAGCTGTAGTGACGGCCCGTAAAAATGCCGAAATCAATGGAATGGATTCCGTGGTTGATTTTACGGACACCCCGCTGGATGAATTGTGCCAGACCCGCTACGATGTGGTGGTGGCGAATATTATCGCCCCGGTGATTCTGGAATTATTTTCGGAAATGTTGTTGCGACTGAATCCGGGTGGACGTTTCTTTGCCAGCGGGCTGATTGCCAAATCGGTCGGCCAGGTGGAAGAAGCCATGCAGGCCGCTGGCTTTACGGAGATTCAGCGTCAGCAGCAGGGCGACTGGTTTGCGTTGTCGGGCATCTATAAAGCATAGGCGCCGTTTGTAGACCCATGTCCGGCTTTGAGAAACACGACGATACCGCAAAGCGCTTTTTTGTCTCATTGACTGAGCCCCTTGAGCAATTTCCGGCTGATATTGAGGTAACGGATGACATCGTCGTGCATCATCTACGAACGGTGATGCGGGCCAGAACAGGGGAATCGGTGGTCATTGTGGACGGTCAGCGGGGGCAAGCCTATGCCGCCGTCCTTCAGGATTTACAGAAGCATTCCGTTTCTTTACGGGTGCAACGGAAGCTGGAGACATTGAAAACCGTATTGCCGCAGGCGGTATTAGCCGTGGCGTTAATTAAGGAGCAACGCTGGGATTGGCTGCTGCAAAAAGCCACTGAATTGGGTGTTCATACCATTCAGCCTTTACTGGCTGATCGAACGGTGATTCGGCTGGGCGACAAGGATATTTCCAAAAAGCTGGAGCGCTGGCAGGCAGTGCTGCGCTCGGCGGCGGAACAGTCGGAAGGCCTGTTTATCCCGCAGATAATGCCGCCGTTATCGACTAATGCCTATTTGGGACAAATGCAGTCCAATACCCTCAAGCTGATTTTGCGGGAGCGGGGCGAGCATCGGCAATCCCTGAAGCAGGCGTTAAAAGGCTTTCAGACTGAACAAGCTGCTATTTTTGCCATTGGGCCGGGAGGTGGCTGGACGGATTCCGAACTGGACGCTTTTGAGCAGGCCGGATTTTTGCCGGTCAGCTTGGGGACTCGCATTTTGCGCAGCGAGACGGCGGCTGTGGCGGCCATGGCGGCGCTGGTGTATGAGTTTACCTGATGCGTGATGGCAATGTGAGGAACGAGTTGGCTTCCGCATCGGACTAAGCGACAATGGTTCCCCATTCGTTCGATGTAAGAAACTGGTAGCCCATGAAATCCTTGACCCCTTCCGAGTTAGAAGCCGTATTGCAGCACCCTGTCGTTTGCCGGGTTCGTGATTTGTCCGGTCGCATGGGCGGGTCGGCTTATATGGTGGGTGGCGCGGTCCGTGACTTGTTGCTGACGGGTGAATTGCCGCTGGATCTGGATTTTACCCTGATTAACTGTCAGGCGGATGAGCTGGCGAAAACGTTGGCGGATGAGGATGCCGGTCATCTGGTGCCGCTGGATTGGGAGTTCGGTATTCACCGGGTGGTGTTTGATGACGGCATTGTGGTGGATTTGGCAAATGCTTTGGACAACGATTTACACGTTGATCTGGCCCGTCGGGATTTGACCATCAATGCGTTAGCGCTGAATGTGGAAACCGGTGAACTGGTGGATTTATTTCAGGGGCAGACGGACCTGGAAACAGGGCTGATTCGCATGGTTAGCGAATTTAACCTGTTGGACGATCCGCTGCGGATGTTGAGAGTCTTTCGCATTGCAGCCACGGTGCAGGCAAAGCGCATTGATGAAGCAACACTGGCCGTGGTTCGGCAAAACGGAGCCCAAATTTGGGAATCTGCCGCCGAGCGGGTGCAGTATGAATTTTTGCGCATGTTGAGCGTGGAAACATGCTTCCCCTATTTAAAAGCAATGGCGGATTGTGGCCTACTGGAAGTGCTGATTCCGGACTTAACGCCCATGCGCACTATCGGCTCCAGTGGATTTCATCACCTGGGACTGTTTGACCACACCATGGAGCTGGTGCGTCAGGCGGAGTGTTTGATTGACGAATGTCCCGCTAAAACCCAAGCTTGGGTTCGGCAGCCGTTTACGCCTTCAGTAACCCGCTTCGGGTTGATCAAGCTGGGGTGCTTGCTGCATGACATTGGCAAGCCCGCCACCATGGGCACCCGCGAAGACGCCGTGCATGGCCAGCGCCTGACGTTTTACGGCCATGAGGAAGTGGGCGAGCAAATGGCCGATGCGTTGCTGAAGCGCTGGAAAGTCAGCAACGAGATACGCGCTCATATCAAGAAGCTGATTCGCTGGCATTTGTATCCCTGTCAGTTCGGGCCGGATGCCGCCCGTAAATCGAATCTGAAATTCTACCGCCGCATGGGCGAGGATACGCCGGATGTGGTTCTGCTGGCCCTGGCGGATCGCCATAGTGCCTGCGGAGACTGGCTGAGTCAGGAGGATTTTGATGCCTCCCACCGGGCGCACTTGTGGCTGATGGAAAATTATGAGGCGGAAGAGCCGGTGCTGCAGCAGCCCCGTTTACTGAATGGGAACGATGTGATGCAGACTCTCAACATCGACCCTGGCCCGCACTTGAAAGAAATGCTGGATGCCCTGCAAGAGGCGCAGCAGTTAAATGACATATCAACGCCGGAAGAGGCCAAAGCCTGGCTGCTGAACCGATACGGAGCATCTGCCGCTATCGAATGATCTGGCAGAGGCTGGAGCTCTTCATGGGCGAGAGTGATGAGTAGGGTTGTCATTTGGCGTTTGGGTTGAAAGCGCCTGGACATGTAAACGCCTGCTGCTGAGGCGTGGTGTGAGGCAAGGCCGTTTAGAACAGCAAGAACCCTGAGCGGTAATATCGTGATGGGGTCTGATGCGGTGCTGAAAACTTAAGTTTTGTAACGGCACTTAGGGGGCTAGGCAATCATCTTTTTTCTATTGTTTTTATATACATAGGTAATTGTTTTTATTTGTTTTGAATATCCCCCTTCCCTGATAGGCAGGTTTCTTAGGCATTTGCACAACCAGACAAGAAAGGGTTGAGTGACTATGAGTTTACTGAATCTGAACCTTCATCAGCAATCCCGAATACCGAACTCCGGCGCTGTTCCCCCTTCGGCCAACAGTGTTAGCATCACATCCGGCAATGGAGCCGTGGGTTCCAGTCCAAATAATCCTTTCCTGTTACCCAAGGATGCCACGCAGGTGAAATTCGGCATGGGGAGCCAGCCCCAATATATTTCCTCCAATGGATCCGTGTATCAGTTCGATAAAAGTCAAGGTAACCAACTGCAGTATAAGGGGGCTAAAAATCCCTATCAAACCCTGAACCTGACTTATACCGGCCAGGATCAGCAAGGGCCCATGATCGGTTATGACTATACCCGCAAACAGGTGGGAACCGAGCAGTATCAGGTGGGAACCGAAAAAGTGTTGAGCGGCTATAAAACGGTTCCCAACGGCACGGAAAAAGTCCAGACAGGCACCGAGAAATATCAAACCGGTACAGAGCAGGTTCTGACCGGTTATCAGCAGGTTCAGACCGGTACTGAAAAATACAAAAGCGGATCGGAGCAAGTGTTGACCGGCTATAAGCCGGTTCAAACGGGCACCGAAAAGTATCAGACCGGAACGGAAAAAATTCAGACCGGTACCAAACAGGTTCAAACCGGGACTGAAAAATACGTCAGTGGAACGGAACAGGTCTTAACCGGTTACGAGCAAGTGCAAACCGGTACGGAAAAATATCAGACCGGTACCGAGAAAGTATTAAGCGGTTACAAACAAGTCCAGACAGGCACCGAGAAATACCAGACCGGTTCGGAAAAAGTGTTGAGCGGCTACAAGCAGGTGCAAACCGGTACGGAAAAATATCAGACCGGTACCGAGAAATATCAATCCGGCACCGAGTCGGTATTAAGCGGCTACAAACAGGTTCAAACCGGCACGGAAAAATACCAGACCGGAACGGAGAAATACCAGTCCGGTACCGAAAAAGTATTGAAGGGCTACGAACAAGTCCAGACCGGAACGGAAAAGTACCAAACCGGTACCGAGAAAGTGCAGACCGGCACCAAACAGGTGCAGATTGGTACGGAAAAATACCAATCCGGTACTGAAAAATTATTGACCGGTTACGAGCAGGTACAAGTCGGTACCGAGAAATATCAATCCGGTACCGAGAAAGTGCAGACCGGTACCAAACAGGTGCAAGTCGGTACCGAAACCTATCAATCCGGCACCGAAAAAGTACAAACCGGTACCAAACAGGTGCAGATTGGTACGGAAAAATACCAGACCGGCACCGAAAAAGTACAGACTGGCACCAAGCAGGTACAGGTGGGTACTGAGAAATACCAGACCGGCACCGAAAAAGTGCAAACCGGTACGGAAAAAATTCAGACCGGTACCGAAATCTCCGGCTACAACACCACGGTGCAAAAGGGAACCATTAACGTCAACCGAGAGCTGGACGGCAAAGAGAATGCCGGGGCGGTCGGCGATATTCTGGACCAGGGCACCGGGCTATTGCTGGATGCCAATAAGGCCAACGAGTTCTTCACCACGGCGGCGGGTAAGTACAAAGTCAGCAGTCTGACCGGGGAAGACAATCAGACCAACGGTCAGAATGTCGACATCTTTAAAAAGACCGACGCCGATGATATGTATGTGGCCGGCGACCCGATTGTGGGCGGCAAAGGCAACAACTACAAGCCGGATACCATCACTCCCGGCACCGGCTTCATCACCATGCACGAAGACGGGGTAGACAACGGCCGCAAAGTCACCATCAACTCGCATGTGGATCAGATTAACTCCGATGGCAAGCGGGCCTTTACCGAATACGGCTTTGTGATTCAGGATGATAGCGGGGCCAAGACCAAAGCAACTCTATCCGGCGGGCAACTGATGATTGACGGGCAACCCTTACTGCCCGGCCAGCAGAAAATCATCGGGGATCCCAACGATCCGGTGGCCAAGTTCTACTACGCCAGCATGCCTGGTGGGGAAAACGGCGCCAACGAGCAGCGTCTGGTCTTTGAATCCTTCGAGAAAGTGACCCCTGAAACCCGGCAAAAGCTGATTGATGCCGGTGCCAACCCGGCGGAAGTGGATGCCCTGCGCTCCAAGTTCCAGTCCACCTTCGGCTTCCGGATTCCCGACGGCAAGGGCAGTTATCGCTCCTCAGCCGGGGTAAGCGGTGGGTTATCCACGACCAGCAATGGCGTCAAAACCTACTACGACGCTCACTTCGCGGAGCCGAATTCCTTCACCCTGGAAACTACCAAGTACACGAAAGAACCCATCTACAAGCCGGTTTATACCGAGAAGCCCATTTACGAAGATCGTCCGACCTACGGCGAGCGTCCGGTCTACCAAGAGCAACCGGTGTATGAAGATCGCCCCACCTACGGTGAGCGCCCGGTCTACAAGGATGAGCCGGTTTACACCGAGAAGCCGGTTTACAGCCAGCGTCCGGTGTACGAAGAGCAACCGACCTTCGAGGATAAATCGGTCTACAGTGAGCGTCCCGTTTACGAGCAGAAACCGGTCTACCAAGACAAGCCCATCTACAGTGAACGCCCGACCTACGGCGAGGAGCCGGTATACGAAGACCGTCCCACTTACGGTGAGCGTCCGGTTTACGAACAAAAGCCGGTCTACGAAGACAAACCGGTTTACAGCGAACGGCCCACCTACGGCGAACGCCCGGTCTACGGTCAGGAGCCTGTGTACGAGGACAAGCCGGTTTACAGCGAACGGCCCACCTACGGTGAGCGCCCAGTATACGGTCAGGAACCCGTATACACCGAAAATCCCACTTACGGCGAGCGTCCGGTGTACGGTCAGGAACCGATCTACCAAGACAAGCCGGTGTACGGTGAGCGTCCGGTCTACGGACAAAAGCCGGTCTACGAAACCCGTGATGTCTATGGCGAGCGCCCCGTGTACGGTCAGGAGCCGGTGTACGGAGAACGGCCAACCTATGGCGAGCGTCCGGTATATGGTCAGCAGGCCGTTTACGAAAACCGTGATGTATACAGCGAGCGCCCCGTGTACGGTCAGCAAGCCGTATACGAAGACCGCCCCACTTACGGCGAGCGCCCGGTATACCAGGACAAGCCGGTTTACAAACAGGAGCCGGTCTACACCGACAAACCTGTTTACAAGGAGCGGCCGGTCTACGAAAACGTGGGTACGCCCATCTACGGTAAGGAATACGGCGTCAAGGTCAACTACGGCAATAACAGTTACGATAAACCGGTGAACAACTGCCCGCCCCAGTACCATCCGCCGGTGATGAACTACCCTGCCAAACCGACCAAGCCGGTCAGGCCGAACAATCCGTATAACCCCATCACAGGCAATTCAAGACTGTATGGCTACCACCCCATCGTCATGATGAACCTGGTGCAGCTGTTCAGCCAAATGATGCGTCGGTATTCGATGTAGTCAACCAGAACCGATCATCTCCAAAACACCGGAAGCGCCGAATGGGCCTTCCGGTGTTTTATTGGGAAAACGGGTTTCAGCTTCCAACCGTTTCAGCGTGGACTGTTAAAATAAGCGATAGTGACGGCAGGGATGAAAGGGACTGATGACCGCATGGCCGAGTTGCCGCTGCGCATGCCGAGAATATGCCGGATAACAACCGGGGCTCTGCCGGTTGGGGTGTTGATTCTATTGAGCGTCGGCCTGGCTCCAGGGCAGGACGGACGGGCATTGCTCTCGTTGATGGGGTGGCTGGGGCAGCTTTTACTGATTTTCAGGTTCGCGCAATCGTACTTACCAATTTCCTGGCTGTGGCGATTGCTTGTGTTTATAGCCCTGCTGGGGTTACAGCGGTTTGTTCCGGATGTAATAGTATGGGCAGGCTTTACAGCCCTGGCGGCGGCTTATTTTGTGTGGCGCTACCTGACCGAGGTGTACCGGGGTGGTTATTCAGGCAAAGCCCGGTCCGCTTACCTGATAGGGGTCGGTATCTGTTGCGCCGTTACCGGCGGGCTGATGCCGGAGGCGGGTTGGGGGATCAGCCTGGGCTTGGCTATTTTCAGCCTGCTGCATTGCTTCTTGCGTGAGCGTGAGGAGAAAGGACTGAGTTATCATCAGGTGTCCAACCGGCTGGTGTGGCAGCGCTGGGCAAAAAGCTGGGGTCTTTGCTGGGCCTTGCCTCTAATTGCCATGACCGGCTTTGGGGCGAGTTTAGCTGACTGGCTTGATGTTTCCCGGTTTATTCCACCTGCGATGCTGAATGCTTCAACCGAGAAGGGCGCGGTTGGGATTGGCTATTTCAGCAGTTTTCATGCGGAATTCGCAGCGGCGCTTCAGCCCCTTGCAAGCCCGACGGGTCAGGCGCAAAGCTTGACACGGCTTGGCTGTTCGGCAAGCGCGATTCGTCTGGTGCTGATTGGTCTGCTGCCGATCATCGGCATTCTGGGGGTGGGTTACATGTTGCCCAACCGGTTCGTATACCGGCTATTGCGGTTGGAAGACGAGGCGTTGCTGCTCTACTGGATGTGCGGCGGCATGCTGATAGTGGCTACGCTGGGCCATTCCGACTCCGGCACGATTGCGGGGTTAGGCGGCTTACCCATCATGCTCGGTTGGTTGGCTAGCTATCGTTGGGTGGAAAGACGGCCCCGTTTGGAGCTTGCCTTGCGTTTGGCTGCATCCTTACTGCTGTTATTACTGCTGGCCGGAGTGTGGTTCGGTTAAGGGTTAGCCTTGCATGGAAATATCGATGCAAAACGGGCTTTGCCGTAGGCGATTGCCTGTGGGACAATACTCCATCATCCCCATGTTGAGAGAACAGTGTAAGACGAAACTTAAAACCAAACTTAAAACGAAAGTAGAGCTATGTCCCGCATTCGATTGGTATCCTGGAACGTAAACGGCATTCGAGCCGCAATTAAAAAAGGCTTTTTCGATTGGCTGGAGCAAGATCAGCCAGATGTCCTGGGTTTACAGGAAACCAAAATCAGCGCCGAGCAACTGACGCTGGATATGGTGGCGCCGCTTGGGTACCGAACCTACTGGAGCCATGCCAACAAAAAGGGCTACAGCGGAGTGGCCATCTTTACCAAAGAGGAGCCGATTTCCGTGACCGAAGGGCTGGGTATTCCCGAATGGGATACCGAAGGCCGCACCCTGATTGCCGAATACTCCAACTTCGTGTTGTACAACATTTATTACCCCAATGGCGGGCGCGGGGACGATCGTTTGCAATACAAGCTGGGCTTCTACGATGTGTTTCTGGAGCATATTGAAAACATGCGCAAGCAAGGCAAAAAGGTCATTGCCTGTGGCGACTTCAACACGGCCCATCACCCCATTGACCTGGCCCGGCCAAAGGAGAACGAAAAAATTTCCGGCTTTATGCCCATAGAGCGGGCCTGGCTGGACAAGTTCGTGTCTCATGGGTACGTCGATACATTCCGGCATTTTTACCCGGAGAAAAAAGACATGTACTCCTGGTGGAACATGCGGACCTTTGCCCGTGAACGGAACGTCGGTTGGCGGATTGATTACTTCTATACCAGCCCGGATTTGAAAGACAATCTGGTGGATGCCGGTATTGAAATGGACGTACAAGGCTCCGATCATTGCCCGGTAACGCTGACCCTGGAATTTTAACGCCGGGAATTAAAACGAATGCATCGCTACAGGCTGGCTATTGGCAGGTGATGCCTACTGTTTTTCCCTTGCCGGTGTCGCAAATCTGGGACGCGCTCCAGTAAGACGTGTGGGAAGCAATGTAACTGTCCAGCGGGGTGGTCGTGACCCCCAATATTGATCTGAGACGTTGGCTTGCACCATTTCGCTCAGATAGCTGATTTTAGCCGACAGAGCGCTAACATTCTTTTGGATTGTTGGGTTATTGAGCCCGCCGCTTTGCTCCAGCTTTTGATAGCTGCTGAGGAAAGTCTGCATGGTTTCGGAACGGTTGCTGGGTGCCCGGTTCATGGCGTCGTTGGCGGTATCGATCCGCATCGTATAATAACTGGAAGGCTCTTCCGGCCAGCCCACCCGCGAAGAAAGCTCATAGGGCGTATAAGTGCGCCCTTCAAAGAGCACGGTATCCCTGCCGTTTTTCATGGCGTCTTCAATCAATTTTTCAATGGTCGCTATCCGGTTGCCCTGATTGGCAAGCTCATAGAAGTAATTGGCCTGTTCCTCGGTAATTTCGCCCTTGGCCAGCATGTGTTCACCCATGTTGCGAAATTGGTTCGAAAACAGGGCCGTGGTGCCGTTGGCGCCGGCAACCTGTATAAATGCCGGCAAATTTTGGGGTATCGCCAATTCTTTAACTTGCTGATTGGCATTGTTAATGGAGGATACACTGCCTGTCACCGGAACTGTATCCTGGGCCTGAGGTTGTGCGGTTAGAGAAAGATGCTGAGGGGGTGGTATCACCTGGGTTGTTACACTGGCAATGTTGCCGCCTAATTGGCTTAAAGCCGCAATACACACGACCGCAAGACAGCCCCCAATCAACCCGTATTCAGTAAGCGTCTGTCCTGCTTTGCGGGGCAACATTCTAAACAGCCTCTTCTTCCTTTATTTGTATATCGGCTATCGCTCTACGAACTGAATCTGTAGCGACCCATATTTAAAGTTTTGTTTCTTGAAAGAAAGAAAAAGCCCATCGGCGAGTTGCCGGTGGACTTTTTGGTAAATGGAGATGTGGTGTTGAGAAATTGGTTTTTACCGTTCGGATAACACGCCCTGGTAGTCCAACAAATCCTGCGTGGTTTTCATAGCGGGATTTTCCGCCTTTAACCGGTTCATCAACTCAAACAGGATAGCCGCGCTCATGCGCACATCCGCTTCCGCCCGGTGAGGATTGTCATTGTGGTAGCCAATGGCCGTGGCAACCATAATGCCCTCGTAGCTTGGCAGGCTGGGCAGCGCTTTCTGGGCCAGCACCTTGGTGCAAAAGGCCCGGCTGTATTTGTACCGTTCCAGGAATACATCCAGTCCGTTCTGGCTGACCTTTTCCCGCAGGAAGCCGATATCGAACGACACGTTGTGCCCCACGATAATCGGTGACTCCCCGATAAAACCGGACAGCTCGCTTAGAACCATTACCAACGCCGGGGCATTACGCACCATGTCGTTGGTAATGCCGGTCAGCAGTTCCACCTCTTCCGGAATTGCCTCGGTGGGCTTAATCAGGGTGGAATACTTACCGATTTCAACGCCGTTGCGGAACTGGATGGCGGTCACCTCTGTGATACCGTTCTTTTTAGCGTTCAGGCCGGTGGTTTCCAGGTCCAACACCGTAAAAACCGCATCTTCCAATAAGAGGTTCCCCAGCGGTTGGGCCGGGCTTTCTGCGGTTGCAGTGCCGGGTGCGGCGAGACTGCCAAAAAGGGATTGTTGCATGGTTTCTGCTCTTCCTTGTATCTCTTCCGTGTACTTGTTATCGCTGCTGTGGTGAGAGGAGTGAATGAATGTCAGAATCGGAATGGTTTCCTTCTGATGTACCCTTTCGATTGGCGATAATACACACTCTACGCTTTACATCGTCCTAGTTAAATGGAGAAAGTTTCGATTTTTATGGATAAACGGTTCGACATCACCCCTTTCTTCAAAAAAAGCAAACAAAACGCACTACCTAAGACGTGCTTAGGCAATGAAGGGTTCCCTGACGGTTGAAAGGGTCAGGCGACCTGATATTCCTGGCCGCTTACGGCATCCAGAATCTTGATTTCACCCCGGACGGCCCCGTCCAGCAAATTTTTCCAGAATTCCAACTCTTCCGGGTATACATTATTGATGATGGTTTCACTGCTTGGATTTTGAATCACAATTTTCAACATCTGAAACGCTAACTCTCTTTCCTATTGTGCTTTACGGAATGCTTGCAACCGGTGTGGAAACTGCTCGGTATTCCTTGGACTTGCACAGTCTAACTCGTCCAGCCTGCCGTGGCTGGTTTTTTTCTGGCGAATGGTAGTGATTCGGTACTGCGGGCCGGTCTCTCGATTGGTGACAACGCTACTGTCACCTTGCGGCCCTTGTGTAAACTATCATACTTGAGGATTTTGGAAACTACGAAATGTAGTAGACTGGTTTTTTACCATTGTTAACAGCACACGATCCCCTGAGTGCCCATGCCGGTTTAGCGGAGGCATAACGGATGAGCCACCCTCAAAGGACGGTTTCAGGATATAATATCCCTTGCATGCCGAGGCGTTGAGCGTTGGAGAAAGGTGAACGAGATGGCGGATCCCCGGGCGTTGAATTTGATCCAGGAAGAAAAATTCATCGAGTTTAACAATCTGGTTGAACAGGCGGGCGGTCATGTGGATTTGACCGGTGCCCACCTGAGGGGCTACGATATGCGTAAGTGCAAACTGCGCAAGGCAGACCTGACCGGCGCCTACCTGCGCTCCTCGGATCTGCGCTCTCTGGACCTGAGCGAGGCGCAATTAGACGGGGCCAGCATCAAGGAAGCCAAAGTCAGCGGTGTGTTGTTCCCCCGTAGCCTTCCCCCAGAGGAAATTCGGCTTAGCCTGGAGTTCGGAACCCGTCTGCGGGTGAACCCAGCCTAACATTCGGTTGGTTTTCCCAATTATCAATTACGTTTAGCAATCAGCAATTTGAGTCAGCAAAGGGTCAAGCGTTTTCGTGTCTTACTTTACCTATTCTGAATTTCTACAAGCCTCTAAAGGCAACGCCTTTACATCTGAATCGCCGTTTTCAACCGCCCGCTTATGGACGGATACCCGCACCCTGCAGGCCGGGGATTTTTTCCTGCCCTTGTCCGGCGAGCGTTTTGACGGGCATGATTACCTGGAGCAGGCATTTGCAGAAGGGGCCATCGGGGCCTTCGTCAAGCGGGAGAAAGCCGAACAGCACCCCAAGTGGAAGAAGCTGCCGAACCTGATTGCGGTGGATGAACCGGTGCTGGCCTATTTGGCCATGGCGCGCCATCATCGGGAAAAAATCAATCCCGTTGTGGTGGCAGTCACGGGCAGTTCCGGTAAAACCACTACCAAAGAAATGCTCTATGCGGCCTTTTCTCCGCTAAAGAAGACGGTAAAGACCGAAAAGAACTTTAATAACGAAGTGGGCGTCTCCCAAACCCTGCTGGCGCTTCAGCCCGGCACCGAAGTGCTGATTGTGGAAATGGGTATGCGCGGCCTGCGTCAGATTTCCCTGCTGTCGGAAGCCGCCAAGCCGGATGTTTCATTGGTCGTCAATGTGGGGCCAGCGCATATTGGCATGCTGGGCTCCCTGGAGAATATTGCCAAGGCTAAGCTGGAAATTGTGGAAGGCATGAGCCCGGAGCAAGGGGTTCTAGTGATTTATGGGGATGACCCCTATCTTTCCAAGTTGGCGCCCACGCTTTGGTCCGGTAAATTGGAAGCCTATAGTTTGTCGGAAGCACAGAACATTACGCCATTCGTGGAAGAGAGCCGGGAGGGCATCCGGTTTTCCTATCAAGGCAGTACAGTAGAACTGTGCGTACCCGGAGAGCATATGGTGGCGAATGCCTTAGGTGTATTAAAAGCGGGTGAGGCGCTGGGTCTTTCCGTTTCGGATTTGGCTAAAGGGCTTTCCGCATTCGCTCCCGAAAAAGGCCGCTGGGAGCGCATGGCCTTACCCGGTTTCAACAATGTTTGGGTAATTAACGATGCCTACAATGCCAACCCGGATAGCGCCAAGGCATCGCTCAAGGCGTTTTTATCCACCGCGCGGCCGGAGATGAAGCATATTCTGGTTTTGGGCGGCATGAAAGAACTGGGTGATTTTAGCCGGGAATATCACGAGAAGCTGGGCCTGTGGCTGGCCGGGCAGCCGCACATTGACGCGCTGTTTACCATTGGCGAGGAAGGCCAATGGATTGCGGATGCCGCTAGCAGCGCGACTTATCCGGTCCGTTATGCGGCGACGCTGGAACATGCGGTTCAGCAGATTTCCGGCAGCGCCGTGACACTGGAGAATGCGGTGCTGTACCTGAAAGGCTCTCGCGCTTACCGGCTGGATGAAATACCGGCAGCCCTAACCCAACAACCCAACCTGCAAGTGGGAGAAGCGTGTTCATGATGACGGGGCAAATGGCGCAAATAGAAACCGTTCTGTCCGCTCTGGCCCCGGTTGGGCTGAGTCTGGCACTGGGGAACCAGTATATCGACTTTCTGCGGAAACGTTACATGGGCCAGTACATTCGGGAAGACGGCCCCCAAAGTCACCAATCCAAGGCGGGGACCCCAACGGCAGGCGGTGTGCTGATACTGGGCTCCTTTCTGTTTGCCGTATTGGTGCTGGCCGTCATAAAAGGCATGGCATTCCTCACGGTGCCGGTTTTGCTGGTAACCGGCGTTACCTTGGGGTTTGGTCTGCTGGGCTTTGTGGATGACTATTTGAAAATTTCCAAAAAGAAGAATAAAGGTGTTTCCGGCTATACCAAGCTGGCCGTGCAAATTACGGCGGGTTTACTGGTGGGCTGGTTTGCCATGCAGGCCGCTCCAGCTGGTGATGTCAGCTTTTTTGGCCTGTTTTCCTTTCAGTTGGGTTGGTTGTACCCGGTGTTTGCCGCCTTTGTGATTACGGCCACCTCAAATGCGGTGAACCTGACGGATGGTCTGGATGGACTGGCCAGCGGAACTTCCCTGATGACCTTTATGACCCTGGGCATGTTGCTGATGGTGTCCGGTCAAGCCAATCTGGCGATGCTGGCCCTGGCCCTGGCCGGTGCGGCGTTGGGTTTTTTAATGTTTAACCGGCATCCGGCCCGTATTTTTATGGGCGATACCGGCAGTCTGGCCTTGGGTGGCGCCCTGGGAGCCCTGGTGGTGCTGGCGCATCTGGAATTCTGGGTGGTGTTGCTGGGCGTTGTCTTCGTGCTGGAAGCCCTTTCGGTGGTTCTGCAAGTGCTGTCCTTCAAAACCACCGGCAAGCGCATTTTCCGCATGAGCCCGTTGCATCACCACTTTGAACTGGGCGGCTGGAAGGAAACCCAGGTGGTTTACAGCTTTGTCACCTTCCAGTTTTTCTGCTGTATGCTGGCTGTTTTTCTGTACAATGGGGGGGTATGATGACGACACAGGATTGGACAGGCAAGCCGTTGACCGTTTTGGGCCTCTCTCGCAGTGGTTCCGCAGTGGCGCGTTTTGTGGCGAAACATGGCGGCAAGGTCTTTCTCAGTGAAACCACCCCGGCCTCCCCACAGAATGAAACGCTGCGCAAGGAGTTGGAAGCCTTGGGCGTGGAAGTGGAAATGGGCGGTCACAGTAAGCAATGTTTCACCCATGCGGACCTGGTGGTAGTGAGCCCTGGGATTCCGCCCAGTAATGAAGTGCTGGAGCAGCTTCGCTTAAGCGGTAAGGAAGTCATTTCCGAGGTGGAATTCGCCTACCGGCAAGCCGGAGACATTCCCTTTGTGGGCATTACCGGCACCAACGGCAAATCCACCACCACCACGCTCATTTCATGGATTTTAACTCAGGCGGGCTTTAAAGCGCCGGCCTGCGGCAACATCGGCTTACCCATTACGGATGTGATCAACGAGCAGTGCCCCGACTATCTGGTGGCCGAGCTAAGCTCCTTCCAACTGGAGTTTTCGCCCACGCTGAAAACCAAGGCCTCCGTGTTCACAAACTTCAAGCCGGATCACCTGGACTGGCACGGCTCCATTGAAGCGTATCAGGAGGCCAAGCTGAAACTCTTCAGCGGTGCCCAATCGCCGGAATGGTCCGTAGTTCTGGCCGATGATCCGGTCAGCCAGCGGATTGCTTCCAAAACGGAGGGCAAGATGCTGTGGTTCTCGCGCGATCAGCATTTGGTGGCCCAGTATGAACATAAAGCCTACCTGGATGACAGCCAGACCTTCGTATTGGAAGTTAACGGGCAAGCGCCGTTTCCGTTATTTGCAGTGGATTCTTTGCAATTGATTGGGGACCACAATTACGAAAACGTACTGGCCAGTATTTCCATTGCCTATGTGTTGGGCGTCAAGCCGGAAGTCATCACGAAAGCCTGCCAATCCTTTGCCGGGTTGGAGCACCGGTTGGAGAAAGTGGATGCCATCGGCCCCCGGAACGTGCTGTTTTACAATGACTCCAAGGCTACGAATACCGATGCCGCCATTTCCGCGCTGCGAGCCTTCAAAAGTAATAAGGTGATCCTGATTGCCGGTGGCTACGATAAAATGACCCCGCTGGATGACTTTGTGACCGCCGTGCAGGCCAACGCCAAGTCAGTCATCCTGATTGGGGCCGCCAAAGAGAGGTTCGCCCAGGCATTTGAGGCTGGCGGATACCACTCCGTGGAGTTTGCGGAAGATTTGGATGCGGCCATCGGCAAAGCGTACCATCTCAGTCATGGGGAGCCGGTGCTGTTTGCTCCGGCCTGTTCCAGTTTTGACATGTTCAAGAATTTTGAAGAGAGAGGCAGGGCTTTCAAGGCGTCCGTGCAGGCGTTGAAAGCCAAAAATGAAAAACCATTGAGGTCGTAATCAGCGATGGATGTCGTTTATCCCACCGGCGAACGATTGGAAGACCTGCCTGCAGAGGCGGGCCGAGGCTCAAGGGAGCAATACGGAAATCGGCGCGGTGGGCCCAGGCCGACCCCGTTTGCCCGCATGGACAATGCCTTGATGTATACCACCCTGGCCTTGGTCATGGTGGGATTGATGTCTGTTTTCACCGCGAGTGCCGCGCAGGCCGACCTGGAAACCGGCAATGCCATCTCCGTTTTGCTGAAGCAAATCATTTCCGCCGTGATTGGTGGGGCCGCTCTCTGGACGTTGGCTCGTTTTCCGTTTGAGCGGTGGAAAAATCTGGCCCGTCCCTTTTCGTTAATCTCGATTGGCCTGCTGTTGATGACCATGTTCATGGGCACCACCGCCATTCATGGGCACCACCGCCAATGGGAGCGAACGCTGGATTATGCTGCCCTTCGGATTTCAGTTCCAGCCGTCCGATTTTGCCAAGGTGGCCGCTATTTTGCTGATGGCTCAGGCTACTAGCCAGAACCGGAACCTGTTAAGCCAGAATACGATTATCAATCTGGCGCTGGTTGCTATCATGAGCATTCTGATTCTGAAGCAGCCCAACCTGAGTGTGACCATGATCATCGGCGCCATGAGCTTTTTGATGCTGGTGGTGGCTGGCTTGCCCCGATACCTGATGCTGGGGATTATGCCGGTGATGGGTTTGGTTCTCTACCGGGAGATTACGCACAACGAATATCAGATGAAGCGGATTACCGGCTGGCTCAATCCCTGGAAAGACCCCCTGGAAACCGGTTATAACCTGATTCAGTCGTATTATGCCATTGGCTCAGGCGGACTGTTCGGCGTGGGGCTGGGCAATTCCATTCAAAAGCTGTACTACCTGCCGTTCCAGCATACCGACTTCATCTTTTCGGTAATTTGCGAGGAATGGGGCTTTATCGGGGCCTCCATCGTTATTGGCATGTTCGGTCTGCTGGCGTGGCGAGGCTTTACGATTGCCTGGCGCTGGATGGCCCGTTGGTCACCATTCGAAAATTCTCCAAAGATCCGCTGAA
>JAJQJM010000173.1 GCA_021323475.1 Vampirovibrio sp.
CAGTTCACGCATCCGTTGCAGGTTATCGGTGATGGTTTGCAGAGCGCCGTCCGCGATGTTCATCACGTTGATACCGTCTTGCGTGTTGTCCAGCGCTTTCTGGGAACCGCGAATTTGAGACCGTAATTTTTCCGACAAGGCCAAACCGGCAGCATCATCCCCGGCCCGGTTAATCCGGTAACCGGATGCTAATTTTTCCATCGATTTTTGCAGGGAGTTGGTATTGGTGGTCAAATACCGCTGCGCATTCATGGAAGCGATGTTGGTGTTGATAATTAAAGGCATATGAGGAACTCCTTTTGTATTATTCGGCTTAATTACTCAGAAAAAATTTGCACTACATTTCAGACATCAGGAATCAGGCAGCTTGAGATAAGCCCCGAATCCTGTCGGCTTACAGGTTTCGGTAGACCCCAGGTAAACGGCTTACCTGGAACAAGCATCCTGCGTGTGGTTATCAATTCGTGTGATTAACTGGTATCAGTCGCTACCCGTCTCATTAATCCGGAGTAGTAACTGCTTATGTTTTTCGTATCGGAGAGGTAAACCAAAAACTTTAGACTCCGCACAAAAACTCCACCTTGCGGAGGAGCGGATATCCTCTCCATTTATCCAGAATTCCTGAAAAGCCCCATCCAGAGCCAATTACTAAAAAAGTAAGCGTCAAGGCAACTCACGTTCATGCAGGAAGAAAATGGTGTAGACCTCACCTTGGCGCAGTACACCAGAGAATGTAGGGAACACTTCCGAAGCAGGCGTACCAGACCTTTTCAGACTATTCTGAAAAATCTGTATGCCCCCAAAAGACGGACGCCGGACAAATTGCCCGGCGCCGCTCTCTTGATGAAACCCTACGGTACCAACCACTCGCCTTTTACGTTGCTTTACCCACGTAACAATTGAAGGGCGAGCTGTGGTCCCTGGTTGGCCTGAGCCAGCATTGAGGCTGCGGCCTGTTGTAGGATTTGGTTGCGAGCCAGCGTTGCCGATTCCTGGGCCACATCCACGTTGCGGATTCTGGATTCGGAAGACGACAGGTTTTCCGCGTTAATGGCCAGGTTAGCGGCGTTGCTTTCCAGACGGTTGCTGGAAGCACCCAGGTTGCCTCGGGCGGTGTTCACCGTATCGATGGCGGTATCCAGGGCAGCAATGGCGGCCTGAGCGTTGGCATGGGTGTCCAGCGTCTCGCTATCCACTGCCAGGGTCGCGGCAGTGGCATCGATGAACAAGTTGCTGACATCGAAGTCATCCACGTTGGCCGTGGTGTTGGCGCCAATTTGCAGGGCCAAGGTACCGGTGGAACCGTCCAGCAATTTGATGCCGTTGAATTCGGCAGCGCTTGCGATCTGGGTGATACCGGATGCCAACTGGTCGTACTCGTTTTTCATGGAAGTACGTTGAGTGGCGTTGTAGGTATCGTTCGATGCTTGCACGGCCAGTTCACGCATCCGTTGCAGGTTATCGGTGATGGTTTGCAAAGCGCCGTCCGCGATGTTGATAACGTTGATACCGTCTTGCGTGTTGTCCAGCGCTTTCTGGGAACCGCGAATTTGAGCCCGTAATTTTTCCGACAGGGCCAAACCGGCGGCGTCATCCCCGGCCCGGTTAATCCGGTAACCGGAAGCCAAGCGTTCCATGGATTTCTGCAGGGAGTTTGTGTTTGCGGACAAATACCGCTGCGCGTTCATGGAACCGATGTTGGTGTTGATAATCAATGGCATATTAATTTATCTCCTATTCCGTTAAGCAGGACAGGCCCCTGTTCCCGGTAGGCGTTGGCATCCGTTGCCGCAGCGTTATCGGGTTACCTGTGGCTTGCGCCCAGGGAGAACGTGTCCCAGTACTCGCTTGTGTGACTCATTAATTGGATCATTCACTCCCGGCCACTCCTCCAGACAGTGGAGATGTGACCTGAAGCTCGTATCGGAGGAGGAGGTTAAAACTTTAGAGGTTGGGTAGCTTTAACTGAAAAAAATAATGTTGATTCTGCCCAAAACACACACCTGGCAAGAGAAAAGACGCATTAACATATATTAACAATATCCCAGGGATATCCTGATTTTCAGGGTCAACGGCATGCCAATCCCTACAACAACATGATAGAAACGCTGCCATACGGCAAAAGAAAAGCCTCTCAATCGCTATTTCGATTGAGAGGCCTGCTTTCGGTTCTCCCTCTTTTCTCTCCCAACACTTAAGAATAGGACGCCAATAGAGACGTCCACACCGTTCAGCGTGGCGCATGGATTACTATTGCTGTATTGCTCAGGCGCTATCAACAATTACCGATAGCTGAATCGATTAAACTGTCCGGCCTGACCTTGCAGGTTCCCTGGAAATGCAAACGGGCTTGCTTGCGGGGCGCCTCCGAAACCGGGAGCGGTTACAGGTTGAGCGGGTACCCCGAAGCCACTCTGGAACGTCGGCTTTGCTGGCAGGGGCACTTGCTGTTGACTTCTCAGTTGTTCCTCTTGCTGACGGCGGAAACGCTCCTTGGTTTGCTGGTATGCTATCCAGTTAATGCCCACGCCACTAATCGCGGCACTTAACAGGTAACTTCCCAGGCCAATTTTGTTGGAAATTTTGGACAGCCCCTCCACCAAAGCATAGTTGAGCGGCTTGCCCTTTTTAGCCAGCTCCTCGAAGATGGGGGCCAAGTCCTTATGCAATACACCCATATCCAGAAACGTTTCTTTCTTCAGGAACTGTTTGAAAGGATTATTGCCATTGGTCAGCGAGAACTGGTGGGTTTTCTTCAAATCACTCAATTTGATCTGTTCATTGCCAACCTTAATTTTGCCGAAATTCTCGTAATATTTCGCCAGGGCAAAGCCGGCCAACTCCTTCCCAAACAGCATGTAAGGAATGACAACCGCCAGACGGGTGGCGGTTTCTTTCCGCTCCAGCGAATCACGGGCCGCGTCTACGTAACTGACAGCCCCAATCGCCGCCAGAATGCCCAATATGGATTTGGAAATATCAAACGGGCTTTTACCGAAATCAATATAGGATAGGGTCTTTTTAGCAGCGGCAGCCAGTTTATCGTTTTTCATGATCAATCTGGGGGATACCAGAGCCGCAGCCAACACGGAGCCGAAGAGCAGAGGCACCTGCCATGCACGACGCTTGGCTTTGTCCACGGGATCCATCTCTCCATAGGCAGCCTTGTCCTGAGCACCTTCCAAACCGGCGACGGCGGTAAAATTCTTGGTTTTAAACTGTTTGGCGGTGATGACGTTTTTGGCATGCTGAATCATATATTCAACAGCGCCCGCAATGGCCAACGCGCCAGCCAGTGTGCCAAATTTGGAAGCCACCAGCTTGCGGGTCAGACCATCCATATTTCCGGTCAGCCCTTTGCCGATAGTTTCGGCGGAATGGCCCTTGTTCAGCAACGGCAATTTTTGCAGGGCATACGCAGCAACAGGAACCGCAAAGTAAAATGCCCCGTCTTCAACAAACTCTAAAAAGGTTTCTTCAAAAAACTGTGCTTTGCTTCGAACCAGAGGAAGCTTGGGAACCCACACGCCCAGAATATCGGTAAAACACTGAGAAAGTGCGTTTGGCCCGATAATCGTACCCAGCCCTACACTGGAGCCGAATTTGGGCGACGCATTGAAACGAACCTGTGCCGGAGGCGAAGAACCGGAACCGAGCCCCGGTTGGGGAGCGGTGGTGGAAACGCCGCCCTTCAGAACCCGGCGGGGCTCCTTGGCTGGCGTTAGCTGGGACTGTGTCAGGTACATGGGCTTGGATTGCTTTCCTGTTCTTAAACGTGTATGAAAACGGTGATTTACTAAAAAACCGCCGACCCTGCGGGTTGCGGGAGGTCGGCGGCTTTGCTGTAGTTGGTGTGAACGTTGGGTTTAACCTTCTGCACAGCTTGTCGGCCTATCCTCCCGAAGGATCATAGGACACATCATCATCATGCCAATCAGCAATGCGGTGAAGGTAATCATGGCGTTCATCAGTTTAAAACTTTTTAGCCTTTGGTTTGTGCCTTACGAGAGTATATCTTCAAGCGGCTTTGTCAACCCTTCAGCGATTGCCGCTTGGGATGGGAGCCTTTCAGCCGCTTCCATCCATATAAAGGTCGCTGAAAAAAATTTGTGCTATCTTGCAGCAGAACGTTACACAGCTTCAAAATTCAAGGACTCAACGGGGCTTCGCATCGATGCAGACAAACGCTTCGGCTAAGCCTGCACATCCAGTTCGCGGCTTCGGTGCCTTTTTAAGGGATGAATTTTCCGTTCCGGCCTTCCAGTTTGCAAGCTGCGGCCTTCCGGCAACTTGCCCTGGCGACGCTCCCTTAGCAACATGGCACGTTCGTCTTCCATATTGACCAAGTGGTTTTCCAGAATTTCCTGCTCATCCTGAACGTCAAGCAACTCGTCTTTCAGTTCCCTTGGGCTCTTGGGGCTTAGTGCCTTGCCTACTGCTGCGCCCAGGGCAGTTACAGCACCCGGCACAACCGCAGTAGCACCCAATGTGGCAGTATGCAATACAACCTCTGCGGCGGCCGCCACTGCCGTAAGCGACACCACCGGCCGCTCCAGCCCCTTGTATTTTTCATGACGCTGGTTTGCCGTTTTCAGTTCATCTTTAAGCCGGGCTTCCTGCTTATCCAGTTCTTCTTTCCGTTTTAGTTTCAACGGAAGCTGTTCTTCATAAAATGCATTGAAATATTGCCGCTTTTTGGGACTGTTCGGCAACAGAGATTTGGTAGCACCGTCGTAACTGTATGGGAGACGAGCCTCCAACTCCCGGCGGAATTCCACCTCATCCTGCGAAAGATTGCCGTCGCTCGAATCGGCGATCGCCTTCGATGCGTTTTGCCTTTCCGGGGTCGTCTCAGTTTCAACAGTCACTGTAGCAACTGGCTTATTGTGGCCCATAAACTTTGGAGTCAAATGAATCATTGGTCAAAATCCCTTGTTAAAGCTGGATTCTTGAATGGGAAAAGCGAAAAAATTTCCACTCAATTCGAACATACGATGAACACACCTTCCCTATATCACGAAGACAAAGGAGGGTACATAACCTATACAAAAGAGCTCAACCCAGCAGATTGCCTATCATACGACGACACCGACCTATCGACCCCTGATGCTCTGTAACCCCCATATAAAAAGAAAAGGGGCTCGGAAGATGTCCGAGCCCCATTACGTCGTTGGAAAAACGAAGCTGTGTCAGAGGGCAGGCATATTTGGCTAGCCGACTTCGACCTAGCCACCCTTCAGCAACTGCAGAGCGAGTTGCGGGGTTTGGTTGGCCTGCGCCAGGATGGTATTGGAAGCCTGTTGCAGAATCTGGTTCCGGGTCAGGTTG
>JAJQJM010000174.1 GCA_021323475.1 Vampirovibrio sp.
GCTGGAAACCATGAGACGGATGAGGCATGCACGGGTCAATGTATAAGGGGAAGAGAAAACCATGACTGGGAAGACTAAATCGAACGCTCCAGGGGGCGGACATATGGAGTGGATTTTGGAGCTATTAATCCCCGGATTGTTTATTTTAATTTTGTTGGGTTGCCTGGCGCATATGGGGTATTGCGCTCTGCAAGCTCAGAAGCAGCCGGTGGATGGATTTCAGTACGCCATTTCCGCGTTTGCGATTTAAGGATGAATGAAAACGGTTTAAGCAAGCTTGATACAGGTATTCAGGGCAGTTCCGGCGAAACGATGAATTTCTGTCTACTATGACCTATAATAGAACTGACTTGGGGAACGGATAGAATCACAACATGACCCATCTTTGCTACACGCTGGAAGAAGCCGCTGAAAAGTTGAAATTATCGGAAACGGTGCTGGTGCGCCTTTCCCAATATTTCAAGGTGCCCAGAACCGCCTATGAAGACGTGGGCTATCTCTCTTTTAAGGGCGATCTGGCATTTACGGAGCAGGATCTGGCATTTTTTCGCCAGGCCAAGGAACGCCTGCTATCCGGGCAAAGCCTGGATGAAGTGAAAAGCCGTATGCGGGAAGAGCCTGTTATACCGGCGGGACAGGGATCGCAAGGACAATGGAGAGAAATTCTCAAGGATTCTGCAACGGCGCAGTCGGTGAGTGCTTCGGCCTATGGCGCCTACCGCATGCCGGAACGGGAAGAGGTATCTCAGCCGAACCTAATGAACCCGTCGACGCAACAGCATCATCCCAACTGGGCCGGCGTGGAGCCTGCCCCACAGCCACAGAAGCCGGATCATCGCTCTGCTGTCCAGGGAGGCATATTTAACCCGCTGCTTGGAACTGCGCAACGGGCGGCGCAAAGTGATGTCCCTAACGAAGAAGCTGGGCCGATTCGGGAGATTCAGGATCGAAAGCCTTACGAAAAAGCGGCGGAGCAAAGTTTTGAGCGCTATAAAAGCATCCATCGGGCTGGGTTGGGCAGAGTATTTGAAAATATAATGAAGGAAGTCGGCTCGTCCGGATCCCGTAAACAGAAATCCTCAGGTTTAGCCGGGCTGCGGGGTAAAAACGGTTATGTCAGCGAGCCATTAAATCGCCCGACGGCTGCCAAAATGGACGCCTTTTTGCCCTTCATGCGGGGGCTGGGTAATTTAGTGTCCGCCAAGCCCGATCCGAAAGGGAATATGGGCTGGGAGCAAGTGATTCATCAAGCGGTAAGCCAGCCACGCACCTTGAATACGCAACTGAAGAGTGCGGCGGCACTGCTGCGGGAACGTGCGCTGGAAGAGCGGGCGATAAACGGGCAACCCCACCAGGAAAAACGGCGCTGATAAGCCATTTGGCTTTTGTTGGGTAGTGGGTGACAATTTTTGCGCTTTACCGGGTTTAAGGTAGGTGCAACTGTTGTAACAAACAATCAAAGGCGAATTGCTATGGTGATGCTCGGGAGTCCTGGTTTCCCTTTATCCAATCTGTCCCAACCCCTTCCGCCCATTCGGCCTCCGCAGTCTTCTAGTATGGCGGTTCCGCCTCTGTTTAATACGGTGAGCCAGAGCAAGCTGTTTCCACCGCTTCAGGATGTCAGCAACCTGTCTACTCCTGCTGCCAATAACGTTGCCATGCAGACCCGCACCCCATTTACGCCCATCACCAATTCATTTGCCACCAATCCTTTCATGAGCGCCCCAACGACCGGTGCTTTTCGACAAGGCATGAGTACGACTGCAAACCCTGGCGGAATATCGAGCCAAAGCGCCAGTTCGATGCAGGCGGCCAGCGCGTTTCGCCAGCCCTGGCAGGCTTCGGCCATGGCGCAGCCGATTCGCCCTGCAAGTCAGATGCCTCAAGCCGCATTCACGCGTCCTGGCGTGCGGAACGCGCTGGGTGCGAATGCCGCCGGCGCCACAGGTACCATGACGGAGGCACTCAGCCCGGCTGAGGAAACCGGCCAAAAGGTAGGCGAACTGGTTACCACATTGCTGGAAGAAAACCCGGCCCTGCAAGAAAAACTTCAGAATATTGATTTTGATGCGCTGCAACAGGATTTGGAGCCAAAGGTGGAAGCCGCCCGGGCTAAAGTGCAACAAGCCATTAAGCCGATTCCTCGTGCGGTGGACCGCAAGCTGATTCGCCTGTTCGATACGCCGGAGGCTCAGGAAATGGCGTCCCAGTTTGACGAATGGCTGCGGAAGCCACCGGATCAGGCATTAATGGCCGCAGCCAATGCGCCTTCAAGGCCCAATCGCCCTGGGGCCCTTGAAGAGGAAGAAAATTTCTCCGATCCGTATGCGGATGATCCCTATGCGGAAGAGGACGAATTCCCCATTAAAGAGCCGCCTGCCAAAAAATCGACCCTGGAAAATTTAAAGTCGAAGGTATGGCCGTTCAATAAAGATAGTAATAAGGAAAATGAGCCACCGGCCCTGGAGCGTACTCCTCGCAAGCGTCGGGCTTCCGAAATCAGCGATACCGACCTGGACGCCATGCTGAACGAATCATTGGGTGAGCCTGGCAGAGCGCCCCGCAGACGGCGACCGCTGCCGCCGGACGAAGAGCTCTATTAGGCAGATTCAGCCATCCGATCTCCCAGCCTTATCAATCAAAAAAGCCGACATGCGTTTATGTCGGCTTTTTTGTGGAAAACAGGGCTGCTTAACCGCCGGTGGTGGGGTGCAGGTTCGCGAATTCTTCCTTTAATTTGTTTTTAAGAACCTTGCCGGTCTGGTTTTTGGGGAGTTCCGGGCAAATGCGAACGGCGGAAGGCACCATGAAGCTGGGTAAATGCTCCAAGCAGAATTTTTTAAGTTCGCTTTCCGTGGCCGATTGCTCCGGCTTCAATTCCACACAGGCCAGTATATCTTCACCCAGCTTTTCATCTGGAATGCCGATGACTGCCGCATGCAAAATGGCGGGATGCTGGTAGAGTACATCCTCAATGCGAACCGGGGCAATGTTTTCCCCGGCTTTAATAATCAGGTCTTTCTTGCGCCCGCCGGAAATGTACAGATTGCCCGCCGCATCGAAGTGCCCTAGGTCACCGGTGCGGAAATAGCCGTCCGCATCAAACGCCTGGGCGGTTTCTTCCGGCAGGTTGTAATAACCCAGCATTACGTTGGGGCCTTTGGCCAGAATTTCCCCGGTGGCTGTTTCCTGGCCCGGCTGTTTGGGAATGGGTTTGCCGTCCTCATCCACCAGCTTGATGTCCACGTTGGGCAGTTGCTGACCAACGGACTTGGGAACGGACCCGCGCTCCCGGCTGTTGACCGACAACACGGGCGAGGTTTCCGTCAGGCCATAGCCTTCCAGTACCACCAGGTTCAAGGTGGACTCAATCTGCTTCAACAGCTTTTCCGGTAGCGAAGCGCCGCCGGATACGCAGAGCTTGAGGTTGGCCAGCTTGTCTGCGCCGAATTTCTGGACGCTTTGCAGCAACACGCTGAACATGGTGGGTACCAGCGGCAAAATGGTAATCTGATGCTCGATCAGGGTCTGCATAATCTTTTTGGGCGTAAAGTTGGGCACCAGATAGGTGCAGGCTTGGGCATCCATCGCGTACAGGGCAATAATCAGGCCATATGCGTGGAACAGCGGCAGGGCCAGCAGCAGGCGCTCTTGCTTGTGGAATTTGAACAGGGGCGCAATGCCGTCCATGTTGCTGCACAGGTTCTGCTCGGAAAGCATAACGCCTTTGGGCTTGCCCGTGGTGCCGGAGGTGTACATTAAAATTCGCAGCGTGTTTTCATCGCCGTGCTGTACGGCTGCAAAATTGGGATCGCCTTGGGCCACGGCTTCTTCCCAGGAAGGATATTGCGTTCCCTCGCCCTGGTTGGCCATCAGGATGGGAACCGGCTTCCCTTCAAAGCAATAGGCGAAGGAGGCGGTGGTAATCATCAGTTTGCTGCCGGAATTCAGGAAGACATAGGTGATATCTTCCGGCGGGATGGTGATGTTAATAGGCACCACGACCGCTCCGGCATGCAGAATGGCAAAAAAGCTGACCAGAAACTCTTTCTGGTTCATAAACATCAGGGCGACCCGGTCGCCGGGCTGGATGCCTTTGGCCTGCAATACGGAAGCCAGGCGGCATACTTTTTCCCGCAGTTCACTCAAGGTCCACTGGGTACCATCCTCAATGAGCATGGGATAGCCGGGATCGTTCTGTTCCAGAAGCCGTTTAACCAGCAGACTCATAATGTATCCCTCCAGAAATTAAATTGCCTGAATTCTAATATTAACTACGCTAATGGGGATTTTCCCGTGCTTGCAGAGCCAGTCTTAATTTGCCGGAAACGGCTTTTAAGCGTTGCTGGGCCTCTGGTAAGGCAATTCTATCACAGGCCATCAATACGGCAGGCTTTACCTGGTAGCCGGTCAAGTCCAGCAGGCGTTCCGCTTCCTCGATGGAAACCTTGCCTAAAGCCGCTACGATGCGACGGGCGCGGGCTTTCAGTTTTAAATTGGTGGGCTGCACATCCACCATTAAATTTTGGTACGTCTTGCCGGTCTGAATCATGGCCCCGGTGGTTAGCATATTCAATACCAGCTTCTGGGCGGTTCCTGCTTTCATGCGTGTAGAGCCCGCAATGGCCTCCGGGCCGACTTCCACCACAATGGGTTGAGTGGCGGCCTGTGCCAGCTTGGAGTTGGGGTCACAGGTAATGCCTGCCGTAAAGCAGCCCATCTGCCGGGCAATTTCAACTGTAGTTACCACATACGGCGCCTGTCCGCTGGCGGAAATGCCAACCACCACATCGCCCGCTTGGACTCCGGCTTTTTCAATGTCGGCCTTGCCAAGCTCTACGGAATCCTCCGCGCCTTCTACGGCGTTCCGCAGAGCAACATCCCCGCCCGCAATGAAGGCTTGAACCAGACTGGGCGGCGCGCCATAAGTCGGCGGGCATTCCGAAGCATCCAGAATGCCTAATCTGCCGCTGGTGCCGGCCCCGAAATAGAACAATCGGTGCCCATTCTCGAAGGCCCGCTTAATTTCATCCACCACCACCGCGATTTGCGGTATGGCTTTTTCCACCGCCAAGGCGACCAACTGATCTTCGGCGTTAATGCGTTTCAGCACATCCGCAGTGGAAAGCAGGTCAATATCCTGGGTGCGGGGATTTACCTGTTCCGTGGGAATCACGGAATCCAACGGGCTTTGGGTGGTAGTGGCGTTCAAATCGGACATGATGCTCTCTATCTGCTGATTCAACAATGGTGCCTGATGATCTGCTGGGCCTGATGACCTGACGCAATCGATGGAGTGGTACGGATGCGCCGA
>JAJQJM010000175.1 GCA_021323475.1 Vampirovibrio sp.
AACCTGGCGAGCATGGCGCCTCGCAACGAGTCCGAGCAGATGATTCAAGGGGAAGCGTTCCTGGCTTTAGGTCGCTATCAGGAGGCGGATCAGGCCTTCAACGGACTGATTCAGCGGAACGCCAACAATCCGGATAAACTGCTGGTTCTTGGCGATACGATGAAGGTCAATGGCGATCTGGAAGGCGCGCGCCGGGCTTATCAAACCGCTTTGGCTGCTGAGCCGGGTAATATGAAAGCCCAGCGTGGTATTGACCGGATTGAAAAGGCTCAATCCGAATCCCAGAAGACGCTGCGAACTGCCAAGGCTCTGAATACCTGGCGCAAAACCGCCAAGGAAAGCTCCATCGACTTCTACGAGGACACATTGGCCCAAAACCCGCGTCAGCCGCAACCTCGACTGGAGGTTTCCAAACTGTACGAAAAAACCAAGCAGTACGATAAAGCGGCTCGCTCTTACCAGTACTACCTGGCATTGGTGCCGGATCTGCCGGAAAAAGAGCGTCAGCACTATATGAAAAAAATCGCTCGCCTGCAAGAGTTGGCCCAGCGGGAAGCAGCGCAGCAGAATGCGGCTCCCAACCGCCCCGCGGCAAACGGAAGCACGGTGCCGCCGACTCAAAACCAAACCGGCATGCCGCTTCACACCCGGCAGGCTACGGGCAACTAATAATTCTGTAAATTGGCTACAATCGGGTTCGGGGCTTGCCTCCGGACCCGATTTTTAATGCGTGAAGGTGCTTGTGTTAAGCTGAAAATCATGAGCCTGCTCACAATCCCAACCGCTCTGTTTTCTATGGGAGATTACCCGGAATGACCGTCGTTTTAGCTACCAGTTCAACCCTTCCTGCCTTGGATGTGGATGATCAGCGTTTGTATCAAGCGTTACAACAGGCCAATGTTCCTGCGGAAATTGCGGTCTGGGATGATCCCAGTGTGGACTGGCGCCGTTTTGAGCTGTGTGTGATTCGCTCCACCTGGGATTATGTGCCGAAACGGCAGCAATACGTAGAATGGGCGCATCGGGTGGCCTCCCAAACCGTGTTGTGGAACCCGGCTCCGCTGATTGAATGGAATACAACCAAAAGCTATCTGCGGGACATGGAAACTCAGGGAATCCCCATTGTGGACACGGAATGGCTGACTCAAGGAACCGCCACAGATTTTTTGGGCTTGTTTCAGCAACGTGGCTGGGATGATGTGGTCATCAAGCCGGTGATTTCGGCCAGTGGAAAGGATACGTTCCGGGTAACGCCAGGGACGTTCGCCGATCAGCAGGCCGATATAGAAGCCCTGCTGACTCAGCGGGATTTGATGATGCAGCCCTTCATGCGGTCGGTGCTGACGACCGGGGAATTGTCGCTGCTGTTTTTTAACGGGACGTTTTCCCATGCGCTCAGCAAAATTCCCGCGCAGCATGAATTTCGGGTGCATGAGCATCTGGGCGGCACTACTCGGCGTTATCAGCCCACGGATGAGCAATTGGCCTTTGCCCAGCGGGTATTCAACAAGCTGCCCTGGCCAACCCTATATGCCCGCGTGGATTTGTTGCTGGATGAAACCGGTAATATCCGACTGACGGAGCTGGAGCTGACCGAGCCATCCATGTATCTGGCCTATGACCCCGATTCCCCGGCCCGGTTCGCGCAAGCTATTCAGGCCCGGCTGGAAAACCGTTAAATCGCTGTAAGACGGTAAATGCAAACGCCTGAAAACCCACGGCTGACATGAACGCCGGGTCGTCAAGTTGCGTGAGCTTATTTGCATGCGCGAGGCTTTGTGTATTAATAGTCACCTACCGAGGGTCAGCCTGATTTTCATCCTGACAGAGCGCGCAATTTTCGCGCTTTAGCATGCTTATAGAACTAAAAGCGCTGGAGTGCTTCATGTCCTTTCCAACCATTCATCCCAAACCTTATACCCCGATCCGCTTTGGGCGGGCTCGTCAGGTTGGGCCGGTGGAAGACCCGTTGCCTCCGGACGTGCAGGCCGCGCTTGGCGCTAAGAATGCTTATGGTGCTAAAATACCAAACCTGCCGCCCTCTGCGGTACAGGGCCAGGAAAAGGCGCTCTCTACCGATGTTGCCGAGTTAACGTCCAAGGCTTCGCCCACCGATGAGATTGAGCATACCGGACAAAACGTGGTGGAGGTTTACACGGAGCGTTTTCCGGCCAAAGTCGGTGGCTTGGGAGAGGTTGCCAAAACCGTCCCTGAGGCAAAAGCGCGGTTGATGCCAAAAAAAGATATACGGATTATTGTGCCGTACTTAACCCCTCATGCGGAAGCGGATGCCAGAGCCATCAAGGATAAAACGGGCGATAACTTTACAGAAACCGGTGTCACACTGAAGCTGGCTTGCCACGACGGAAAAACCAGAAATTTTGAGATTCTTCAGAAATTCGAGCCGGTGCCGGGCTACGACAAGCGCGATAAAAGAAAAATCGGCAACATGGTGTATGCCATTAGGAATGATGAATTGTTCCGGGCCAAAGTGACCGTCAATGGTGTGGAACAGGATGCCGGGCTGCAGAAATACACCTATAACCCGAAAGCGGGCGAATACGAAAAGGTCATGATGTTCAACCGGGCGGCAGCTACCCTCATTCCGCTGCTGGATGGTAATAATAAAGAATTCCCCAATAGCAATTTGGATCGTTTCGGTTATAAGAACGGCAAAAATATCGATGTGGTGATGGCCCACGACTGGCTGAGCGGGCCGGTGCTGCATGAATTGCCGGATGATCCCAAAACCCGCAAAATCTTCATGCTGCACAACAAGTACGATAAAATCCAGATTCCGAAAGTCTCCAAGCAGACCGGGCTCTTCACGCCGGAAAACCTGTACGACAATGAGCAGCTTTATTCCCCGTTGCAGGTTGGCATTGAATCCGCCGACGCCGTGATTGGCGAACACAACTTTGTTAAATCGCTGCTGGAAACCCCGGTGGGAGCTGGTCTGCAGTTTGTGAACGCCCTGCGGGAAAAATACGAGATGACCCGCCAGGATCCGGCCCATCCGGCGATCTATGATATGCATCACGGGTTGAGCGCGGATTTTACCCCTTTAAAAGAGGGTGCGGCGCCTGCGTTGTCTCAAAATAAAAAGATATGGGTGGAAAATTCGCTGAAAGGGCTTGAGAACAAGCTGAAAACCCAGAATAAGAGCGCACAGGACATTGAAACGGCCAAAGCGAATTTTCTGAAATCCGTAGAGAAAATTCAGGATTTTCAGTTCCAACCGATGAAATCCACCAGTCTGGAAGACATCAAGGCGTTCAAAGCAGCCAATAAAGAAGCCTTGCAGAAAAAGCTGGGGCTGAACGTGAACCCCAACGCCACTATTATCGGCTGGGCGGCCCGCCTGGAACCACGGCAAAAAGGCTTTTTCCTGGTGCAATACTGTATGGAAAAACTGCTTGCCGAGGACAAGGAAAAGAAACTGCAATTTGTGGTGTATGGGGATACTTCCGACAAAGCCATGCAGCAATGGATTAAGAAGATGCTGCATGATTACCCCGGTCAGATTTATATGCCCAATCAATTTGGCGGGCCGGATGATATCAAACACCTCTCCGCCGGGGGCGATTTAACGGTACTGCCCAGTATTTATGAGCCTTATGGCTTGACCCAGTTGGAAGCCATGAAAATGTCCAGCATCCCCGTCGTTCATGGCGTTGATGGTCTGCGCTCCAGTATCGCCGACAGCAAAGAAGGCATTCTGGCCGCTTATGGCATTGATTTGGATAATCCTCAGCAAGTGGCGGCTTTGAAGAAATCCGGCGAGTGGGAGAAGGTCTGGGGCTGGCAGTCCGATCAGCAGAACGGCTTCCTGATGGCGCCCTTGAACCTGCAGGCGTATCAGGATTATATCGACCGTCGCCAGGAGTGCGAAGAAGCCGCTGACGCCATTAACCAGGTGGACTCGCCGGATACGAGCGCTCAGAAACTGACCTATGATCAGCGGGTGACAAGCCTGACCCAAAAGCTGAAGGATAGTATCGGTGGCCGCAAGGGCCGGTTGAGCAACCTTAAGAAAGAGCTGCCGTTAGGGTTTAACCCGACTCAGGTGCCGGAAAAGACTGAGCCGGAATCCCAGAAAATGCTGGATGCCCTGAACACAACCAAGGCTGCCAATGTGCTGAGCTATGCTCAAATGGCCAAGCGCAGATTGGGATATGAGCCTACCCTGACGAACGCTGAAGTCATGACCGTTCTGAATCCTGCCATTAAGCAGGCCATTGCGCACCGAAGCCGTTTGCTGAAGGCGGTGGAGCACGAAAAACTGTTTACCGCGCAGCAGGACAAAGCCAAGCATGCTGAACTGGACGTCAAGTCCGAAGCGCTTTCCCGAACCATCAAGACGATTGAGCAATGGCAGCAGGAAATTGAAACGACTAAATCCTTAAAGCCGGAGTCTCAGCAGGCCGTTCAGGCATTCTTCAGCCAGGCGGTTCAAGATGAGCAGGCGGAAATCCGGAAGAAACACGCCATGATTCAGAAAGCCCGCGCCCTGAATCATGAAATCACTCAACTGACCAAATTGAAAAACGATGTGGAAAGCACGGGCCGCTTAAGTCCGACCACGAAGCAACGTCTGCTTCAAATCTTCACCCTGTCTGAGGCCGACCGAAACGTGAATGAAGTGGAGTCCGGCAAATTGCTGGATGCCATGCAGCGGGCTTTAAATACAGCGCCAGAGCGATTGTTGCAGATTCGCCAGAATGGCATGAAGTTTGTGGATACCGAACACAATTGGGATAAAATCGTTGCGGAGCGCTACCGCCCCGTGATGGAAGACGAGACGGTGCTAAGTCGGCGCAAAGAGCGCAATCTGCCGCCGGTGGGCGCCACCCAAACCAAAGTTCCCATCCGTAAAATTATGGTGCAAAAGCCCAATATTCCGGCCTCTCCTGCGCCGACCCAACCAGCGCCCACAGGCTTTTTTGCCCCGCTACTCACCCTGTGGAGTTCTTTTTGGGCCATGCAATACAAACTGCTGTCGTTCTTGACCCGTCCGCTCAGTTTTAAAATGGATTAAAGGCAGTATTCCTTCGCGACATACGGCGCTGTCATTGGGACTCTGTCATTCACGATCCTGTTGTTGCCATTGCAACCGCTCCGCAGAATCGCGGCAATGTGCGGCCTATGTCCATTGAAAGAGTGCGCCCCGGCAGAGTGCTTCGTCGTTTCACGCCTCGCAATGACAGGGAATGGCAATGGCAACCATAAGCTCAATCGGCCAACGTGGTATCAAGGGAAAGTGACCAAAATTATTAGTAAGTTGGCAGTTGCTGGGCCAAATGGGGGGTGTT
>JAJQJM010000058.1 GCA_021323475.1 Vampirovibrio sp.
CGGTCCAGCGCATGTTGAATGGACTTAGGAACCACCCCAACCGCGAATTTGAAGACCTCACGTCCGTTCATATACACATAATCGTTGACCGGCGTTTTCGGTTCCACCAGCGGGCAGTTTTCCGCTTGGGTGAACAGGGTGAGTTCCATCCCCTTGCTGCCGTCCAGATGCAGATCGTTGGCCAACATATTATCCACACCGCCGCGTTCCGCCTTTAAAATAGCCGCTCCAGCGCCGTCACCGAACAGGATGCACGTATTGCGGTCGTGCCAGTTGGTGTACCGGGAATGAATATCGGCCCCAATCACCAATGCGGTTTTGTGCATGCCGGTTTTCAGGAACTGTTGGGCGATAACCAGCCCGTAAACAAAACCGGAACAGGCCAGCGCCATATCGAAACCGGCCGCGTTGATTGCGCCGATTGCGGTTTGAACCTGGCAGGCCACTGCCGGATAAATCGTATCGGGGGTGGAAGAGGCGACAATGATCAGGTCAATCTCGGAACCATCCATGCCGGCGCTGGCCAAGGCTTGTTTGGAAGCCTCAATGGCGAGATCCGCAACGCTCTCATCTCCGGAAACCACGTGACGGGTTTTAATCCCGGTGCGGGTCTGAATCCATTCGTCGGATGTATCTACCAAGGTGGCGATATCTTCGTTGGAAATGCAACGGTTGGGCACATATGCGCCAATACCCGCCATGCTGACGCCATAGCCTCCCACTGGGGGAAGTTCCGGTTGACGGCCATTCACGTGCCCGTTTTGCTCTCCGGTCTGGTGATCATCAGAGTAATTCTGAGGCGTGCTCATGAAAATCGATTCCTTCTCGTATCTGGTTGCTGATTTTGCCGAGGACATCGGCGACGACGGCTTCTTTTGCAACGCGGATGGCGTTTTTGATGCCACGGGCCTTGCTACCGCCATGACTGATGACGCAAACACCTTTAATGCCAAGCAATAGGGAACCACCCACCTCTTCGGGATCCACCCGCTTAATGGAGGCTTTCAACGCCGGTTCTGCCAACAGGTAGCCCATCTTGGTGCGAACCGTCCGCTTCATTTCGGCTTTTAAGGTCGCGCCGAACATTTTCATCACGCCTTCGGCGGACTTCAGGGCGACATTGCCGGTAAAACCATCGGTTACGGCCACATCGGCGCCACCCATAAACAGATCGCGTCCTTCAACGTTGCCGATGAAGTGGTAACGCGTATCTTTTTCCAGCAGTTCAAAGGCGGTATGAGCAAACGAGTTGCCCTTACCCTCTTCTTCTCCGATATTCAGCAACCCTACTCTCGGTTTATCGATGTTGTGTACGTTATGCATATATATGTTGCCCATCACCGCGAACTGGGTGAGCATTTCGGGGGTGCAGTCCGCATTGGCCCCAGCGTCAATCAGCAGGCAGGACTTGGAGAAGGACGGCAGAAGGACGCCAATGGCGGGTCGGTCTACCCCTTCAATCCTGCCAACGTATAAAAGGGCGGACGCCATAGCGGCACCGGTGCTACCGGCAGCCACCATCCCTTGCGCTTCGCCTTTTTTAACGCATTTGGCGGTGACGATAATAGATGCGTCTTTCTTTTTACGCAGGCCGGTTGCGGGAGATTCGCCCATCTCAATAACTTCGGAGGCAGGGACGATTTCACACTCAATGCCGTTGGTGTCATGCTTCTTGAGTTCCGCCTCCAGAATGTCCGGTGGGCCAACCAATAGCACAGCCACCCCATATTCCCGCGCTCCCTGCACGGCACCGCTGACAATCTCCTGGGGCGCATGATCGCCTCCCATGGCATCGACCGCGATTCGGATGGGGTGGTTAGCCATTGTAATGTTTTTCTTTACCCAATATTAAACAAATTAATGTTCGTGATGAGCGTGAAACTTCTCGCTGACCACACGACCATTATAATAGCCGCAGGCGATGCACAGCGTGTGGGGAAGTTTTACGGTGCCACAGTGAGGGCAGGTGGTTTTGGCGGCGAGGGTGGCTTTCCAGTTGGCACGACGATGAGCCTGATCGGAGTGACCAACACGCTTCTTGGGAACTGGCATGGGGAGAATTCCTCTATTTCAATCGGATCTGCTTTAACAGATCCAGGACACAGATACGTAGCGACGATTCTTACAAAAAAGTCCCCATGATACAAGGGGGCGGATCGCTTTACCGGATATGCTCAGGCAAAACGGCACTCGGAACGTCCGCAGGCGGGCTGGTTTTCCGCTTCCAGAATCAGGAACTGGTGAGCCAGATCCTTCAGGTCCAGATGGCCTTCTTCATTGACAATTTCATAAAAGTCCTCGGACTGGAGTTCTTTTTCCTTTTCGGAAGTATCCACGTAGCGGTCAAACACGTAGTGCTCATCGAGTTCCACATTCACAGGCACCGGGAATGGCTCCAGGCAGCGGACGCATTCCAATTCCATAGTGCCTTTCAGGTGGCCGCGAATGTTCAGGCCGGTGGTTTCGGGCTGAATCGACCATTCGCAGGCGAGCGGGCCTTCGGTTTTTAAATCTTCAAATGTATAGCTGCCCTGGAGGTTTGAAAACGCTTTCGGGTTGCGAACGACATCGCTTACCTTCACGCGCTCGTTGATTTGTTTGGCAATGTCCTGTGACGATTCCATAGGCAGGTCTCCTTCTGGCAACCCGCTTGCGCTTGGCAATCCGGGTGCGTTTGAGTTTTTATTAGGATATCATCTTCAGTGATAAATCAGGAAAAAATCCGGTCAGTCGCGTTTAAAAACGCCAACATTTTTTATCTCCTTACAACATTTTTTATCTCCTTAATAGAAAGACTCTTTCATGCTTGTAGCCGCAATTCAGGATGATTACCAGATTGGGCTTGCCCAAATGCCTGTTCCTGCCTTGCCCCCAAAGGGTGCGTTGGTGAAGGTGATTGGTTGCGGCCTGTGCGGTTCGGATTTGGACAAATTCGTGAACCAGAAGGCCAATCCCGGCAGTGTACTGGGGCATGAAGTGGTGGGTATTATTGAGGCATTGGACGATGAGCATCCCAGTGGCTGGAAGCTGGGCGATATGATTGTGACTGCGCACCATGTACCCTGCCGGAAGTGCCATTACTGCCTGAACGATAGCCAGTCCATGTGCCGTCAGTTCAAGAGTACCAACTTGAATCCGGGTGGGTTTTCTCAATACATTGCGCTGACGGAAGATCATTTATTGCATACGGCCTATAAAGTTCCGGCTGGCATTACCCCGGCGGAAGCCAGTTGCGTGGAGCCATTGGCCTGTGTGCTGCGCGCCGTTCAGCGGGGAGGGCCGCAGGTAAATGGTTCCGTATTAATCGTTGGGCTTGGATTCATCGGGTTGATGGCTGCCCAGGTTTACCAGAATGACGGTTACGCAGTCTACGGAGTGGACTTGGACACCAGTCGCCTGGAATTGGCTCGTTCCCAGGCGTTTGTGGTGGATACATTCCATCCGGTTAACGAGCGGGAACGTTTAGACGAAGTGCTGAAGCGGCACTTGTCGGTTGGCAAGGTGGATACGGTTTTTCTTAGCGTAGTCAACCCCAAAACTATAGAGATGGCGTTGGCCCTGGTGCGGGATGGCGGCACCCTGATCGGTTTTGCCAGCGGCCCGGAGGGCACTACGGTTGATCCCAGTCGTCTGTATTTTCGGGAAATCAATTTGATTACCAGCTATTCCCCATCGCTGGAGGACTTGAAAAATGCGGCCCACACTATTTTTAACCGTAAAATCAATGTGGCTCCCCTGGTGAGCCATAGCATGCCGCTTCCCGAAATTGGAAACGCCTTTGAACTTTACCGTTCCGGGCAGGCCATTAAAGTATTCATCCGTATGGGAGACTCCGCGTTATGAGCAGTCCCGTTCTTCCTCATCAACAGCCTGTATTTGAATCTGGGCAGTTGCCTTCCCAAATGAAAGCGGCTCTTTTTTACGAGCCGAACGATGTGCGCTATGAAGAGACGGCAGTTCCGACGCTTGGGCCCGGCGAAATCCTGATTAAAGTGGAATCCGCGTTAACCTGCGGGACGGATGTCAAGTGTTATCGCCGGGGGCATCCGGTATTGCTGAAGAATTTTCCCTCACCATTCGGTCATGAATTTGCGGGAACGGTCGTAAAAATTTATGACGATGACGAGGAAACCTGTCGCTTTCAGGTGGGTGACCGGGTGGTGGCGGCTAATTCCGCCCCCTGTTACCAGTGTTTTTACTGCCGCAAAGGCCAGACCAACCTGTGCGATAACCTGGATCTGCTGAACGGGGCCTATGCGGAATACATTCGCGTTCCCGCCCAGATTGCCCGTTACAATACCTACGCCATTCCTGATTATGTGCCGTTTGAAGTGGCGGCATTCTCCGAACCCTTGGCCGTTTGCCTGCATGGACTGGAACAGGCCCGTGTCATGCCTGGTGATCGGGTGGCGGTGATGGGGCTGGGGCCGATTGGGCAGCTAATGGTGCGGGCGGCAAAGCTTAAAGGGGCGCATGTAACCGCCATTGCCCGTAATGCGGATAAACTGGCGCTGGCCCGTAATTTTGGCCAGGCGGACGCGCAGGTGAATTTGACTGAATTTGCGACTGAATTCGAGGGCGATGAAGCCATTCGACAGCAATTTACCCGGGAAGGCCGTGGATTTGACGTGGTGATCGAGGCCATTGGCCGTCCTGAAACCTGGGAGCGGGCCGTTCGGTTGGTGCGCAAAGGGGGGATGGTTAATTTGTTCGGTGGCTGCCCCGGTGGAAGCACCGTGACGTTGGACACCCGGCGTTTGCACTACGATGAAGTCAAGCTGGTCAGCTCCTTTCACCATACGCCGCACCATTTTAAATCCGCATTGGAATTGTTGAGTACGGGCAAAATTGATCCGCGTCCGTTGATTACCGATATTCTGCCCATGTCCAGCTTTGAAACCGCCTTGCAGCGGGTGGAGGCCGGGCAGGCGATGAAAATTGTCCTGAAAAATACGTTCTGAACCATTGGTAAAGCCGTTGGCTAATTGACGGGCTGAACCGCTTGTTTCAGGCAATTTGAAAATGGATTTCGTTTTTATATCTATATGATATAAGTTTAGAGGGTCTCCATCATGAGTGCGGAACAGTTCAACAACCCGGTTAATCTGGCTCCCCCGGCCGTAAGTTTGTCGGATATGGCTGCGGTGGAGAACTTCCTGCGGTTGCGTCAATCCCAGGAAGAGTTTCTGGCATGGCTGGAATCCTGCGAAAAAAAGCCGCATGTCGATCAGTACATCTACCGAAAAATTCGATAGCCGACTGTTGTTAGTCTGCTGACGTCGTTTGGTTTACCGGCTGGCATAAGGGTTTGGGATCCGAAGGGCAGTGGCGGGGTAACCGGATTGGGGATTGGGAAGCTAGCCGGTTGTTGAATTGTGAATGTGGTTGAGTACCCCGATAATGAAAATGACCGGTGTGATGATGACGTGAACGTCATTGGTTGTAAGCGCCGGGAAGCGTTTCGTAATTCGGCCGATTGCGTTTGCCGTGTGGCACGTGGCAGGGTTATCGCTAATGGGGAGGGAATTATGCTTTTAGGGATTTTACTGTACTGGGTTCTCACCGCCGTAATTTTGCTGATTGTTGATGCGATTTTGCCCGGCGTGGAGATTGCCGGCTTTGGAACGGCGCTGATAGCCGCCTTTGTGATGGGATTGGTGAATTTCTTTATACGCCCTATCCTGTCCTTGTTGGCGTTGCCGTTGAACTTGCTGACCTTGGGCCTGTTCTCGTTCATTATTAACGCCATGTTGTTTGCGCTGGTGGCCTGGATGGTGCCCGGTTTCGAGGTGACCAACTTCCTGAATGCCCTGGTTGGCTCGTTGCTGCTGGCCCTGATGACCAGCCTGCTGGGCATGTTCATGGGCGAGCGGGGCCGCTTTGCGTAACCGTCATTGATTTTTTGAATCCGGTAGAATCGTACCGGAAACAAATACCTTCGAAGAAAGCCGCGGCCGAACCGGGTCGCGGCTTTTCACCTGTCTATGCGGCCTTAAACAGAAGAAACTAAAAGCCCTCTTGGTGTACCAAGAGGGCTTTTAGTTCGGAGAGGGAGGGATTCGAACCCTCGATGGAGCTTTAAGGCCCCATAACTTCTTAGCAGGAAGCCGCTTTCAACCGCTCAGCCACCTCTCCACAAGGGGATTGCCACGCATCCGAATAATTCATCGTGCGATTGAACGATACTATTATAGCGCAAGCAATATGAAGTCAAGTCGATGTTTGTTGATCGGTTGAAGCGGAGGAGCATGATTTACAGGGGCCGCTCATGTCTGAAAGGGTCAAATGCCCGGCCCGTTTCTGCTCGGCAGGCGCATTGACTCACGTAGTAGCTTGTCCTATACTGCCTCTGGCTTTTGCGTACCCGCTCGTTTCGTACCGGCTTGCACCGCTTTTATGGCGTTTGTTGCAGGTTTCAGTCAGTAATTGCTCAAGTTTGCAGAATTAAAACTCTGACGCGTGTAAACAGCCGGGCAAGGCAAAAGTGCTTTTCGTTTTTTACTGGTGTACGCACTTAAACGCAATCAATTCTGGAGGAACGGATCCGATGGCCAATGTGGTGGTGGTAGGCGCTCAGTGGGGCGATGAAGGGAAGGCGAAAATCACCGACCTGCTGGCTGCGGAAGCCGATGTGGTGGTTCGTTGCCAGGGTGGCTGCAATGCGGGTCACACCGTCAAGCACGGAAATGACGTATTCAAGTTCCATCTGGTGCCTTCGGGCATGCTATATGGCGATACACTCTGCCTGATTGGCAATGGCACCGTGATCAGCCCGGAAGTGTTGCTGCGTGAGATTTTGGAGCTTCGGGACAAAGGCTACGACACCAAGAATTTGAAACTGAGCAACCGGGCACACCTGACCCTGCCGTTCCATACCGATTTGGACAAGGCGCAGGAAACGGCCCTGGCGGATAAGAAAATTGGCACCACCGGCCGGGGCATTGGCCCGACCTATATGGATAAGGTGGGTCGTTACGGCTTGCGGATCGGTGATTTGTACGAATCCGAAACCGTATTGCGGGAGCGTTTAAGCCAAATTCTGGAAGCCAAAAACGAGTTGATTGAAAAGTGCTATCCGCATTTGCCCACGCATACCGTGGATGAACTGTACAACTGGTGCCGTGAATACGCTGAAAAGCTGGCTCCTTTTGTGGATGACACGGTGGTGCTGGTGCATGATTCCCTGCAAAAAGGCTGGAATATTTTGTTTGAAGGCGCCCAAGGTACTTTGCTGGACGTGGATTACGGAACCTATCCGTTTGTGACCAGTTCTAACGCCACGGCAGGCGGGGCATGTACCGGTTCCGGCGTTGGACCGACCCAGATTGACCGGGTCATCGGGGTTATGAAAGCCTATACCACCCGCGTCGGGGAAGGGCCCTTCCCCACGGAACTGAGCGATGCAGTTGGCAAGCAATTGCTGGAAATCGGCCAGGAGTTTGGCACCACTACGGGCCGGGCGCGTCGTTGCGGCTGGTTCGATGCCGTGATTGCCAAGTACAGTGTGCAGGTGAATGGACTGGACGGACTGGCTATCACCAAGCTGGACGTGTTTGACGGCATGTCGGAACTGAAGATTTGCACCGCGTACCGTAACCTGGAAAACGGCGAACTGCTGACCCACTTCCCGTCTCAGTTGCAAGCCTTGAAAAACGTGGAGCCCGTATACGAAAGCCTGCCGGGCTGGCAAGGTTCCGTAAAAGACGCCCGCTCTTACGAGGAATTGCCGGTAGAGGCCCGTCATTATCTGGAGCGAATCAGCGAACTGATTGGCTGCCGCTTGTCGATTGTCAGTGTTGGCCCGGAACGCAGCCAGACCATTCTGCTGGAAAACCCCATTACAGCGGGTAAACGGGCGTTGCAGCCGGTACAAAAGGTTATTGCGTAATCTTTGCTTGACGCGGGCGGTTGAACCGATAGAATACTATCTATTCGATTGAGCAATTGCTTTTTTCGAAGCCGTCACCCGCCTAGCGAGTTTAGCTCAGTGGTAGAGCACTCCCCTTTTAAGGGATAGGTCCTGGGTTCGAATCCCAGAACTCGCACCATAAAGAGGACATTCAATCTGAATGTCCTCTTTTTACTTAGGCATATCGGTTGTTTGTGCGGGCCGTAGCGCATTATCCGGAAAAAGTCGGCCCAGGGCCTCGGTATACCGCTGCAATGTGGTTTGCATGGTTAGTAGCTGCTTGTTAGGGCCAAGCGGGTTCAGCAGCTGCAGTTTCCGTAAGCGGCCAATTGCCTCTTGGGTCTTCTGGGCGGAGTCTGTGAGCCGTTTCCTCAAAATTTTCAGGAATTCCCAAGTCACTGTATCGGTTTCAGGGCCAAAGCCTTTCAGTAAATGTTCTACGTCGTGCCGCAGTTGGTAACGATTTCGCCGGTTTTTTTTCGATTGTTCCGTCATCAGTATCTGCTCGGTGATGACCCGGGTTCTGCTGGTGGCGCTAATGCGGAACCACTGTGCCGATTGCCGTTTAAGGGTTCTAAACTGGCGCTGCAGGTCTGTTTCCAATAGCTTAATATCCGTAAACGCCTGCCGGTTAATAGCCAGGGTCCGTCCATTTGCTAGGGGTACGATTTCCACCGGCTCGTGGAAATGCACTTTCTTGCTCTGGCTGGTTGGCTGTTGGGTGCTGGCTTTCAGTGGAGCCGTCTTTAGGTTACGCTCTAGCGTATCCATCCTTTTTTCTGTTGGGTACGCTGAATTTACCGGCTGATGCGGCTTCGGTGTATTGCGGTTGCCGTGCTGAGTAGTGGACACGGCTCTACCAAAATAAAGGGCAGGCATTTGCATAGATGAATCTCCGATAGTTACCATCGCTTGCCTTGAATCGAGCAAGCCCCACATTGAATTGCGCGTTCCATGGTATCTGGAAAGCAAAGCGTTTACCAGTTGTTTAATTCGGTGAATAAAATCTTAACGTTCCAGGTCGGAGAGGTCTTCTTTTTTAAACCGACTTGCCTGCTCTCACCACTTCTGTCTGTAATGCATAACCCCGTATGGACATTAAAAAAGCCCAGTCATTTTATAGGTAACTGGGCTTTTTAAAATTTGGGTTTGCAAGCACCTATTATGAGCCGGCTGTCCGTTTCATGAATAAGTCGGTGGGAATCAATGCCTGCATTTCTTTTTGGTGCTGGGAACGCAACTGGGCTTGCATATTGATTCTTTTTCTCAACTCTGGAGATTGCATAGCCAGATTGAAGTGACTTAATCCTTTGAGTAAGCCTTCTTTAGCGTTGGGTTGGCTTAAAATTTGGTTGTAGCGCTGCAATCCTTGCGTAACGCGCTGGAGCAAATGTGCCAGCCTTTCATCGTTTGTAGGTACCAACTGCTGGAACAGGTTCAACTTAACCTTTTCCACAGGAGGCAGGTCTTTGTTCTTGGCCAGCCCTGCCAAATTGGAATTCATCTCTTTCAGGGCGGTTTGTACGTCCTTGCCTTGCAGCAAATGGGTCACGTTATCCACCAGAGTGGAGAGCGCTGTTTTTAACGCTGCCGTATCAAGCTTTACAGGCGTTTTTTGCTGGGGCTTGACCGGTTCTTTGACAGGAGGAAGCGTCATCAGTGGTGCCTGAGTATGAACTGGAGCTTCCTGGCGGCCAAATGTAACAGAGCGGTTGGCCATGCGAGCCTGCTGAGCCTGTGCGTTCATCAATTGCTGCGCATGCATCCGGGGGGCAAACGAAACACTTTGGTACATAGCAGATATCTCCGAATCTCTATGACATTACTCATTCATACTGGAAAAGCAGCGTGAATAAAAGCAGATTTTTTTCATGGATAAAGGTGTTTAAACCTCAGCCGGCATAGCCTGAGCCGTAAGGCCCAGCTTCATCAACAGCTCCTGATCGCGATTAATGCCGGGATTATTGGTTGTCAGCAGCTTTTCTCCGGTAAAAATGGAGTTGGCGCCGGCCATAAAGCACAAGGCCTGGGTTTCATCGCTCATGCTCAAGCGCCCGGCAGACAGCCGAACCTTGGTGGTGGGCAGGAAAATACGAACCGTGGCAATGGTGCGCACCAGATCAAACGGATCTACCGGGGGCTGATCGGCAAGCGGGGTGCCTTCTACGGCAACCAGGCAGTTGATGGGTACGGATTCCGGCGGTGTTTCCATTTCGCACAAGGTCTGAATGAATTCCATCCGGTGCTCAACCGATTCACCCATCCCCAAAATACCGCCGCAGCATACCTGAATATTGGCAGCCGCCACGTTTTTCAGGGTTTCAAAGCGATCTTCAATCGTGCGGGTGGAAATCACTTCCGGGTAATAGCTGGGAGCCGTATCGATGTTGTGGTTATAGGCGGTCAGTCCGGCCTCTTTCAGCGCTTTGGCCTGTTCGGCGTTGATCATGCCCAGGGTTACGCAGGCTTCCATCTCTTCTTCTACGACTACTTTGACCATGCCCAATACGTGCTCGAAGGCTTTCTGGTGGGGCGGGGTGCGCCAGGCAGCGCCCATGCAGAACCGGGTGGAACCGTTGGCCTTGGCCTCTTGCGCCTGCTGCCGGATTTCATCCAGTGAAGGCAAGTCCCAGGTTTCAACGCCCGTGTTATAGCGGGCGCTTTGCGGGCAGTAAGCGCAATCTTCCGGGCAGTTGCCGGATTTGATATTGGCGAGCGTACAGAGTTGCACCTCATTTCTGGGGTGGAAGCGTCGATGGGCTTCTTGCGCCTGGAACACCAGATCGAGGAAGGGCTGCCTGTAGCAATCCCGGATTTTCTGAGCCAGAGTGGATTCGGTTTGAATGTCTGTCGGCATATATCCCGCCTTCTTCTGCTGTAAGTCTCTCTAAACGTGGTTTTTTTGCTTTTGGAACGCTGAATGGCATATTCCGAAAAGCGAAGCGGCTATTTTCGATTGGGATACCTTCCTCGAAAACGCCAATGCGTATCATAATAAAATGAAGATACGCTGATTCAAACGCATGTAAAGGAAATCGAGGGCTTGACATGAATAACCGGTGGTACGATCGGGATCCGGCTTGCCCCCGTCTGATAAAGCAGATTCAGGGAATGCAGCAACCGGAGTTGAGGGAATTTTGCGCGCGTACCCTGATCAACTTTTGTGAAAAGCTGCGCAAGGAAATCCAGTTGAAGGATCGTAAGAATCGAGGCATCAACTCAATTGGCTTAACGGCATTGACGGGTTTGTATCGTTTCGGTCAACGGCGCAGACGCTGGTACGATCAGGAACCGGCGCTGCATAAAGCGGTGGGAATGTTATACAGCCTGCCGGAAATCGGTCTTTCTGTAATCGCATACAAGCTGGGGGATACGTTTGGCCTGTTGCAGATCTATTCAATTGTGTGTAGCCAAGTGGATCAGCCTCCGAATATGAAGGATATCGCCAAGATCACCACGACCGCTTTGAAAACGGGGAAAGAAGAGGCGGAAAGTATTCTGGTTTCTTTGATTGGGAGCGACTTGTACCGAGCACTTAGTCCGAAAGTGAATGACTAGGGTAAATAAAGAACAATATCTTGCCAATAGGCGGTCTGCATTTCGGTTCCCTTGAGCTGGGGCAAGGCTTGTTCCAGCCTGTTCAGCGCATCAAACTCCTGCTCCGGCGGAAGGCCGTTATCGCCATACAGGCAGAGCAACAGTTGGGCGGATGCCAGCTCCGGCTGCGGGCCTTTCTGAAGCGGTACGTTTTCCGCCAGCGAGCGGAACCGGTTTTCATACTCCTCCCAACGCGGATCTTCAATATTCATCGCATCAGCCTCGTTTGCTCAATATCGGTCGATGGCTTTACTTTACCGTGGTAAAACCGGATGTTCAATCTGTCCGGGTTGTGTATGGCTCGGGGGCGATTCCATGTTTCTTCATAAAAGAGGAACGAAAATCGGTTGGTTCAACATTGCGGAAATGTTCTGCTGAAAAGGGGATTGAGCCATTTAACGGATTCGATGTGAGAAAACGCAACTAAACATAGCGCAAATTAACTAGCAATGCGCGTTTACGCATTGGTTTTAATATATGTGTTGGGTAATATAAACACTCAGTAGCGTTTGCCCAGAGGAGACTCAAAATGACCGACTACGTAGGTTACACAGGATTGAAAACCACTGGATCCCAGGCATATCAATTGCCTGTAAGTGAGCTTGTGGAAAAAGCCCTTGCCAATGGTGAGGGGATCCTGTCGGAGGCCGGCACATTATCTGTAAACACCGGGAAATTTACTGGGCGAGCGGCGAGTGATCGGTTTATTGTGGACACAGCGGATATTCACGATGACATTGGCTGGGGCAAAGTCAATGTAGCCACCACACCGAATGTGTTTGATAAAGTCTTCAAGAAGGTTCAAGCCCACTTGCAGGATAAAAACCTGTATATCTTCGATGGGTTTTCCGGGGCGGATACCAATTATGCACTGTCCGTGCGGTTTGTTAATGAATTGGCCTCCCAAAACCTGTTTGTACACCAGTTATTCATCCGTCCTACGGAAGCGCAGCTAAAAACGTTTAAACCGGAGTTTACCGTTATCTGTACGCCCAGCCTGCAACTGGATCCGGCAACGGACGGCACCCGTTCCGAGGCGGCGATTATCCTGAACTTTGAGAAGAAAATAATACTGGTGGTGGGCACGCGCTATGCGGGCGAGATGAAAAAGTCCATCTTTAGTGTAATGAACTACCTGATGCCCAAGCGGAACGTATTCCCGATGCATTGTTCCGTGAATGTGGGACGAGATGGAAAGTCTGCTGTATTCTTCGGCCTTTCCGGTACCGGGAAAACCACACTGTCCGCCGATCCAGAGCGTGTCCTGATTGGGGACGACGAGCATGGCTGGTCCGACAAGGGCTTATTCAACTTTGAAGGCGGCTGTTATGCCAAGACGATTCGTCTTTCCAGGAAGAATGAGCCGGAAATTTGGGATGCCATCAAGTTCGGCGCCTTGGCAGAAAATATTGTGCTGAACCCCAAGACCCGCGAATTTGATTATGATGATGACACCATTACCGAGAACAGTCGCGTTGCTTACCCGATCTCGTATATCCCTAACGCTGATCCCAAGGGCATGGCGGGCCACCCCAACGCGGTGATTTTCTTGACCGCCGATGCATTCGGCGTGTTACCCGCGGTTTCCAAACTGACTGAGGATCAGGCCCAGTATCACTTTATCAGCGGCTATACCAGCAAGCTGGCCGGCACCGAACAAGGCATTACCGAGCCAGTAGCCGCGTTTTCCACCTGTTTCGGAGCGCCGTTCATGCCGTTGCCCTCTGCCGTGTACGCCAAAATGCTGACGGAGCGCATTCAAAGGCACAAAGTCAGCGTGTACCTGATTAACACCGGCTGGCAAGGCGGCCCCTACGGCGTTGGTAAACGGGTGAGCATTCCACATACTCGCGCCATGGTAACCGCCGTGCTGAACGGGGAGCTGGATAAGCAGGAATTTGAGGCGCACCCCATTTTTAACGTGCTGGTTCCCAAGGCGTGCCCGGGTGTGCCGCCTGAAATTCTGAACCCGCGTGGCCAATGGGAAGACAAAGCCGCCTACGATAAAAAGGCGGAAGAGCTGGCCCAGATGTTCACCGAGAACTTCAAGAAGTTCGAAAGCGTGGAACATCTGGTTTCTGCCGGTCCTCGCGTTCCGGCGGCCATTTAGAACAAGCTTGATAGATAGTCGAACCGCGCAGAATTGCTCTGCGCGGTTCCTGCTTTTTGGCAATAAAAAACCCGCCGGTGGCGGGAAACTTGTTTGAGTAGATAAAGTAGTAGGAAGATAGAAGTAGTAGTAGAAGTTGAGTTGAGCAATCTGCTCTCTGTATTTGGATAAAAACAATTATTTGGATTTCGATGTTAGAAGTTTAAGAAATGTAAAGTTGGTTTTTTTTCCTGAGTCCCAAAAGCCCGTATCGTTTGGCTTTTACCAAACTTGCACACGAAGATTTGGCCCACGTAGGCAACCCTCTTGCAAAAAAACTCTATCAGGACGCTAAGGTCAGTTTCTCTTCCCGGTTGGGACGCATCTGGGCCATGTAAACCGTCCAGGGGAACGGAGCCAGCTTGGTTTTAATCTTGGCGTACAGGTGGATATGGGTCAGCATGTCAAAGGTTTCCGGCAAACGGTTGGGCAGGGTAATTCCCAAATCCGTCATCGCCCGGCAAATGCTGCGGAACCGCTTGGCAATGGACCACAGGAAAGGCCGATGAACACTCAGGAACAGGTTCCCTGAGGTGACCCGGCCAATTTCCGACAGGGCTTTTTCCCACTGTTGCGGATAGGCAAAAAAGTTGTGGGCAATGGTCAAATCAAACTGGTCGGCATCAAACGGCATTGCTTCCAGGCTGGCCGGCACAAACTTAAATCGGCAGCAGATTTCCTCCTGCGCCTTCTTCACCACGGCTTCATCAGGATCCACCAGGGTGATTTCCGCCGCCGGCAGCAATAAAGCAATGTGCTGGGACAGATCCATCTGGCGGCAACCGCCTACAATTAGAATCTTCTTGGGCTCGCGGTACACGTCATCAAAGCAGATGTCCAGCGTATTGAACAGGCTGGCCTTCAGCCAATTGGCCCAGCGGGATTGGCTGGCCGTTTTTTCCTCGCAGGGCTGCTCACACGGGTGATCGCAGGGTTGGCCGCAAGGTCCCCAGTTTTGAATGCCGGGTATTGGTGAAGAGTGAGGATCGGAAATCATACCTTTATTAAAACGGAAAGCAGCGGTCAGCGCAAATACTCTCCGCAGCAATTGGGATTAGTTGGCGGGATTGACCTGCCAGATTCGAATGCGGCCCGGTACGTCCTCGTACACCAGCTTTAACCCTAAGCCGGAAGCGGCCTTGGCTTTAGATATCTTGGATGCCCCTTCTTCCACCAGGTAATCATATTGTGCCAGTTCGCTTCTGACGGCAGCGCGACGCGCTTTGCCCGATGCGGAATTGTCTTTGCCGGCGGCTAACTCGCTGGCTGCCTCGGGGCGCGGAACACCGACTTTAGCGGTCTCCGGCGTGTGCTCCTGCAGCCACTCCATGGCCCGGCGATGGGCGCTGGTGGTTTGGGCGGCTTCCAGTCGAGAATCCGGCGCGGAGGCGGTACTCATGTACATTACCTTGGGCGCGTGGCCTTTGGCGGCGCTTTTATAATGGAATCCGCCACGGGCGTGGCCCAAATGGGTGGTCAGGGTACACAGAATAATCCACATGGTAGTGACCGGGACGGTGATTTTGGCCAAAAGCGGCATATCCAAGCGTTGCAGCCATTGCCCGGTGCGAAGCAGCCCGTAATACAGGTAAAACAACAGCAACGGCAATACCAACGCCAGATTCAACCCGGCGTTCGGCAGCAGGGCCAATGCCGTTATCACGTAGGTGCACAGGTAAATGGAGCCGATGCCCGTGTACTGATACAGGCCGTAACCGGCGCCCACAATGGCGACGATGCCAATCAGCCAACGTAGCCATGCCTGCTGGGTAATACCGATATTGCTGGGGGCGGTTTTCCGGGGCGGGTGGGCAATCCGATCCAGCGAACTCAGGTTCAAGTCGCCGATAGCATGGTGGGTGAGGTTGATGAGGATATTATCGGCATAGGTTTCCAGCGTGCGAAACAGCCCTCGGTTGTTCAGGGAGCGCACAATGGTAACGGCGGGCTCCACATATGGCTGTGGACTGCGGATGACATAGAATACGTCGCGGCCCACAAACGGGCTCAGGGCCAACATAATGCAGCCGATGACCATGGAACTCTTTTTCAGGCCGAAGCGTTTGACCATGACAAAAAAGAAGGCGATCAACATCAGGTAGCCCACTTGCCAGCTCAGGATGCTGAGGCCCAAAAACACCCCGCAGACGATAATTTCACCGCGGGAAAGCTGGCCGCCCATGGCGGATTCCTTGCTCAGGCTGATGTCGATGGCAATCAGGCAGGCCAGTGAAAGCACCATGTAGACCATTTGCGAGCTGAGTGACCACGCCATGCCCAGCGTTGGGGAAGCCAGGGCGTATAACGCGGTAATGATAAATACATAGGGCTTGGCGACTTGCCGTCGTACGAAAAAGTGGACCAGGCCCACCGAAATCATGCCCAGCGCCAGGTTTAAAATGCGGAAACTTTCAATCAGCCGGGGCAGTTCGGCGCTATGTTTGAACTTGATAATGGCCGACAATAATAAAGGATAAATCGGCGGCAGGTTGAACCGGGCGAAGGCGTCTAAAAAACGGCCTTCCGAGAATAGTTTGGCCATTGCCACGTTCTGGATGACGCCCGAGTGAATTTCCACCGGGGGCATTAATCCGTAAAACAGCAGAAACAGCACGAAGAAACAGGCGGCGATGAAAACGACCTCAAACCAGGTTTCCTCAAAATAGGGTTTACCGGACCCTGCCATGCAGATCTTGCTCTTCTCTACTCTCTACCTGACTACCTTAAGAAATTTTCAAGAAGAAATTTTCAAGAATTTCTCACGAATAACTTTTCATGGACTGCGAAATGGCCCTTTGAAAAGCCCCTCTATGATACCAGAAAACAACTCGGCGGTGTATTTTTATGGCCTGGGTTCATGAATATTAACAGCCGTTGCCAGGGGACCGGTCGGCTTAAAATTCAATCGTCTTAATATCGGTTCCGTTGACGAGCTGAACCGAATTCGCGTTGCCGTAGCGGTTCTTGGCCGGGCGTCGGTGATTCACGGTTTTGACGGATACCCGCTTGGTGGTTCCACTGCCAGCCACAGATGCCCCGTAAGTGCGGGGCATGCCCACGGCCGGCTTGGCGGCCTGGGCGATGATAGGGCCGGATTGTTGCAGATAAGACAAGTACGTGACGGGATTCAGGTATTGCTGGTTGTAATGCACCTCAAAGTGCAGGTGAGGGCCGGTGGAGCGGCCCGTGGAGCCGACCAGCGCAATGGGCTGCCCTCGGTTGATGTTTTGGCCGGGTTGGACCAGCAGTTGGGAATTATGCCCGTATACCGTATATAAGGAATTACCGTGGTTCAACACCACCACGTTGCCGTATCCGCCATAATATCCGCTGAACATGACCACGCCCGCCTGGGGCGCATATACAGGCGTTCCGGCAGCGGCAGCGATATCCAGCCCGCCATGAAAGCGGGGACTGCCGGTAATGGGGTCAGTACGCCAGCCAAAGGGGGAGGTAACCTGCCCGCTGACGGGTGCGTAGCCGTAATCCATAGCGTTGCAGGTAAGGCCGCTTTGGCTAAACGCCAACCCAAGCAGCAGAAGCAGGGTGTATACCGCCTTACTCAACGTTCCCAAGATTTATCTCCGGATTGGACTTGCACCTGTCTTTTGGTTATACCCCCATCCGTGGGGTAACAAATCCTCCAGCCGATGGGCATTCTTTAGGTTTGTTCACATACATTGGGCCGCAAGCTCGATTTTGCTGGCCGTAAGCCTTTGCATCCCACGCGTCTGATGTATAATCGCAACAGTGTGATATCCGGAAAGAATCCATGACCGGTTCCTTTAATCCCGCCTCCTCTCAAGCCTCCAGTGTGCAACCCCAGGTTCTGTACGGAACCGGCACGTTTCTGGTGCGCCTGTGGACTTTGGAGCCGGGCCAAAAGTTGCCTGTTTATCCGGACGCATCGGTTGTTCGCAGTCAAAACTTCCTGATTAGTGGTCACCTTGACGTGTCGGCGCAGGCTAAGATTACTTCGGTGCCGTTTGCGCAGCGGATGGAGTGCTTTGCGGAAGCTCCCAAGCAGTTGGAAAATCCGGGGAATCAACCGGCTGTATGGCTAGAGGTGGCTCAAGGGGGAGGTCTGCCCGAAGTTTCACTGCCGGAGGTGACGGAGACTCGCCCGTGGGGTAGTTTTACGGTGCTGAAAGATGAGCCGCATTATAAGTTGAAACAGCTAATAAACACGCCCGGCAATCGGCTTAGCCTGCAACGCCACCAGAAGCGCGAAGAGCATTGGCTGGTCATCCAGGGCCACCCGGAAATTACGCTGGATGATGATACCTTTATGCTGGCACCGGGCGACTACATTAAAGTGCCTTTGCACAGTTGGCACCGTTTGGCCAATCCTGCCAAGCCCGGTGGCGAGCCGGTGGAAATTATCGAGCTGCAATTAGGCCAATACTTTGGGGAAGATGACATCGAACGTCGGGAAGACGACTACGGGCGCTCCTAATCGTTTGGATGGTTTTGTGAATAAGGTTTAATAAGGGCTGTAAGCGCTGAGATCGCTGACAGGCAAGTCATAGAGTTTTAAAAGGGTGTTGAAGTCCCGCTGTGAAGGTTGGTAGCTAGTCACGAGGCCGGAGGGCTGGACTTTCGTCATGACAGATACCGAACGCCATCCCCATTTGGCGGGATAATCGTTCATTTCCGGCTTCAGAGCCGGGTACATAATGTCATCCGGGTCGTCGCTGTGACCCCAAATGCCAAAGGCATGCCCCAACTGATGGGTCAATGTGTGCAATTGAATCCGGGGCTCGGCGCCGCGCAAGGAATACATGCTGATCAGGATGACGGTGCGAATGTTGTGCTGGTCATCCACTTGCACCACGGGGCGGGTGAGCAGGCCCGTGGTATTTTGATCCCAGGTGGGCTTGTCCCAGGCTACAATGACATCCGCCTGTGGCGAATTGGGTACCGCTTGTACGGAAAATGCCGTTTGCCAGGAACGAATGGCCTGGGCCGAGATGGCAGGGTCCACATCGCCGGGTTTTACGTACACTTTAATCGGTAAATCGCGCCAACGCAGGGTGGCGCCGTTGGAATCCCGATGCACCGCCTGGGAATAATCACCGGTACTCAGTGGTTTTCCGCCGGGAAGTACATGGGTATTGGGGCTGCTGGCGTCCAGTTGGATTAAATCAACCTGGGGGGCGGCGTTGCGAGGCGGCCTTTGCGATACGCGCCCACTGCTGGCAATCACGGTATCGCCCTTGGTCAGCCGAATTTCTTTCGCCATAATCGGCATGGCGTAGGTCAGCTTCTTGATGCGGATGGCGGGCGGGTAGCTGTCGAAGGAGTGGCCGAACACCTGTGTTTCCAGTTGCCGAATGCGATCCGTCAGTGGCCTGTCCTGGTACGTGCGCTGGAATAGCTTTTCTTCCAGGTAAGCCAGGATGGGTTCCTGTTCCGCTAGGGTGGCCTTGCTTTTTTGCTCCCGCATATGGTCTTCAATCCGGCGCATGCGAAGTTCCGACGGGCCTCGCTGCGCTGCGCCGAACAGGGTGCGCTCAATCCGGTTGATGCGCTGGGAAACCGCCTGATTCGGGTAACCGTGCCCGTAAAGCTGGTTCTCGATTTCCGGTACTTTTCGGTACGCGGGGGCCGTGTCGTTCGTGACCAGAAAGCTCTCCGATTGGGCGTGGGCGGTGACCGCGCTCCAGGCAAAAGCGCCCAGGCAGGCCGATAACAGAACCGGCAAAAAACGATATAAGGAAGGAAAACGTAAATTCATGAAGGATAGCCCAGCAGGCATGAACAGGCTGATTTGCTCTCATTACGGACATGGGCGGACATTCCGTCCACTGCAACTATTGTACGTCATTTCCATCGGGTCAGTATGTTACAAAGAATGGAGCAACGCATGGAATCATGTCGAAATGCCAGGTTGAGGCGAAAACGGGTTTGTAACCATTCCCGGATGCCGACTATTCAAATTTGACTTTCCTTGTGTTAGCTTGTAATCCATTGTGTGTTCTCCTCATTTTTACGCTGTGGAGATTTTAAAGCAGATCTGGAGGTTTTTTCCTACACATGAACACTTATGAAGCGTTCGTTATCCTGAAACCCATCTTGGACGTGGACAATTCCGACAATGTCCTGAAGGTGATCGAAGAGGCCGTTGAAAATCTGGGCGGCAAAATTGTGAAAAAAGACAAGTTGGGACGTAAGCGCCTGGCTTATGAAATCAACAAG
>JAJQJM010000176.1 GCA_021323475.1 Vampirovibrio sp.
AACATACGGCCGACCGGGGTATAATCAATCATCATGGGGCTACAGGCTTTCGCAACTCTATCTATGGGGCGAAGATGGTATTTTTCGCCTGCCGGTTGCTGATTGCGGTAGGTCTTAATAGAGTCCGCAAATTCAGTCAGAGCCATTTTCGCTATAAGCGCCACATACGCTTCCCAAACCGTTGGCCAACCCATATCTCTTACCCATCGCAACGGCTGGGAAAACGGAAAATCCATTGCCGCAATCCAGGGGCCGGAGCGTTTTAACCATTCTTCAAACGCCTCAAAATCAAAAAAATGCTCCAGCGCGGTGATAGTCAGCGTATTGCCGTCAAAACTACCTTGGGCACAGGTAATGGGCTTGCGCTTGCCAGGGGCGCTGGTAAAATCGATGCCGTAAATTTGCATGGGGTGAAAATGTTTTGCTGCTGTCTCTGCCAGTGTAGCGGAAAATAGGCTGACAGAGATCCTTGGACGGCATGGCATGCCATGAGGCTGCCGGTTTTAAGAATGCCTGGGCTGGGCTATGATGGAAGGAAATCAAGAGAGAGAGCGTTTTCCCCATGAGTATTTCCATCAGTCATCAAATCGCCCAGGAATTGCAGGTTCGAGAAGCCCAGGTCAGCGCCACTTTAAAGTTGCTGGATGAAGGGGCCACCATCCCCTTTATTGCCCGGTACCGTAAAGAGGCTACCGGTGGGCTGGATGACACGCAGTTGCGTACGTTGGAAGAACGTTTGCATTATTTGCGGGACCTGGAAAAACGCCGGGAAGCCATCCTGCAAAGCATTGAGGAACAAGGCAAGCTGACGGACACGATTCGGGCCTCTATTCTGGAAGCGGATACCAAGGCCCGGCTGGAAGATTTGTATTTGCCATTTAAGCCCAAGCGTCGCACCAAGGCGCAAATTGCCCGCGAAGCCGGATTGGAGCCATTGGCAAAACATTTGCTGAACAACCCAAACCAAGTGCCGGAGCAAACGGCGCAGGCTTACGTGAATGTCGACAACGGCGTTGCGGATGTGCCTGCCGCACTGGACGGGGCCAGTCAGATTTTGATGGAGGAATTTTCCGAAAATCCGGAGTTAATCGGTCAGCTTCGGCAATTCCTGTGGAATACCGGCGTGGTGATTTCCTCGGTGGTGAAGGGTAAAAATGAGGAAGGCGCCAAATTCTCCGACTATTTTGATTACGATGAGGAGATCAAGCGAATTCCCTCGCACCGGGCGCTGGCTTTGTTTCGGGGAAAAAGCGAAGGCATCCTGAAAGTCAGCTTGAAACCAGCCTTTGGGAAAGAGGATTTGGCTCAGGCTACCTTGAATTTTGAAGGGCGTATTGCCCGTCATTTCAATATTCGTAGTGCAAACCGCCCGGCGGATGAGTGGTTGCTGAATTGCGTCCGGCAGGCGTGGTCCGGCAAAATTCTTCCGCATCTGGAAACCGAACTGATGGGGCAGCTTCGGGAACAGGCCGAGGAAGAGGCCATTCGGGTGTTTGCGAGAAATTTGCGAGACTTGCTGCTGGCTGCGCCTGCGGGCCATAAAGTCACGCTGGGCCTGGATCCGGGTTTACGGACCGGGGTCAAAACCATCGTGGTGGACAGAACCGGCAAAGTGCTGGAGACAACCGTTATATACCCGCATGTCCCCCAGAATGAATGGGATAAGAGTATTACCAAGCTGGCGGAACTGGTCAAAAAGCATCAGGTGGAGCTGGTCAGTATCGGCAACGGGACCGGCTCCCGCGAAACGGATCGGCTGGTGCAGGAACTCATCAAGCGTCATTCGGAGTTGAAGATCCATAAAATTATGGTGTCCGAAGCGGGTGCCTCGGTTTATTCAGCTTCGGAGCTGGCTGCCAAGGAACTGCCGGGCCTGGATGTATCCCTGCGTGGGGCCGCTTCCATTGCCCGTCGCTTGCAGGACCCGCTGGCCGAACTGGTGAAAATCGAGCCCAAAGCCATTGGTGTGGGGCAGTATCAGCATGATGTCAACCAGGGCAAACTGGAGCGTATGCTGGATGCCGTGGTGCAAGATTGCGTAAATGCGGTGGGCGTGGATGTCAATACGGCCTCGCCTTCGTTGTTGGCGTATGTCGCCGGTTTGTCGCCCAGTCTGGCTAAAAGTGTCGTGGAAACACGGGATAAAAACGGCCCGTTTAAAGACCGGGATGCGCTGAAAAAAGTCCCTCGGTTAGGCCCCAAAGCGTTTGAGCAGGCGGCTGGTTTTTTACGGGTTTTGAATGGCTCGAACCCCTTGGATGCCTCGGCGGTACACCCGGAAGCCTATCCCGTGGTCAAGCGTATTTTATCGCTGAAAGGCCGGGACATTCAATCGGTCATGGGCAACAAGGAATTCCTGAAAACCCTGAATCCCGTTGAATTTACCGATGCTCAATTCGGTTTGCCGACCGTGAAAGATATTATCGCGGAGCTGGAAAAGCCGGGCCGCGATCCCCGGCCGGAGTTCAAAACGGCCACTTTCAAGGAGGGCGTGGAAGAGCTGAAGGACCTGAAGCCGGGCATGCAACTGGAAGGTGTGGTGACGAATGTCACCAATTTCGGCGCATTTGTGGATATCGGTGTCCATCAGGACGGGTTGGTGCATATTTCCATGATGGCCGATAAATTCGTGAAAGACCCGCATACCGTGGTAAAAACCGGCGATGTGGTGAAAGTCAAAGTGCTGGAAGTGGACATTCCTCGCAAACGCATTTCCCTGACCATGCGTCTAAGTTGAGCTTCGTTCAATTACCCGGTTAATTTGGTTTTGTTGGATGTATAGACAACGTCGCGTTCGGCAACGGTAAACGGCCCACAAAACCACCGTGCAGGCTGCCGAGGTAAAGTGTGTTATTCACCCGACGGGCTGAACTGACGGCGAATATCTTGCCACCAGGATCCTGGAACGTTCCAACAATTTGTCCGGTTGAATCGAATGCTGCCACCAAGCCATAGTGCTTGGGTTTAGGCCACAGGAATCTCGGCAATTTAGCAAGCTGGGCTTTTAGATATGGATATTGATGCAGCCAATCCACCACCGGATTTCGAACGGTATACATCGCCGCCAGATAATGCCCGGTTTTAGGATCCAGCGATAATCCATCTGGAAAACCAGGCAAATTGTCTGCAAAAATATCGTGTTGGCCTGCTTTCGGCCCTCTCAACCAATAGCGGTGAATGCGGTAGCGGTAGGTTTCATTCACCAGCAAATAATCTTCCTGCGGGCTTAGCGCCACACCATTAGCGTAATATAAGTTGTTCAGTAAGCGGGTGAGGCGGCCTGTTTTCAGATTCAACGCATACAAGCTGCCGTGGGGTTTTGCCTCCAGCAGGTCGTATAAATACTTCCATGACTCACCGTAATACCGATTGCTGGATTGTGAGAAATAAACGGTTTGCCCGTCCCGGCTAACGGCTAACGCGTTGGCATAACGGATACCCGGCGTGGAAAGATGCCGGATAGCCTTGTTGTGAATGTTGAGTGTAAACAGGCCCAACGGTTGATTGGCAACAACCAACACATCCGAATTTAACCAGCCGAGTCCCAAATTTTGTCCGCCGGGATTCGCCAATGCCTCCAGATTATTGCCATTCTGAGAGACTCGCATAATTCGGCTGCCATCACTCACATAGAGGCGCTGTGCGGCATCTACTAATACATCTTCCGCCGCATGAAGCCGCTTGAGCGCAACGCGCTCCGTACCGGCCAGGCGTGAGTTTGGCGTCAGCGCTTGCGCTTTGGGTGGAGTCCACTGGGCGGGTTGAATTGGAGAAGGGGCTAGCAAGAACGCCGCTACCAGCGCCACTGGAATCAGCAGCAATCGTTTTTGGGGGAGGATATTGACCATTCTTTTGATTCCGGCGCTTACACCGAAACGCGCTGAAGATCCGGGTTCCGGTCTTTGAAGGTCAGCTCCGAAATGCCGGATTTATCCAGATCTCCCAGCCCTTTTTGCACCATCTCATCGTATTGGCGTTTGGTGGCGGCAGCCAGCACCATGGGCAATCCCTGTTCTTTGCCGAGCTGCAGGGCAATGCCGCTATCTTTAGCGGCATGTGCGGCTGAAAAATAGGTGGCATGATCGCGGTTTTGCATGTCTTCCGCATCCGTTTCCAGCACACGGGAATTAGCGCCGGTTTGGGAAAATACCTTGCGCACCAAATCCAGATCCAATCCCAGTGCATCCGCCAGACCCAAGCCTTCCGCGAGTGCTGCGGTATTCATGTTCATCACCATATTCACCAGCGCTTTGACCTGTGCCGCCGTACCGGGCGCGCCGGTGTAAATCATGGAGGCCGCCAGTTTTTGCAACACGGGCTGAGCCGCATCAAACACGGCCTTATCGCCTGCGCACATCAGGTACAGGGTACCCTCACGGGCCTGGGTAATGCTGGAGGCCATCGGTGTTTCCAGCATGTTGGCGCCAATCTCATCCGCTTTACGCTTCAGTTCCACATGCACTGAAGGCGTAATAGTGGCGCAATTCATAAACAATTTGCCGTGTGCGTTCGTCAGCAAATTATCATTTGGATTCAGGTAAATGTCGCGCATGGCCGCATCGTCGCTCACCACGGTAATAATCATGTCCGATAATCGGGTGACATCCGCTAACTGAGAAGCGGCCGTGCTGTTCAGCTCATCGGCAATTTGTTTTGCTAACTCGGTATTCACGTCATAAACGGCGGCAATGGCAAAGCCGCACTCTTTCAGCCTGCGGGCCATGTTAGCGCCCATTCTGCCGACCCCGACAAATCCGATTTTTTGAATCATGGTAAGAGTTTCCTTCCGTTTACAGGGATTTTAATTCCGGAAAAAACGGGTTATGGGCCTTTTCCTCGCCAATGGTGGTTAAAGGCCCGTGGCCGGGGCAAATGACCGTAGTGTCCGGCAGGGATAAAATGCGTTCCCGATTATTTTTAAGCGCTTCCTGATAGGCATAGGCCGCGCCGCCCATAGAGCCCGCAAACAGAGCGTCTCCTACCACAACCAGTGGTTTGGACAGTCCTTCAATAAAATAGCTCAACCCCCCCGGCGTGTGCCCGGAGGTGCCCAGTACCCGAATCCTCAAGCTGCCCAGCACCAGCCCGTCCTGATGCACCAGCGGTTTCAGGCCCAGGGGATTTTCCGCGGCGGAGCCGTAACTGTCCGCCTCACTCTTTTGTTGCAAAGTATCCAAATCCGCCAAGTGATCCATATGGGTGTGGGTAATAAAAATCTTTTTCAGGGTCAGGTGGTTGGCCTGAATAAAATCCAGCATGGGCTGACAGGTGG
>JAJQJM010000059.1 GCA_021323475.1 Vampirovibrio sp.
CCGCCCACAGCGATAGACAACGGCTTTATGGGCTAATTCGACTGTTTCTACTGGGTTTCGGCAATAAAAAACCCCTCCGGTTATAGAGGGGCTGGGAAAGATGTACTGTGACCACGCTAAAAAAGCGTAACCCATAGCTCAAGAAAATGCCCTCAGCATGAATAGAGGGCAATGACTTTGCAGTTAAATGTTAATCTCCACCTAAATCCCTTCCCTAACAGGGAAAGGTGCCTATAGCACGTGTTTCAGCCCCTTCGTAACGGCTTCCACAAGAATTATTGTATTTAAAATCGTCGGTTAAGGTATCTAACCGACTGACTAATACGATCCACTAACCGGATAATTTTGTTTATTGAACTATACAAAAACACTATCAATGATGGGCTTAATATTGTTGAGTGAATGTCACGATACGATAAGGTTTTTAGCCCTAATAAGCCAAGATTGGTTACATTCTTAATGCTCAGCCTATAGAGGGATAAAGAGAACATAAAGATTTGTTATATTATAAAGCTCTACGGGGAGAAGGCGGTCGCATGCGGTGAAGTGGGGGTTCACAATTCATCGGTTGGCCTTGGGTTTTTAGATTGCATCGGATGAGGCTGGGCTTGCAGGCCATGTCATGGAAACGTGAACCGTGAACGGATTGAAGGGGGCGTCTTTTCAGCGATCCGGTAAGACGGGATTCAGGAAAGGCCTATAATACCGTGTTGGAGGAAAAGTTGTGTTCGGGCTGAGGCTGGTTGCGCTCAATATTGCGATGTACCGTTACGGGACGGTGGCTATGCTCCAACACCTTGATGCTGGTACTGCCCATAAGTAGTTTAGCAAGGCCGGTTCGCCCATGAGAGCCGACCAGGATCTGATCCGCGTCAATCTCGTCCGCGTAGCGGCAAATCTGATCCACAATGTCTCCCAGCACATATTCCGCCCTGTCTACGACACAACCCTGGCTTTCCATAATGGTGCGGGCTTTGCGCAGCATTGCCGTGGCTTCCACGATATCGTACTCTACGGTATTCAGGTCCGGCAACACGGGAATTACAAACAGCAGATAATAGCGCGTATCCTGCCTGTTGAATGTTTCTGCGGCCCAATGCAGGGTTTGGTTGGAGCAATCCGAACCGTCTATTGGAAGCAGCACTCTCATGGTCAGCTCTCCTCTTGGTTCAGTTTTATGGAAATTCTGTGGTAAAGCCTGAAATACGGAATCTCTGCTCGGCTGTTCAATTTAGCGTGGTCATGCCTGCCGGAAAATTTTACCTCTATTATGGTAACTCCATTCGCACTCAACGGAATCACCCGGTTTGGGAGGCATCGGACTCGCCATTCGGCTAATACTGGAATGGTTTGCCTTGCTGAATTCGGACTCTGCCTGATTTTTCCAACGTGGAAATGGATTTCGCGCGGCGGGGATTTTCATGATTGGATGCCTGCCGGATAAAAGTGCATCAGGGCTCTATTTAACCCCTGCCAGAGAAAGATACGTTATGAGCGGATGCGCTTATTCACCAAAACGGCGTGTCGTCATGTTACGGAGCGGTTGCCTCCGAAAACGCTCTGGGGTATATTGAAATTCCCTCGTCATATTTTGGGAAACCTGGTGAAAGTCCAGGACTGTGCCGCAACTGTAACCTGCTTTGGTGGGAAGTCAGAAAACCGGTTGACTAGGACGTGTCACCACTCTTACGAGCATGAGAGGAGAATATCGGATGTCTCGTTCTATCCCCATTGTCGATTATTGCTGAGTTTTCAGCCGGGGCCGAGCGTGGCGGCCTTGGGTCGGTATAGGAATCATCGTACCGATAGCACTCAATCAACAGCGGCGCTTGGATCCCCTGAATGGGAATGTTTTGCATGCAGCGTGTCGATCAGCAAATTTTAAACAATTTAGATTTCTAATTTTGAGAGAAAAGGAAAGCATTTTGGTCAGACTGTCTTTAACGTCTTTATTTGCCGCCTGTCTGGTGCTAGCGGCGGGGTGTCCCGGCGTGGCTTTCGCGGAAACGCCCGAAGCGCCCCCGGAAATAATTCCCCCGCAAATAACTACAAAAGAAACGAAAGAATCCCCTGTAAACGGCACCGTTCTGGATGAGGTTGCCCTGGAAGACGGCGAACTGGATAATACGCTCCCTTCCACCCAGCAGGAATCATCGGGCGAGTCATCAGAGGATGACGCATCAGGCGCGACGGAAGCTCAGGCGGAGCCAGCCTCGTTGCAACCCATGTCCAAGCAACTGATGATTAACACCACCAAAATCGGTCTGCCGCTGGAGCAAGTGGGTAACTCCGTCACCGTGATTACCCGTCCTCAAATTGAGCAACGGCAGGCAACCTCGTTGCTGGAAGTGTTGCGTGGGGTCCCCGGTGTGGATATCGTTCAAAACGGAAGTTTCGGCAGTACCTCGTCCATTTTTATGCGTGGTCTAAATTCTGAACACACGCTTATTATGATTGACGGTGTACGCTTGAATGATCCGATTTCGCCGGGTCGTTCATTTAACTATCTCGATCAGATTAGCCCGGATGCGGTGGAGCGGGTGGAAGTTATGCGCGGTCCCCAAGGTCCGTTATATGGGACCGATGGCATGGGCGGTGTAATCAACATCATTACACGCCGGGGCGAAGGCAAGCCAACCCTGTACGCCAAGCTCAGCGCGGGCTCGTTCGGCACCTTGCAACAGGATTACGGTGCCAGCGGTCATATCGGTGAAAAGCTGAGATCGTTTGTGCATATGACTCGTCAGGACACGCGCGGCTTTTCTTCTGCCGGTAGCCGATACGGTAACCGGGAACTGGACGGTTACCACAACACCACCTTAATGGGGCGGGTGGAATACCAGCCCTTCAAGAACTGGCTACTGGATTTGGCCACTAATTTTACCCAGGCCCGTTTTGATCTGGATAATGAGGGCGGGTTTGGCAATGATGATCCTAACAATACCAGTAAAAACCGCATTTTCACTATCAGTGGCGGTTCCCGATTGAAGCTGTTCAATGACAAGGTTGAGCAAATCACTCGCTTGTCCTTAACGGATTCAAGGCGGAGTACGAATAACGACGTGGATATTGATAATCCCTTCGATAAATTGGATAGTCTCTATCGAGGTAAACTGCTGGCCCTTGATGTGCAGAACAACTTCTATCTGCACCGCACCAACACGCTGACCGCCGGTTTGAACATGCAGCATGAATGGGGCAATTCCATTTATAATTCTTCAAGTATGTTCGGGCCGTTTATTTCTGAGTTTTCCAATCGGTCTGCTACAACCACTGCATTTTATGCCCAGGATCACATCCAGCTATGGAATCGTTGGTTCACTACGCTGGGCATGCGGGTGGATCACCATAACCGGTTTGGTAATTACCCGACCTATCGGGCGGCCTCTACTTATATCGTGCGGAAAACCGGCACCAGCTTCAAAGCCAGCTTTGGTACCGGCTTCAAGGCACCAACTATTTCGCAGATGTTCGGTCCGTTTGGTGCCAACCCTGACCTGAAACCCGAAACCAGCACCGGTTGGGATGCTGGGATTGAGCAGTCATTGTTCGATAACCGGGTTCAATTGGGTACCACCGTATTTCAAAACCATGTTAAAGACCTAATCCAATATAGTTCTTTATCTCAAGGTTATGACAATATTGCCAAGGCACGTATGCAGGGCATGGAGGCCTTTGTGGCCAGCCAGCCATTTCGTAATCTGCAATTGCGGGCCAGTTACACCTATACCGATACGAAAGATTTAAGCATAGGGGGTGCGGATAGCGGTGATCCGCTGCTGCGTCGGCCCCGCAATAAATTTTCGGTGAATATGAACTATCAGCCTCACCGCAAGGTGAACATCAACTTGGATATTACCCATATCGGTCAACGCCTGGATAAGGATTTCAATATGTTTCCGGCGGCACAGGTAAAATTGGCAGCCTTTACGCTGGTCAACCTTGCGGTAAGTTATGATGTAACCAAGAATATTAATGTATTCGGCAAGCTGGTGAACATACTGGATACCCCCTATGAAATGGTAAAAGGTTACGGTACACCTCGGATCTCTGCTTACGGAGGCTTGAGGTTAGCCCTTTAACCACTGCCTATATCCTGAACCCGGTTTTAAATTTTTTATGACCACTCCTAACCGCCAGTCTTCAACGCTCAAATTATCAGCGGGGTGTGCCCGTCTGCTGACAGGTGTGCTGTTGATCGTGCTGGCGGTTGGGTTGTTTGGGTGTAAGACGTCAACTCCGTCTTCGTTGCCCCACAGCCAATGCCGCCGGGTGATTTCGCTGTCTCCCAGCATTACGGAAGTGCTGTACGCGCTGCAACTGGGCAATAATGTGGTGGGTGTGACCCAGTTTTGTCTGTATCCGGCGGATGCCCGCAAGAAGCCCAAGGTGGGCGGTTATGTGGACCCTAACATGGAGGCCATGCTGCGGCTCAAGCCCGACCTGATCGTGGTCCGCAAGGAGCAAACCGACTTGGTGCAACGCATCCGGGATCTGCGTATCCCGGTCCTGCCCGTGGAGCACCGCAATACGGAGGGTATTTTAAATTCCTTTGAGATGCTGGGCCAGGTCTGCCAACGGCAACCCCAGGCGCAGTCCATCGTTTCCGATTTGCGGGGACGCATTCAGGCTATTGAACGTAAAACGCAGGGAGTTCAACACAAACCCACGGTATTGGTGGCCGTAGACCGGGATACCTATGCCAAAAAGCTGCGCTGGGTTTACGTGCCGGGCGAGGATGGCTTTTTCGATTCCATGATTCGACAAGCCGGCGGAATAAACGCGGCTCCCGCTGGTCGGAAAGGCTTTTTACAGGTTTCTTCGGAAGGCATTATCCGCATGAACCCGGATATCATTATTGAAGCGCTTCCCTACACGCGGGCCGCCCGGCAGAACCCGGAGGACATCCGCAAGCAGTGGGACAGCCTGCCGCAGGTGGCGGCGGTGCGCAATCATCGGGTGTACCTGTTTACGGATGATTTTATGGTCATTCCCGGCCCCCGGTATGTGCAGGCGCTGGAAAAATTTGCCCAGGTCATCCATCCTGAACTAGACTGGAAGCATGACCAGCCTCCTCAACGTCCGTAACCTCTCCGTTCACATCGGTTCCGCCCATATCCTGCGGGATGTGACCCTTGCCATCGAGCAGGGAGAATCCATTTCCATTATCGGTCCCAACGGCGCCGGGAAAACCACCCTGCTGAAAGTCCTGCTGGGCCTGAACGCTCATTACCAAGGGCAAGTGGAATTGCTGGGAAAACCGCTGGCCTCTTATACGGCTAAGGAGCGCGCGCAGTGGATGGGTTATGTGCCGCAGCATCACGATTTTGCGGACTTCAGCACCGTGGAAGAGTTTATCTGGATGGGCCGGTATCCCTACATGTCCGTGTTCCGCCAGCCCAAGGAAGACGATCATCAGGCGGTACAGGCCGCCATGCAGCTTACGGAAATTCAGCCCATGGCCGGGCGAATTCTGCAAACCCTGAGCGGGGGCGAGCAGCAAAAGGTATTGATTGCCGCCGCGCTGGCCCAGCAGCCGAAAGCCTTGTTACTGGATGAGCCGGCTACTTTTTTGGATCCCCGGAACCAGATTGAGATTCAGCGCCTGTTGGGCAAAATCAACCGGGAAACCGGCACCACCATCATCGCCGTGACCCATGACATCAATAGCGCCCTGCATGCCAGCAGCCGAATTGTGGCCTTGAAGTCGGGGCAGATGACATTTGACGGCCCTCCTGCCTCTCTGGCCAATGAAGCGGTGCTGTTTGACATTTATCAAACCCGGTTCCGGCTGATTACGGATGCCATAAGCGGGGATGTGCTGATTGCCCCGGCCCTGGCGATACCCCTGGAGGGCTTGCCATGAAAGAAAAAACGCCCATGCTGTTGTGCCTGTTGCTGGTGGCAATTGTAACCCTGTTGCTGGCGCCTTGCCTGGGCATGAAATGGATTTTCCCTTATGTGAGCGGGCTGGACAGTGATATTTTCTGGCAAATCCGGCTACCCCGCGTGCTAGCCTCCTTTGCGGTGGGCGCCGGGCTGGCTGTCTGCGGCATGGTATTTCAGGCCATGTTTCGCTCGCCCTTGGCCACGCCGTTTACGCTGGGGGTGGCCAGCGGAGCCTCCTTTGGTTCGGTGCTGGCGGTGCTGCTGGCTGGCGTCTTGCCGTTCGGGCTGATGTTGCCCCCCGGCGTGTTTGCCTTGTTGGGAGCCTTGGGCACCATTATGCTGGTGTACGGCATGGCAGGGACGCGCCGCACGTTTTCCATCAACACCCTGCTGCTGGCCGGGGTTGCCATCAACTACTTTTTTGCCAGCGCAGTGGCATTCATTCAATACCTCAGCGATTTCACCAACGTATTCCGCATCCTGCACTCGCTGATGGGTGATTTGGAGAGCATGGGGTATGAATCGCTGCTGCAATTGCTGCCGTTCGTGCTGCCTGGCATTCTGCTCATTGCCTGCATGCCTTATGAATTGAACCTGATCGCGATGGGCGATGACATTGCGGTCAGCCGGGGCGTGGAACTGCGCCGAACCCGCAAGCTGCTGTTTTTCTCCACGTCGCTGACGGTGGGCGGTGTGGTTTCCTTTTGCGGCCCCATCGGCTTTGTGGGCATGATGGCTCCCCACATTTGCCGCCTGCTGGTGGGCAGCGACCACCGGGTGCTGATGCCTGCCACGCTGCTGCTGGGTGGAACGCTGCTGACCATTTGCGATACCTTGTCCCGCACCCTCATTGCCCCGGCGGAAATCCCGGTGGGAGTCCTGACGTCGTTGCTGGGCTGCCCGTTTTTCCTGTGGCTGCTGCTAAAAGGCAAGTCGGCTTCCGCCTAGACGTTTAGATGTTTAAAAAAAACGCCCTGCCGATGATGGCTGGGCGTTTTTAGCAATTTATAGCGCTCACAGGCTCATTTATGCTGCGGTTGGCTATCTACCAGTATATCCAGCTGGGAGTCTGAATCGTGCTCCGCTGCGTGGTTTATAGGCTTTCCGGCAGTCATGCTTTTGGCGCGAGGCCTGAAGCTGGGGCTGGGTAACTCTCCACTGCCCTTGGGTTGGTCAATCAGTTTGAACATTTTTGCGCCGATTTCAGCGGCGGAGTAACCTCGTCTACGCGGATAGCTCAGGGGTTCAGAGCGCCGTTTTGGCTGATTCGCCAAATCCTCGTCCATTAGAAACACGTGCTCAGCATCAGGAGACTCAGGCTGCTTCGTATCCGATCCTTCATCGTCCGTTAGATAGCCGGAGCCGATTTCTGGCATTTCATCCGTATTTGCCTGCTGAGGCTTCGAGCGGGTGGCATTGCCCTTTTGTTTACTGTGCAAAGCGGCTTCCGGGGAAGAGGCCTGCAGATGGAAAGAATCTTTCCCTGGCTCTGTCTGGGTAATTGGCGCTTGGGAGTTGGTTTGGCGTCTATGGTGACGGGCTGCATTGGCCGAACCGGACGCTGGGGCAGGCGGAGTACCTAGGAACGATAGCATGACTGTCTACCTTTTTAATTTCAATGCGAGTTATGATGAATTGGCTCATCTTAACGCAAGAGCGGCTGTTGTCCAAAGCCCGGCTTTATCGTCTCAAAAAGGCGATGAGTCGCCCGGTTCGGCTGTGTGATCCTCAAGGCGGGGGAAGTCTGGTAGGATAAGGATGGGTCTTAGATGGCGATGAGGCTGGAATGCATGAGTAAGACGGCGGCGGTCTACTACGAGAAAGACGCTTATGGAACGGGCGGGTCCCGGCTGTTGGGGCGGCAGGCCGCGGGAGAGGGATTTTTAAAAGGCTTGGTGAAGTACGGAGTGGCTGGCTCTTTGTTCTGCCTGGCCAAGTCGGAGCAGGATTTCAAGGCTTTTTGCGATCAGATCAACCCGTGGGCAAAGGCTCCCCGCAAGGTCACCTGGCTTCCTTCCAACGATATGCCGGGCATTGCCAAGGCCGGCACCTTGTACCGCCCTGACCCGGATATTTCCAATCTGGCCTGGCAACGGCGTTTCCACGATCAGCGGGCTTACAGCATTTGCGGCGTCACCCATACCATTGCCAGCAAGGCCATGCAGCGGGTCATCGGGGAGCTGCTGCTGGCGCCCGTCCAGCCGTGGGATGCGGTGATTTGTACCTCCCAGGCGGTTAAGCGGGCCTACGAGAAGATTTTTGACGATTGGGGCGATTATCTGGTCCAGCGCATGGGGGGCTCACCGTCCGCGCCCTTGCAGTTGCCGGTCATTCCGCTGGGCATCGACTGCGACGTCTTTCCGCAGGACGAGCCAGCCCAGGCCAGCCGTAAAGCGGTACGGGAACAACTGGGCATCGGCCCGGACGATATTATGGTGCTGTTCGTGGGTCGCCTGATTTTTTACGCCAAAGCCCACCCGGTGCCGATGTATATCGCCCTGGAGCGCGCTGCGCAGCGGACCGGCAAAAAGATTTTCCTGGTGCAGGCCGGCTGGTTTGAGAACGCCAAGGAAGAGGCCGCCTTCAAGAAGGCTCCTCCCCAGTTTGCGCCCAGCGTGAACCATATCTTTCTGGACGGCCGCCAGCCGGACGTGCGGCAGCACATCTGGGCCGGGGCGGATATGTTCGTGTCCCTGTCGGATAATATTCAGGAAACCTTCGGGTTGACGCCGATTGAGGCCATGGCAAGCGGCCTGCCGCTGATTACCACCGAGTGGGACGGCTATCAGGAATCGGTGAATCACGGGGTGGAAGGCTTTAAAATTCCCACATGCATTCCGCCGGTGGGCAGCGGGCTGGATATCGCGGAAAAATACCTGCTGGACAACCTGAATTACAGCATGTACATTGCCCATCCGTGTTTAGCGACAATGGTGGACATGGATGCCTGCACCGAAGCGTTTGTGACGCTGATTGAACAGCCGGAGTTGCGGCGGCAGATGGGTGAGAACGGTCGCCGCCGCGCGCGCGAAGTCTACGACTGGAAACACGTGATTGCCGCCTATGAGCAACTTTGGGAAGAACTGGCCGAGATTCGCGCCACGGCGGACGAATGTTTTGCGCGCAAGCCGGGCCGGGATCCCCATCCGCTGTGCGCCGATCCGTTCAATCTATTCGCCCACTATTCGCCCCTACAGCTTTCCGCCGGTTCCCAATTCAAAAGCGGGCTCTCCAATACGCCGGAGCTGCGCAAGTTGATTCATGATGACTGGATGAGTAACTTCGGCAACGACATGCGCATACCCGATGCGAGCGTGGACAGACTGATGAGCCGGTTGAATGAGGGTGGACTCCTAACCGCCGAGGCATTGCTGGCGGATTTGGCGCAGGCTGGCCTGCCCATTCCTTCGGAAGCGCACTTTTACCGCACCCTGGGCTACTTGCTGAAGTTCAACCTGATTGCGCTTGCGGAGGAGTCGTAAGACGATCGCTTTACGGGCTGGATAAATCCACCGGTTCCAGCAGGGTATCGTCCTGGCTGGCGGGTGAATGGGTTTCGTCCGTGGAGAGCATGGTAACCGGCCCGGTGGGCTTTGCAGTTGCGGAAGCGGGCGGCTTGCCCAGCGAGAGCTTGGCGGTTGAAGTGGGAATGGCCTCGTGGTCTTCGGCCATTGGCTCAGGCGGAGCCGATTCGTCCGTCGGTTCGGGCGGGGTGGCGCTGGCAACCGGCGGCAGGGAAATCATCTGGGCGGTCAGAACGCTGTCCGGGGTTAGTTGGCCGGTTTCGTAGAGCAATCTTAATTGGCCGATGTTGTAATCGGTAATGGCGCTTTGCAGGGCCATCCGGGCGGCTGTCATGGTAGCTTCTGCCTGAACCACTTCAATGTTCAGCGCCACGCCGGCTTCAAAGCGGGCCTTGGCAATGCGGTAGGCTTCCTCGGTTTCCTGGCAGCGGATTTGCTCCAGGTTGAGCTGGTCCTTGTAAAGGTTGTAGTCCAGCAATGCCTGAGAAATGGCTTTTTGAATATCCTGAAGCTGCTTGGCCTGGTTCAGGGCGGCATCCTGCACTCTGGCGCGGGCGGCTCGAATGCTGCCGATGGCGTTCACGCCCATATTCTGCAACAGGTTCAGGTTGACGGACACCATGCCTTGCTTGGTCTGTCGCAAGTCGGTGGTGCTTTGTCCAATGCCACGACTGTAGGCGCTAACCGTAACCGTGGGGAAGGCGTCCGCCCAGGCGGCGCCCACTAGGGCTTTGTTTTCGCGAATCTGAGTCAGGATGGCCTTGATGTCCGGGCGCTTTTCCTCGGCCAGTTTAAATAACTCGGCGGGGTCCTGGCTGGCGGTTTCCGGCCACAGGCGCATGGGGAACAGGGCGCTGTCCCCTTCCGGCTGAAGGTGCAGGCCAAGCGGGTAGTTGATGTGGGTCAGCAACACATAGGCCGAAGAAGAGCGCTCGTTGCGGGTGGAAAGCAGCAGGTTCTGCCGTTCCCGTACCAGGGTTCTGCTTTGCATCACTTCCAGGTTGGTGCCCACATCCGCTTTCAATCGCAGTTCCCTTAGGTGGAGCTGACTCTGGGCCTCGTTGACCGAAACCTGTGCCACGCGCTCCCGCTCAATGTCCTTCAGCCAGGTGAAATAACTGGTGCAGGCGTCCAGCAGCGTTTTTTGGCTAGTCATATCCACAGCAAGCTTGTTGCGATCGTACACTTGTTTTGCCGCCCAAATTTGAAACAGGGGTTTTCCGCCGGTATGAATGGTGTAATCCCCCGCAATGGTGGGACGATACGTGGTGCGATCCAGGTTGACGGGCTGTCCGCCTGAAATCACTTCGCCGCCCTTGAATTTTTCCACGGAGTAAAAGGCCCGAATGGACGGAAACAAGGGTGCAGCGGATTGAATCAGCGAGCCTTGGGCAATACCCACCCGGTTTTTGGAGACCAGAACGCTTAAATTGTCGTTCAGCACCCGGTCCACCACGGTTGGCAGGGAAACGGTCACGGTCTGCGCCTGTGGTGTGTTGCGATGCAACCCGATAGCCCCGGTTCCTGCCGTGTTCCAGCTCCAAGCCGCGGCTTGCTGGGGAACCTGGGATATGCCTAGGCACAACGACAAGGCCAGACATTTAAGGGAAAGCGAATTTATGGATTTCATAGGCGTCATCGGGTCGTCGGCTCCCGGAAGGCGTTGTCGATGCGCTCGTGCATGGACTCGGTAAAGAAGCTCATGATGCGTTTTTCACGGGTGATAATATCGGCGGTTACATTCATACCGGCCCGCAGCGGGAAGCCTTTGCCCATCTCGTTTTTCAGCACGGTTTTATCGGGGCGAATCTTCACCATAAAGAACTGGTGACCTTCGTTATCCGCATGGCTGGACGGGGAAATAGCTTCCACCTTGCCCCATAAGCGGCCAAACTGCTGCTGGGGAAACGCTTCCATCCGCAGGGCCACATGCTGACCAATCTGGATGTAACTTAAATCCCGGTTAGACACTTTAACTTCGGCGGTCAGCCCGGCGTTATCCGGCACGATGGTTAAAATGGCGCTGCCGCCGGTTACCACTTCGCCTTTGCCGTGGACCACCTGCTCATTTACGGTGCCGCTGATGGGGGCGACAATCACTACCCGCTTCATGGTCAGTTGGGCCTGGGCCAACTGCGAGCGCAGGGCGGTCATGCGGTTGGTATGATCCAGCACCCGGCCCATCAGGTCCTGCCGGTAACGATCCGACAAGGTGCGGCGGCGGGATTCGGCCTGCTCGATTTCAGCCCTGCGGGTTTTCACAATCTCTTTGGTGGCTTCCAGTTCGCCCTGTTTCAGTTCCACGTCCTGCTCATAATCGGTCAGGTCTTTCTTGGGCAGGCCGCCTTGTTCGTATAGTTGGCGCAGTTTGCCTAACTGCTGCTTTTTGGAATCCACAATGGCCTGATAGCTTTTTTGCTGCGCCTGCGCCTGCTGATAGGCATGCTTGGACGCCTCGATCTGCATGCTGACTTCCTGCGACTGGGACTGGAAGCTGCGCCGGGTGGAATCCAGCCAGGCTTGCTGAATGGGATCCAGTCTGCCGGGGTTTCGCCCGGTGGCGGCCGCTTGCAAGGCCATCGACTCCTGCTGGAGCTGGGACAGTTGCTCCTGGAAGCCGTTGTGTTCAATATTGGCGGACTCCGGATCCAGAACCATCAACTTTTGCCCCGCTTTCACATGCTGGTTTTCGTTGACGTAAATCTCGGAGACAATGCCGCTGGCAGGCGCCATTACCCGGCGCAATTTGCCTTCCGGTATAATCTGGCCCACGCCGGGCACCGATTCTTCCACGGTGCCGTACCAGCTCCAGGCCAAAAAGCCCGCCAGGGCCAGCAGCATGAAGCCCAGGAATCCGATACTCAGCATGGACAGCCAGGGCGATACGCCCAGCTCGGCATTTTCGCTTTCCACCGGGAACGGGACCACCCGGCTGTTGGGTTTGTAGGTTCGGCTTGCGGTCATGGCCTCTGGCCTCTTCCTTCGTTACTCTCTTCTATTTTTATCGCTTCTATTTCTTGCGCTTATTGCTTGCTAAAGGTTTTGTCCACCACGTGCAGGTGGTAATAGTAGCCTTTTGCCTGAATCAGGCTTTGGAATGAACCGTCTTCCACGATCATGCCGTCTTTCATGACGATGATGCGGTCCGCTTGCTGGTGCATGGGCAGGAAGTCCGTCACCAGAAGGCAGGTGGACTGCGCATAAGTCTGCATCATGGGCGAGAAGATGGCGGCCTGGACCGCTGGTTCCAGCGAATCCATGGCTTTATCGATAATTAAAATGGAAGGCTTGTTGATGAAGGTGCGGGCCAGCGCCAGGCGAGTAGCCAGCGTGGGCGGCAGGTTGGCGGCGGAGGGGGCCACCTGGTAATCCAGTCCGTTAGGCAGTTTGTCGATGAGCGCATCGAGTTGGGCCAGTCTTACAGCATCCAGTACGTCTTTCATAGAGGCGTCCGGGTCTTCCAGGGTCAGGTTTTCCAGTACGGTGCCGGACAGGAAGGCCGGTTTTTGCAGAGCCACCCCAATGAGGCGGTTGCGGGCGGCGGGTTCCAGTTCATTCAGGCGGTAGCCGTCCAGGGTAATGGCGCCTTCGGTGGGGGCATACAATCCTTGAATCAGGCGAACTAGCGTGGATTTGCCGCTGCCGGACGCGCCGGTCACAATCACTTTTTGCCCGGCGGGAATATTCAGGCTGATTGGCCCTAATACCGTGGTGCGGTTGACATCGGCCGGGTAATGGAAACGCAGGTTTCGGATTTCTATGGCGCCCTGAAGCGCGGACATCACCATGCGGGGCCGTTCTTCGTATGGGGCGTCCTGTGCGGATTCCAGAATTTCCTGGGTCACGTCCTGATATTTTTCCAGCTTGGCGGCGTTTTCCTGGAATTGCAGGAACGAGCTGAACAGTTTTTGCACGGAAGCCACCACGTTCCGGCTCATCAGGTTAATGGCGGCGTAGGCACCGTAGCTGATCTGGCCTTGCAGTACCTCGTGCGCGCCGAAATACAGCGTCACCAGCGATCCCACGCTGCCGATGAACGTCACCAGGCTGCTACCGCTGATGGAGTCGAAACGTGACCAGGTGCTGGCGCCCAGCATTTTATGGGTCAGGTTGCGCACCCGCTCCTTGGCGTTCGGCAAGGCGTTGTAAGCATGCAAGGTTTCCCAGTTTTCCAGGGTTTCGGTCAGGCACATTTGGGTGGAACGCTGGGCTTTGCTGAACTTTTGGGCCCGCTGCTTGATTTGCGGCGTGGTAATCACCGCCACAACGGCCAGGGGAATCAGGGGGGCCAGTGAAATCAGGGCCATTTGCCAATGCAGGTTCAGCAACACCAGAATCATGACGCTGGAGAAAATAGCGTCCAGCGAGGAAACCAGAAACAGCGACACCACGGCCTCGTTGGCCTTGATTAAATCATGGTACAGGTCGCTGCATTGACGGATAATATCCCGGCTCATGCGAGTCAGCGGCATTTTAAACAGGAATTCCAGCATGGTATCGGTGCTGACGCGATCCATCCACACCAGCAGATGGGTCAGCACCAGGCTACGCAGGCCGCGCACGATTAAATCCGACACCAGAATCAGGGTCATGCCCACGGCGATGACATCCAGTGTGTTCAGGTTCTGGCGGCCAAAGACCCGATCAAAGATCACCATGTAGAAAATGGGCATGCCCAGCGCGAATATCTGCACCATCAGCGAGGCCACCAGCATCTGGCCGGAGACGAAACTGTTTTTCAGGAGCAAGCGGGCGTACCATGCCAGGGTGAACGGGCTCTCATGAGGCAGCTTTAGCGTGGGGCGGCCGGCCGAGCGCGGCAGTTGCAGCACCAGAATATGCCAGTTTTTGCGGTTGCCCCGGCGATCAATGGAAACCGTCCCGGCGCGCCCATTGGCGCGGGTCACAATATCATGGCCTCGAACGTTGGTGACGCAATGCAGCTCACCGCCGTCGTCTTCCAGAATCCAGGGGGTGGGCAGCTTTTGCAACTGGCTCCAGGGCAGGGTCAAAATCTGGCTGCGAACGCCGTAGTCGTTCAGGCGCTCCATCAGGGTTTCCAAATCCGGAATCGGCTCGGAGTAGGACGCGTCCGACGGCACTTTGAGGGCATTCAGCGTGTCCCGTAAAATGCTTTGCTGATGATTGGCGCGGGGCGGCAATTCAAGGGAAGGCGGGCTCTGCATGCCCGGAATCGGCCGCAGGGGCGTGACGTTATTAGGAACATGAACCGGCGTGTTGATTTTCTGCTGGGAGCGCTCCAGGCAGGCCACGAGGAACGGGAACTGCTGCACGGCGGAGGCGGGCATGGCCCCCAGCCGGACGGTTTCCGCCACGGTCCAGCATAAGTCGTCATTGGCCCAGGCCTGCTTGTCCCACATATCGCCGGGTTCCAGAACGGCTCGGGTGTGTACCGAACCGTCGTCCGTAATTTCCAGAATGCGGATTTTTCCTTCCAGCAAAGCCAGCAAATGATGCGGCGGACAATAGTCCGGCGTCACGTTCGCGCCGATATCCAGCGTCCCCCGATCCATCAGGGGCAGGGCGGTTAATGCCGATGGGTCGTAGGCGGGTTGATTGAGGCTGGCGCCTGGTTGAAAATCTGGCTGGCTCACCGCTGGCAAAGCTCCGGGTTTATCTGAGACAGGCGGGACTGGTTGAAGGAAGCGGGCAATGCCTTGGCGGACGCCACCTGCTGTTGCAGCCAGTTTGCAAAAAGACTGTCGCGAATCTGGTTTTCGATATCCGGGGTCATCGTAATGTTATCGCGCCGCAAGACGCGCAGGATGACCCAATGGCCGCTTTCCATCAGGAAAGGCGCGCTGGTTTCGCCGGGCTTCATCATTAAAACCTGTTGCCGCAGTTCCGGTTTCAGCTTGCCGATGGGAATGGGGCCCGCCAGACCGCCTTCATCGGCCTCCTTGCCTTCCGCGTATTGGCGAATCAGGCTATCAAGGTCGAGCCGGTCATGCGTAAGCCGGTAATACAGCTCACGGGCTAAATTCTCCGTGGTCAACCGAAGCAGTTGAAAGATAACGGCTTCCTTCTGGGTCTTAAAATTCAGGAAGGCGTCCTGAATCATAGGGGAGGGAATCAGCCGTCGCTTGAGTTCCTTGAGCCGGTAATCCACCCGGAGCTGCTGGGTCAGTTGCTCCTGGGCATGGGGGGAGTCCTTGAATTGCTGATCCAGTTGGGCGCGTTGTTTTTCATTCAAGGTCGCCCGGTGGCGCTTCAATAATTCCTGGGGCGGCAAATCCTGGGAACCGTCCACAAGCTGAAAATCACGCAAGGTGCGCTCAATGATTAATTGTTCGGTCAGGGCTTGCAGGGCGGGATCTTCCAGCCCGGCATGCTGAAGTCGGTTGAACCCGTCTGAGAGTTCAACAGCCTCGTCCCACAGTTGGATACGAATCCGACTCGCCATAAATTGTCCCCGATATCCACACTCGTTCGTTTATAGTCTTCAGTATAGGAGTGAGCGATCGGGGTTTCATCAATCAGATATACGAACTCTGAAAATCAGGGTTTAAAACCAGAAAATGCAATCCATAAGGCTTTTTGAGGGTATTGCCAACCAGAAAAGCCCTTGCGGGCTTTCCTGGCTTTTAGGTTCGTTGGCGTAGAGAACCTGTTTATTGGTCGGGAGATTATACCAGACCTTGCACCTGGGTCAGGTCGACGTAGCTGTCGTCATCGAATTGGATGGTTTCGATGTACCCTTCACCGGCTCCTACCAACTGATCATCCGTACTGTCGTTGGAGAAGTAATTCATAATGGTGATGGTATTGCCGCCCGCGAAGGTCAGTCTCAGGCTATCGATGTTGCTGTCGGCATCGCCTGCGGTGTCGATTGCCGCCCAGGCGGTTACATCTGCCACGTCGTAGCCGGTCAGGTCCAGAGTATCGTAGTCGCCGGCCGAATCGTCGATGATGTCGACACCGAAGCTGCCGGTAAAGGACGCGTAGGTATCGCTGTCATCGCCGCCCTCCAGGGTATCGTTGCCGGTGCCGCCGATCAGGGTGTCATCGCCCGCGCCGCCGGTTACGCTATCGTTGCCCGCGCCGCCGTCCAGCGAATCGTTGCCGGTGCCGCCGCTGAGGGTGTCGTTGCCGCCGCCGCCCTGCAGGGTGTTTTCGTTGGCATCGCCCAGCAGGCTGTCGTTGCCGCTGCCGCCGGTCAGGTGCTCGAATCCGCCCACGTAGGTGACTCCGCCGATACCGGTTGCGGCGCCCGTATTCAAGTCAACCGTGATGTTGGACGCGTAGCCGGTGGCATCGATGGTGTCGGACAGGTCGGTGAATGCGATGATGCGCTCTATGCTGCTGAGGGTCAGGGTGTCCGTATCGGTGGTGTTGGTTACGGTGCCCGCGTTGACGTTCAGGGTGATGGTGGCATCGCCGCTGTAGTCCACGGTGTCCGTATCCGTGCCGCCGTTAATGGTATCGTTGCCGTGGCCCGCCATCTGCATAAAGATGTCATTGCCCGCGCCACCCTGCAGGTTGTCGTTGCCTGCGCCACCGGTAATGGTGTCGTCGCCCGCGCCGCCGCTAATGGTGTCGTTGGCCGCGCCGCCGCTCAGGTTGTTGGCGCTGGTATCACCGGTAATGGTGTCGTTGCCCGCACCGCCGATGACATCGTCGAAGTTGGTCAGGGTGGTGACTCCGTTGATATTGGAACTGGCGCCGGCCAGGTTGATGGTGACATCCGTGCTGGCTCCCGAGGCATCGACCACATCGCCCGTGGAGGTGGAACCGATGATGACTTCCACGTTGGTGATGGTGTCGGTGGAAACCCCGTCATACGCCGTGTTACTGGACGCGCCGATGGTCAGGGTAATCGCGTTGCCGGTGTTGGTGTAATCCACGGTATCCGTGCCGGTGTCGCCGTCGATGGTATCCTCGCCGTGGTATGCGCCTTGATAGAAGATGTCGTTGTTGGCGCCACCATCCAGGGCGTCGTCACCGCCGTCACCGTATATGCTGTCGTTACCGGCGCCGCCGTCTACCGTATCATTGCCTGATCCGGCGTAGATGGTGTCACCGATGGTCGTGCTGCTTAAGCCGGTGATGGTGTCGTTACCCGCGCCGCCGTATACGATTTCGAAACCGCTGACGGTGGCAATGCCGCTGGTCGCCCCGCTGATAGTGCCGGCTGCCAGGTCAATGGTCAGGTCGGCGGTTTCAGCGGCGCCATACAGGACATCGCTGTTGGTGGTGTAACCCACCACGCTTTCCACGTTGACCAGGGTATCGGCGGAGGTGGACGTTTGGGCGATGCCGCTTCCCAGGTAAAGGGTAACGGTACTGTCGGTGCTGTAGTTGACGGTATCGTTGCCCGCGCCGCCGTCTACCGCATCGTCGCCGTGGCTGGTTCCCATCGTGAAGGTGTCGTTGTCGTCACCGCCATCCAGGGTATCGTTGCCCGCGCCGCCTACAATGGTATCGTTGCCCGCGCCGCCGCTGATGGTGTTGGCGCTGGTATCGCCGGTCAGGGTATCGTTGCCGTCGCCGCCAGTGACGTTCTCGAACTGGCTGAAGGCGGTTACCGAGCTGCCGCTGCCGGATGTTACGCCGGTGGTCAGGTTGATGGTTACGTTGCCGGTTACGCCTGCCGCCGAGATAGTGTCGGTGGTGGCATCGGTGCCGGTTACGCGCTCCACGTTAACCAGCGAGTCGGTCTGGGCGGAACGGCTGGTGGTGGTGCTGGAGCCCAGGGTCAGGGTCATGGCTGCGGTGGCGTCATCGTCATCGTAGTTGACGGTATCGGTGCCCGCGCCGCCTTCAATGGTATCCGCGCCGTTGTTCTTGGTTTCATTAATGATGTCGTTGCCCGTGCCGGCATCAATGTCATCGTCTCCGGTGCCGCCGGTAATGGTATCGTCGCCGATGCCGCCGGTCACATCGTCGTTGCCCGCGCCGCCGTCCAGGGTGTCGTTTCCGGCTGCGCCGTCGATGGTATCGTTCGCCCCACCGCCGCTAATATTGTTGGCGGCGGACGTGCCGGTCAGGGTATCGTTGCCAGCGCCGCCGGTCACGTTCTCAAACTGGCTCAGGAAAACGATGCCGTTTGCAATACCGCTGGAGGTTCCTGTGCTTAGGTCGATGGTGACGTCCGCCGTCTGGTTGGCCGCACTGACCGTATCCGTGGTGGCGTCCGTACCGACGAAGCGTTCCACGTTGGTGATGGTATCGGTATCCGCACCGCGTACCGCCGTGACGTTGGCCAGGTTCAGGTTCAGGGTCAACGTGGTGGCGCTGGTGTTGTCGTCATAGCTCACGGTGTCGGTTTCGGAGCCGCCGTCAATGGTATCGTTGCCGTTGCCTGCCAGTTCGGTGAAGGTGTCGTTATCCGCACCGCCCTGCAGGTTGTCGTTGCCAAGGCCGCCCACCAGGGTATCGTTGCCCGCCGCACCGGAGAGCGTATCGTTGCCCGAACCGCCGTCCAGGCTGTTGGCGCTGGCGTCGCCGGTCAGGGTATCGTTGCCGCTGCCGCCGGTTACGTTCTCGAACTGGGTGATGGTGGTGACTGCGCTGCCGGTTGCCGTGACCGCGTTTGTGGTCAGGTTAATGGTCACGTTGCTGCTCAGCGAGGCCGCCGTAATGGTGTCGGTGGTCGCATCCGTACCGGTAATGGTTTCCACGTTGGTCAGGGTGTCGGTGTCCGTGCCGCGAGCCACCGTGGTGGTCGCGCCCACGCTCAGGGTCAGCGAGGTTGCGCTGGTGCCGTCGTCGTAGTTGACGGTATCGGTGCCCGAGCCGCCGTTAATGGTATCGTTACCGTCGCCCGCCGTGGCCATAATCGTATCGTTGTCGGCACCGCCGTCGATATTATCGTTGCCTGCGCCGCCGGTAATGGTGTCATTCTCGGAGCCGCCGGTGATGGTGTCGTTGCCTGTGCCGCCCACCAGGCTGTCGTTGCCTGCGCCGCCGGTTACCGTGTCGTTGCCCGCACCGCCGTCGATGGTGTCATTGGCGTCGCCGCCGTCCAGGTTATTGGCGCTGGCGTCGCCGGTAATCGCATCGTTGCCGGTGCCGCCGGTCACGTTCTCGAACTGGCTGACGGTAGCCAGGCCCACGGCGGTGCCGCTGACCGTGCCCGCACCCAAATCGATGGTGAGGTCGGCGCTGAGGCCGGAACCGCTGATGGTATCGCTGGAGGAATCAGTGCCCACCACACGCTCCACGTTGACGATGGTATCGGTTTGCGCCGAACGGACCGCCGTCATATCGCTGGCGTTAATGTTCAGGGTCACTGCGGCTGTGGTCAAGCCGTCGTCGTAGCTCACGGTATCCGTGTTGGCTCCGCCGTCGATGGTATCCGCGCCGTTGTTATTGGTTTCATTGATGGTGTCGTTGCCCGCGCCGGCGTCAATGGTGTCTACGCCGGCTCCACCGTC
>JAJQJM010000177.1 GCA_021323475.1 Vampirovibrio sp.
TCTATTTTATACAAGCGAAGGCTTCGAGAGGTGTGACGCTCGAGGCTTTTCGCATTGCTTGGCGGCTTCTGTCAAATATTGCCGACGGAGTATCTTAAAGATGATTTATAACGTCCGGGGCACCCCTTTCGGGGCTGCCTTCGGGAGTAAGGAATTGATGGGTTAGTGTTTTGTACGGAAATAACGGGTTGGTTCGAGATAAAAATTAACGTTCAAAATCGCCTGATAAAATAGCCCAACCGGGTAAACCATGCGCTCTGGTATTTAGAGGAAAATAAGATAAAATGAAATAATGATGAGTTGCTAAATTCGAGCATGAGTTTTTCAACAAGGGGGAGTTACAACCTATGATTTCAAAGCGGGTGTACCTGTTTCTGACAGGCGGCTTGCTACTGTTAAGCATTGGTACCGGGTATGCAATGAAACTGCAGCAGTCGCCTACCCTGGTGGCGTTACAGGCGTTGGAAATTGCAAATCTGCAACTTCACCGTGCCGGGCATGAGATTCAAAACCGGCATCAGAGCAAAGCCATAGAGCTGGTACGGCAAGCCATTCAGGAAATGGAAGCCGGTCTGGCGAGCGAGCAGATGAAACAAACGTCGCGTCAGCAACCTGCCGCGACATAGAATGCGGCATAGAAATTCATGACGAGAATCCGGCTAGCTGGCATTTTTGGCTTTGCTCAAGCTGCCCCACAGGCTAAAGATAAGAATACCCAGACCAACCGCCATTGCGGTATGGGTCAGGCCATAAGCAGACGCCCGTAAGGCATGGCTACCCATAAAGAAGGTCTGATCCAGCACCGTGAAGTCCAACTGGCCGCTGCGAACGCCCAGCAGGAAGTGATACCCTTTATAAAGCATAAGGAGAATTGCCATAACCGAACCCGGCAGATACAACATGGTGCCTATTTTAAGCGATTTTTCGGAAACGGGGCGTCCGCCCAGGGTATGAATCAGGTACAGCATCCAGGTCACTGCCAGCGGAATTAGAACACCGATTAAAAAGGTATGTCCATGCACCAGCGCCAGGCTGATTATGGACTCCAGGTGGACTCCCGCCGGAAGCAATTCTGAAATGGGCGCTTTTTTGGAGGATTCCTGAAATAAAATGCCCATGAGCAGCGCTACGATCATCATAACCATAGAGAAACGAAGGTAAATCCGGTAAAATTTCACGTAATAATCAGGCGTGTTCATCGCTTTACCTCATCTCGTATCAAATAAAGAATAGCCACGTAGTTCCTGCCATTCAGCATTAAGGAACCGCATGCGGAGAGTACGCCTATAATACCTTGTTCCCGGCAATTATCACAAGCCTCGGCCTTTTTTGCCACCGGTCGGGCTTGAGCCCCGTGAGAATCCAAGGATAAGCTCCAGGTCCTTAAAAGAGTATCTTGTGGTGGTTTGGCTTATTTTATTTTTTTATCCATATGGGCTATTGAGTCTTTTTCCTGTTTTAAGGATAATACATGCCCATCGATAACATTTAAATAAACTTACAACCTGGTCAGTCCCTGCCATGCATGTAGAGAGGGCGGTCGGTTCCCCCGACTCCTTGCTCATTCAGAGAATGGAAGGGCTGATGGCATCGAAAAGCGGGCACAGAAACCCATGTAAAGAGGACCCATCCCCATTATGGATGAGCATTGCGGGCCCCTTTTCGGTCTGATAAGCGCGGTCACTAGCAAGGAGGAAACAATAACTCTACCCAGTGCACCTTACAGGACAATACGATTGAAACAAAAACACCAGCGTCATGCTGGTGTTTTTATTAGTAAATGCTTCTTTATATATGTGGCTCGAAAATCCATGTCATGGATTCTGGGTTCAAGCTCGGGTGTGATAACGGTTCGACAATGTCATGTCTCAGAATGGAAGGAGGCGTATGCCTATAAAAGAATGTAAACCTGATTTTATATAAAGGAAATGGCTGTTAGGAAAACAAGAACTGTTTCTTATGGATTTGTGTGGGCAAAACACGAAGTGTGTTACCGGGGAAAGATGCCACAGCCGCCCATGCCGGAAATGCTTGTAGAGGTAAGGGAAGCCCGCTTGATTATTACACGCCTAATAGGGCAAATTCGATGACCTTCAGCCGGGTTAGGATTTCCTACACCCGTAGAAATCAAGTGAGAGAAGAAAAGATCTACTTGCCTTTGGTTGAACAACCCTTATAATAGGGGTGTAGTTAAATCTGAGGAGTTGTTTTTCGCATGAACAAAGAAGAATTAGTACAAGAGGTCGCAAAAAAGACGAAAGTTTCCCAAAAGCAAGTTGATGAAACTCTTGCAGCTATCGTGGACACTATCGTTAAAACCGTTTCTAAAGGCAAAAAAGTTACCCTCATCGGTTTCGGAACTTTTGAACCTCGCAAACGCGCTGCTCGTACCGGCCGCAACCCACAAACCGGCAAAGAGCTGAAAATCCCGGCGAAAACCGTTCCGGCTTTCTCCGCTGGCAAAAAATTCAAAGAACTCGTTGCCAAGAAGTAGTAACGATTCTTGAAAAATTGGTGAAACCCGCTTCGCAAGAGGCGGGTTTCGTCGTTGAATCAAATTTTAAATTTAAGTGTGGTTTTAATTTGTACGGGCTGAATCTGTTTTTTAAAAATCTCCCTGCTTTTTGAATGGGGGCTTATTTGCTTGGGATCAGATTAATCGGATTCAGAGATTGAATTACCTTTTATGTCGATGGCATGCCAAACAACATAAACATAACATCGGCTCGAGGCTCCTCGGGCGATGGGTAGTTTGCTGGTTTCCAATACCCTCAATCTGTTTAAATCTGTCTACCACGAACTGTTAGTGTGAGAAAAATTGACCCGAATTTTACCGAATTGAACTGGGTTTTATCTATACCAGGCTCTGTTGCACCGCTTTTACGGCTGCCTGCATCCGATCCTGCACGGATAGTTTTTGCAAAATACTGCAGACATGCGCTTTGGACGTGTGCAGGCTGATACCCAGCGCCTTTGCGATCTGAGAATTGCTCATGCCTTCCACGATTAAACGCAGCACTTCGCGCTCCCGATCGGTCAGGGCCATACGGTTGTATAATGCGCGCTTGTTGGCGCTTTCGGAGAAGACCTGCAACGCCCTGGAGGCCACGCGCGGATCCAGCCAAATGGCACCGTCGCAGACCGATTTCACCACTTCAATCAATCGATCGGAAACAATGTCTTTCAGGCAATAGGCGTTTGCTCCAGCCGACAGGGCCTGTAAGACCTCTTCCTCGGTATCATGGGAGGTCAGAACCAGAATGCGAATATCCCTGTTAATTTTTCGGATTTCGCGAGTCAGTTCGAAACCGTCGATATCCGGCAAACCCAGATCCAGAATGACGAGCTGGGGATTCAGATCACGAACCAGTTGCAAGCCATGCAAGCCGCTTTCGGCTTCGCCTACCACCTCAATCTCCGGATCCCCGTTTAATACCATGCGAAGGCCGATCCGAATCAATTTGTAATCTTCCACCAGAACCAAACGTATCTGCCCCTCGCTTTTCCTCATACTCAATTGGCTCATTTACTGCTAACCTCATGTATTAATCGTTTCGGTTAAATTGTAGGAACTACTCGTAAAATTTTGAGTGATTATATTAGGAGCCTGTTTTTAATTGTAATTAGTCAGTTGGGCAGCACGATATAGGTCAAGGATAAGCATTTACTCAATGTTGGATTAGTTCTATTCTTTTATGAGTCGCAACATTAGAAATTTTAAATCGTTAAGTGGCAGGACTAATTTTTATTTATACAATCATTAAACCTCAGCAGACGTAAGACAGATGGCTTGCGATAATTAGACTGTAGAGGGATGCCGGGCAGAGGAGAACTTGGATATGATTCGAGGGAAAACAACTGAGTGGAGAACCCAATTAATGAGGACCAATCAAATCAAACAATGGGGCCTTGCCCTAGGCGTTTGTGTCTTGTCAATCAGCCTGTCGGGCTTGCATGCCGATGCGGCGAACCGTGTCTATAAAGCCGGCACTACCTATACCCAAAATTACGGGAGTGCGGACGGCTTTATGCAAACCGGCCGTTATCAGGCGGCTGAAAATAAATATAACGCTATTCTGAAATCCAACCCGCGCAACATTCAGGCCAGAGCCGCCGCCGCAATGGCGCAGGCCGAACTGTATAAACTGGACGCGGCTGAAAAGAACGCCAATCAGGTCCTCGCTAAAAATCCTAAAAATGCGACGGCCCATATTGCAAAGGGGGTTGTCTACCGCAACCGGACTGCGTCTCTGGATATGACTTACCGGGCTAAACGGGATGAGTTGCTGGCACAGTCCGCTTCGGAACTGCAACAGGCCATTGCTAACAATCCGCGTTCGGCGGAAGCCCATAACCAGCTTGGGGTGACCTACCGCTTTATGGGACGCACGAACGAGGCGCTGGCTGAATTCCAGAAGGCGCTTGATGTGGATCCCCATTACGCGGAAGCCCGCCTGAATGAAGGGATTATGCGCCTTTCCACCGGCGATGTGGCAGGTGCCAAAGAGCAGTTCAATCAGGCCGTCAAGCAAAACAGCAAGAATTACATGGCCCACTACCGCCTAGGGGAAGCCTATTTACAGGAAGGGAACACCCATGCGGCCCTGAATTCCCTGAATACGGCCCTCTCCCTGGATCGCACCAACTCCGCCGTTATGTCCAAAATGGCGGACGCGTACCAGGCCCAAGGCAATACATCGGCGGCCATTGCGTACTACCGTCGGGCTATTCAGGCTAACCCAGGCTATATGCCCGCTTACACGGCCATTTCCGATATTTTTGACAGTCGTGGTGATGGCGAACTGGCAATGTCCGAGCTGCGGAGCGCGCTGAACGTGAATCCGCAATTCTCCGCTGGCCGCAACCGACTGGGTCGCATTGCCTTGACTGTGGATAAGCCGGATCAGGCATTGCAATACTATAAAGAATCCTTGAAACAGAATCCGAATGACGCGGAAGCTATTAACGGCATTTCCCAGGCGTTGACCGTTATCGCCCAAAAGCAGGCCAACTGGAGTCAGACGATGGGTGCGGACAGCGACCTGATGAACGCCGAGCAGTCCATTCAGGAAGCCCTGCGCATGAACCCCAACGACTTGCGCCTGCACCTGGCTAACCTGCGGATTAGCCAACTGGCCGGCAAGCCTGCCATGTCCGAAGCGGAACTGAACAACCTGGCGAGCATGGCGCCTCGCAACGAG
>JAJQJM010000060.1 GCA_021323475.1 Vampirovibrio sp.
GTTTTGAATGCGCTCAATGGACTCCTGCCCCTCTTCTCCGGCCTTGGCAGCCAGCATACTGGTAAAAAACTGCACCTTGCGCAAAGGCTCCTGCAGGTCATGAGAAGCGATGGTGGCGAATTGCTCCAGTTCCCGGTTACTGATTTCAAGCTTCCGGGCATACCGTTCCCTGGCTTCCCTGGTTTTTTGTTCCTGCAAAGCCGTTTCCTGAGCCTTACGGTACAACTCGGCCTGATAAATGGCGCTGCCCAGATGCTCTGCAATCGTTTTCAACAGCTCCACTTCATCCTGAGTCCAGTGGCGGTTATAGGTGCATTGGCTCAGGCTGATATGTCCATACGGTTTTCCCCGGTAGTATATATTCATCCGCAACGAAGCGCGAACATCATATTTATTGACAATCTCAAGCAATTTCTCCAGAGTCAGTCCCGGCAATTCATAAGGAAAATTTTCAAATTTTTCTTTTAAATATTCCAGGTATTGCTGCTGGTTGGGAATATTAACAATCTGCTCCTGGGTCTCGGCCAAAGCCTCCGGCGTGAGTTGCCGGAAAGCGTTCATAATCAGCTTGACGTCGGAGAGATCTACCGGCATGATGTCCGGCTGACAAAATTCGGCAGACATATCATAGATAAACTCACCGTTGATAACGGAATAACGAGTAACAGACGCCCGATCGGCCTCAAAATACGTGCCCAGCTCATTAATCACGGTTTGCAGAATCAGGTTGATCTCAAACGATTGCCCCGTAATTTCCACAATCCGTCGAATGAGTTGCTCGCGTCGCAAGGTAGCCTGAAGCTGATACTCGGTGTGCTTGCGATCGGTAATGTCGATGCTGGTGCCTATGTAACCGGCCAACGAACCGTCTGGCATAAACAGGGGTGCGCCCTGGCTCAGAATCCAACGAAGTTCTCCGTCCGAGCGCCTGAAACGGTTCTCCATGGTATACGGCTCTTGCTTTTCCAAGGCGGCAAGGTAGATATTCCTCGCAAGCAGCCGTTCATCCTCATGTAAGGCATCCCCCATGCCATGCGCGATGACCGCTTCCTTATCCATTCCCAGGAAATCAGTCCAAGTTTTGTTAACATAGTGAGTTTTTCCGTCAGCCCCACCCAGCCAGATAAACAATGGCGCAGAGTCTGCCATCGTCCTGAAGCGCTCCTCGCTTTCCATCAGAGCCCCAACCGCTTGCTTCTGTTCCGTAATATCCACACAAACGGCAATTAAATTTTGAGGGCTCCCATTTGCATCCTTGATAACCGCCACACTGGTCTGGCACCACAGGATGCCCCCATCCTTAATCAGGTATCGCTTTTCAACGGTAAAACTTGGAATCTCCCGATTCAGTAGTTGTTTTAGCCGTTCCTTACACCCGTCCCGCTCACCCGGAGGCAGAATGGCAGTGTAACAAGACCCCTCCAGCTCCTCGGGCGTGTAATGGGTCATAACGCTAAATGCCGGGTTTATCCTGTCTATCACGCCGGTTGGCGACATAATGACCACCCCGACCGCAGCATGATCGAACGCGGCTCGAAACCGCGCTTCACTCTCGGCGACGCTGACTCGAAGTTGCCGCTCCAGCTCGGCGGATTGGCAACGAACTCTGGATAAATCCAGATTGGCTTTCAGTTTGGCCAGTAACTCCCGCGCGTTGAAAGGCTTTACCAGGTAATCGTCCGCGCCCGCTTGCAGACCGTCAATTCGGGACTCCTCTCCCGCCCGCGCTGACAGCAGAATCACCGGAATCGTTTTCAGCGTCTCATCTTGCCTGAGCCGGCGCAACAACTCAAATCCATCCATTTCCGGCATCATCACGTCGGAAAGAACCAGATCCGGCATTAGGGTGTAAGCCATTTCCAATGCCTGTTTTCCGTTGGAAACGGCGTGTATGTCACAATGGGGTTCCAGCAAGCGTTTCAGGTAATTGCGCATATCCAGGTTGTCATCGGCAAGCAGAATGCAAGCCCGCCGTCCCTGTTCCATAGGATTGGCCGACTGCCAGGTTTCTTTACCGGATGTAGCGGCAGGCTGCCCGTTTGCAGGGTCACAGGCTTCATCCTGAGGCAGCCATCGCAGGGATTCCTGCAAAAATGGTTGAGCGATTTGTCCAATCTTATGCAAATCCACTTCAGACACATTTTCCACCCGTTCCGGCGGCAGGTGCGAATATCCCGTGGGGATTAGAATCTTGAAGCCGGTGCCTTGATTTTCACTGCTGTTCACTTCAATCCTGCCGCCATGCAGCCGAACCAGCTCATGCACCAGCGCAAGCCCGATACCGCTACCCTCATGCGTCCTGGATCGCGCATTCGGCACCCGATGAAACCGCTCGAACAAATTGGGCAATTGTTGCGCCGGTATGCCCACTCCGGTATCTTCAACCCTTAAGACGGCATAATGATTCTCCAGGGTCATGCGCACGGAAATACGCCCTTCAAAGGTATGCTTGAACGCGTTGGACAACAGGTTTAAAACAATTTTTTCCCACATGTCCCAATCAATATAAATCGGCTCCGCAAGCGGATGGCAATCCACCTGAAACTCAAGCCCCGCTTTCTCAATCGCAGAGCGGAACATGCTGGCCAGTTCCACAGTCAGCGCCGATAAATTGGTGGGACGATAAGCCGCCTGTATGCGCCCCTCTTCAATCCGGGAAAAATCGAGCAAATGATTCACTAGCTTTAACAGCCGATGCACATTTCGATTGGCAATATCCAGTCGGGCACGGTTTGTTGGCGTCGTATCGGAATCATTCAGGGCGTCTTCGATCGGGCCTAACATTAACGTCAAAGGCGTCCTGAACTCATGGCTGACATTACTGAAGAAAGCCGTTTTTGCCCGATCAATCTCGGCTAAAGCCTCTGCCCGTTTGCGCTCTTCTTCATAAGCCTGCGCGTTGGCAATGCTGGCGGAAATCTGGCTGCCCGTCAGCTTGATAAAATCCCGATAAAAATCATCAAACTGGCGGTATGGGTTTAAGCCCACAATCAAGATGCCCGATTTCCCATTTTGACCGGAGGGCAGGATTGGGGTCAACACCGCTTTCTCCGGGGGGCGATCCCAGGCGCCTGTAGGTAAATCGGTGAAATAACGCTCCAGATCGTCCAATACCAGCACTTGGCCTGAGCTAATCACTTGAGCGACAGGCCAAGGCGACTTCATAGGCGAATCAGCATTCAGCGCAATTTCCAACGGAGCCGCGGAGTGAGCCGAATCAATACCGGTGCTCCCCGCTAAAACGGCTTTTTGATGCTCCCCATCCAGCAAGTAAATCATTGCAAACGGGACGTCATACGGATTTTCCAGCAGGCAAGCCGCGCTTAACGTACATGCCGACTCAAAGGTTCTGGCATCAGCCGCTTTGGCGGCCAGTTCCCTGAGCATGCCTAATTGGCGCTCACCGATCATCCGACGGGTTTCGTCCGTATTCGCGCAGATAATACCGCCGGTCCCCCCCTGATCATTGGGGATTGGGCTGTAAGAAAACGTATAATAGGTTTCCTCGTCATAGCCGTGACGGTTCATGATGAGCCGCAGCGCTTCATCATAGGTGCCTTCGTCTTCCCGCATGGCGGTTTCCGCCCGTGGGCCAACCTGTTCCCAGATTTCCCGCCACACTTCTTGCGCCGGCATCCCCAAACTATAAGGATGCTTACCCCCGACGATCGCGATATAGGCATCGTTATAAAGGTTGAATAGCTCACTACCCCACCATACGAACATGGCATGGCGGGACGTTAACACAATGCGAATAGCTGTCTTTAGGCTTTGCGGCCACTGTTCCGGCGGGCCAAGCGGGTGATTGACCCAATCGAAATCCTGCATTCGGCGGCTCATCTCGCTATGTCCGGGGAACAGATCCGCATATCGCGATCTGTAGGGCGAGCTGGCTATTTCGTCCGTTTGACTCAAGTTGACTATCTCAACGGTTGACGCAAAGCTTAGTGTAAAATTTCTGAAATCGTTGTAAAAGCGAGCGGATAGAATACTGACTCAGCTTGAAGTATCTCAGAAAATTAGACTGTACGGTATTACCCGACCGGGTAGATCAATCACCCCATATTCGAAATCAAAAGGGGAGCCATGATCCAGACCTGTGATTTAAAATCAGGGCATGCATGGCGCCCCATCCCGAAGTTTGCAATCGCTGATTGACCCGCTCTGTTTTTAATTTCTGGTGCCTCATCAGGCAATCCATTTTCAGTACGCCTTCCCATATAATGCTTCAACATTATGCGGAATCGCGGAAGGAGGGCAGTCATGAGTAGGGGCTATCGAGTCGAAGCATCCAGCCGGAGCAATGTGAACATAGAGGCCGGTCATGCGTGGCCCGAATTACCCTGGAAAGCCTGGGCGGACACAGCCGCAACGCTTCATATGTGGCTTCAGATCATCGGAAAAATTCGCATGGCGCTGGCAAGCAAACAGAACCACTGGTGGCATGTCACGCTTTATCCCACTTGCACCGGACTTACGACCAGTCCGATGCCCTATGGAAATCGCCACCTGCAAATTGACTTCGATTTCATACGACACCGATTGATCTTTCAGCCAAACGACGGGCTTGGATACGCCTTCGAATTGGGTCCTATGTCCGTCTCGGATTTTTACCGAACCGTCATGGAAACCATGCACCGCCTGGGCCTGCCGATTACCATGCATACCTTGCCTTCGGAAGTTCCCGAGCCGATTCCGTTTGAGGAGGACCATCGGCATGCGGCTTATGATCCCGTGTATGCCAATCGATACTGGCAGATTCTGCTGCAATCCAGCCGGGTGATGGATCAGTTCCGTTCGCGATTTATCGGAAAGTGCAGCCCAACCCATCTGTTCTGGGGTGGTATGGATTTGGCGTCCACCCGCTTTTCCGGGCGGTCGGCGCCGGAACATTTGCCGGTACCGTTTACACCCCTGCAAGTGGTGCGCACAGCCTATTCGCATGAGGTCAGCAGTTGCGGATTTTGGCCGGGCGGCCCCATGCTGCCGGAACCCGTATTTTATGCCTATGCCTATCCCGCTCCGCCGGGTTACGCGCAGGCTGCCGTGTCTCCGTCGGAAGCCCACTTCAAGGAAGAACTCGGGGAGTTCATACTGCCTTATGAAGCCGTACGGACTGCTGCAAATCCCGAGCAGCACCTGTTGCAATTCCTGCAAAGCACATACGAGGCGGCCGCTGATCTGGGCAAATGGAACCGACGCGAACTGGAAGCCAACGAGGAAGATTTATAAAGTTCCAGTCAGAAACCACCCTGAGGTTCATATTTTAAAGAAAATTGACTAGGCAACACCTTGATAACGGTTCAGTAACGCGTTCAATTGGCCGCCTTTCACATACTCAATGGCGAACTGGTAATTGGCCACGTCGGGCACGGCGCCGCTGGGGCTGCTGGGGGAATTGTTAGCAAAGTCGAAGATATCCTGCAGCCAGGCTTGGCGAATCGCCGGATCTTTCTCTTCATTCAAGGCTTGTACCACACCGCCAATGGACTGCACATCTCCTAGCGGATTACCCACGCCGGGTTGTTCGGCAATGTCTGTACGGCCCCATTTCACCAGTAACTGCTGAAGCGCAGGGTTGTTATACAGGCTACCGGTGCCGCGATACACGGCCGCCACTTTGGATAACACTTCCGCTTCCGGTGTCATCTGCGTATTACCGGCCACCACCAGGTTATTGGAAAGCTGCTTGATATCCTTGCCAGGCTCGAACGCGGCATCCAGGCCTAACGCATATGCTTTGAATTGATTGGCATACATGCCCGCCACCGCAGCCTTAAAGGTTTCCGGATCGGACTGGGCGAAGCGCGAATTCGGGTCGGCAAATTTAGCCTCAATGCTTTCAGCCGTGGGGCTGGTGCCGCCTTTGGAGCCCGCCAGCAGGAAGTTAGTATAATCATCGGCATTAAATACATTGGCGGGTCCGGTACCGTTGGCTAACGTACCACCAGCTGCACCCGCTGCGGCAGGCTGATTGGGAAGGGAGTTGGTAAATGGTGAGGCGTTGGCCGCTCCTGGTGTTCCCACCAAGGTTGACATGATATTGAGAACGCCGCCCAGAATCGAAACCAACTGGGTTTTGGAGTCCCCTCCCGCCGATGCAAAAGGAGAAGCCGCCGATGCCGTAATGGGTGACGTCGAGCCAGCCAGCGCGTTCGTGCCGGCCAGGGCATTCGTCCCTGCCAGAGCTGACGTGGACGGCAGCGCCAATGGTCTTTGTAATAGCGTCGGGCTGAAATTAATCCCCATACGCGATAGCTCTCCTTTAATATTTCTTCGTTCTTGCTCAATAACTATCGAATTGATTTGCGCTTCGAAATCATTCCGTGAGGAATGCGTACCAAAAATGCTCTCTTACTAAAATAAAAACAACCAAAAAAACAGAAATGCCTCGATTTAGCGAAAGCGTAACATATCATTTACAGCTCTTTTTTAGGACGGTTCGGCCTACCTGAAAACTATCGCCTTTGCCTTGAAATCAGACTGTTTCCTCTACCTGCCGGATGCAAAACCATCCATACCGCTTATATTAAGGATATAGGCAAGGACAACGTTGCATGGGATACCCCAACCCACATTTCATCGGCAAACCCAGGTTAATCAGGGCTCTATTGGGCATGATCTGGATAAGCGGCGCACTCTGTGGGGCTGTCGAGGCCAAAGTCACTTACAAAGACATCTATCTGACGGAAGGGCGGGTGTGCAAGGCCTGTACCTGGCAGCTGACTGAAAAACAGCAAGTCATGTTGATCAACCGCCAGGGTAACGCAACCATCGTAAAGCCCAAAGAGATTATCGGTATTGATACCCATCCGATTCTCCGGAAAATCGTGATAAAAAGCCTCCACGGCATCGGGAAGCCGGGCCCTGAAATCGCTCCCGGCGCCTTTGAAGAGGCCAACGATATCTGGTGCAAACATTGCGCTCTGGTTGGTGAATAGCAACGAGACCCGCACATTGCAAATCGATACCCAACCAAATATACAATAATTATATATTTATTACTTCAGTAATTTATTCGCCGAAGCAAAGACGGAATCGAACATGGGCTCGGTCAGTTTGCCGGTAAAGGTGTTTTGCTGACTGGGATGATAGGAGCCAATCAATTGGATGCCCGATTCCAACTCGTAAATCAGGCCATGCCCGAATTTGGGCTTGGGAGTGCCTTTTGGGTGTGCAAAACAAGGCTCCCTTAAAATAGCGTCCCAGGCGATTTTGCCCAGGGCGATAACAACCTGGACATTCTTCAGCAGCGCCAGCTCATTCACCAGATAAGGCCTGCAATTCAATACCTCGGAGGGTAGCAGCTTGTTCTCCGGCGGGGCGCAATGCGCCGTGGCGGTTATATAGCAGTTCTTCAGATGCAGCCCATCCGATAAATTGACGGAATGGGGCTGATTAGCGAACCCGGCCTTATACAAGGCCCGGTACAACCAATCGCCGCTGCGGTCCCCGGTAAATACCCGTCCCGTCCGGTTACCACCATGCGCCGCCGGCGCCAACCCGACAATCAAGACCTTCGCATTCGGATCCCCCATACCGGGCACCGGTCGACCCCAGTACAGCTCATGATTAAAGCGCTTCACTTTCACTTCCGCCACGGTTTCCCGCCAGGCAACCAGGCGCGGACAACGGCGACAATGGGTCATGTCCTCGCACAAGCTGCGAAGATCAGGAAATGAAAACTGCAACGGCTCAACGGAAACGGGCTTGTTCTTCATGAATCCTATTTAACCCGTAAACCAGCAAAACTACAAGCAACCAGGGCATACTCATCACTCCCCTTTCATGGCTGAAGAAGGTTACACAGAATGACGATACGCACACCAAAAAGGACAGAAGGCTATCCTTCTGTCCTTAAAATGGCTCAATTAAAACTGCCTGAGTGATTTAAGGGTGATCATTCATATATTTGCGAATGTAATGGTAGCCTGCACCAGCGCCGGCTCCCAGCACAGCGCCGGTTACCTTGTCCGAACGGGTGGCGTAGCTGGTCCCTGTGCCAATGACGGCTCCCTGCAAGGTGTTTTTAAGCAACGGTTTATTCCGCAAGTACTTGGACTGGCTGAGCGCGCCAGTTCCCGCACCGGCTAAACCGCCAGCCACCGCACCTCTTCCAACCGACGTGCGATCGGATAACACGCCCGCACCGGCGCCAATTGCGGCACCTACGGCGGCCTGTTTCACGAACGGCTTGGACCACAGGCTGTCCTCGGCAAAGGATGCCGGAATAAAACCGAGTAAGGTTATTGCCACCAACGCAGGTTTAAGAGCGGCTTTTGTCGAAAACATGAATAACCTCCTTTTATTCGAACGCTGAACGACGTAAATCGCTTATGGCTGACCATGACGTGAAAGCTCATCCCTTTGTTCCAGCAGTGGTAAACAAATCCCCTTCTCAATGGAGCGACACTCGCTGATCGGGTAATAAGCAAAGCCGGGCTCATCCGATAGGCTATAAGATGGTAGCCTAGCATATTTGACAGAGGGGAAGTATGGATTTTCTGAAACACCTGTGGGCGCGTATCCAGGAAGATGATATTGCCGGTTTATCCGCCGAAATGACCTATAACTGGATGCTGGCGCTGGTGCCTACCCTGATTTTCGTCTTTGCCTTGTTCGGGATGTTTGGCGTACAGAGCAATCTGTTTGGAGAATTGCTGGTTCACCTGCAAAAACTGGTGCCACACGATGCCTTTGCACTCATTCAGGCCAGCCTACAGGAATTGACCAAGGACAGCAACGGCAGCCTGGCCATTATCAGCTTTCTGGGAGCGCTATGGACCGCGTCCAACGGGGCGGTTACGCTGGAAAAGGCCATTAATCGCGCTAGCCGATGCACGGAAATCCACCGCAGTTTCTGGATGCAACGAGCCGTGGCGTTGCTGCTGGTCATCGGGCTGGGAATATTGCTGTTTGTTTGCGCCAATTTGATTGTGTTTGGGGAAATCATCTTTAATACCATCCAGCGCTACATCTATTTGCCCTCCTGGACGGGATTGGTGTTCAGCCTGATACGGTGGACCATTCCCATTGCCGGGCTGATATTGATCAGCGCCTTTATCTATTATGTGGCGCCGGATTATTGGCCGGAATCCAAACGGAAGGAATCCAAAAAACATATCTGGCGAGGATCGCTGACATTCGTGAGTCTATGGATTATCGTGTCCTGGCTGTTTAGCCTGTATGTCACCAACATGGGCAATTACAATAAAATTTATGGTCCCATGGGCGCCATCGTTATTCTGTTAATTTGGCTGTATCTCACCTCCTTTTCCCTGCTGTGCGGCAGCGAGGTTAACGGAATTTTCAACGAGTGCAAAACATCTAAAAGCGCCATTTCCTCCAATTAAGAGGCATGCCCACGCATTTGAAAATTCGGCTGATTGTAAACACAAATGACGAGGAAATATACCGTATATTTGCAGTTGTTCGATAACCTATGGTAGGATTCCGGTAATCGAGTTGTTTTGTTAACCATTCGGCTTGCACCGTCAGCACATTGACCTAACTCTGCTGTCTGATTGTGCTTCAGAGAGGGACTGTATACACTAATGTCTGTCTGTGCTTGATAAAAGCGGATGGGCTGGGCAATTATCCATGAATGGAAGTGACCAATCCCTTGCCCTTGATTGCCCGGCAGGACCGTTAACGTTTTGAGATATGTTGATTACAAACATTTCGAAAGGAAACGAACCGATGCTGACCCAACAAGCCGTTCCCATTAATATCGGACTCTCCGAAACCGATCGCAAGGATATCGTAAGCAGCCTGGAAAAGTTGCTGGCCGATAGTTATATGCTCTATCTGAAAACTTTGTTTTTCCATTGGAATGTAACCGGCCCCATGTTCCAGCCGCTGCACAACGAGTTTGAATCCCAATACCAGGAATTGCTGGTGGCCGTGGACGATTTGGCCGAGCGCATCCGCTCGCTCGGGTATCCGGCGCCCGGAACCTTTAAGCAATTCAGCCGTCTGACCTCGATCACGGAAGACACAGCCGTACCAGATACCGACACCATGATTAAAATCCTGGTGGAGGATCATGAAACGGTGATCCGGACGGCGCGTGAAGTGGCGCATGTCACCGAACGCGGCTCGGATATCGCCACACTGGATTTAATCACCAAGCGGATTGAAGTCCACGAAAAAACCGCCTGGATGTTGAGAAGTTTCCTAAAACCGTAGTACCGGTTGGGATTTACGCCCCGTTGCAGTTAGATAAATCTCTGGAGGAGAAAACCATTATGAAACAGACCAAAACCAAGTTGCTCGCTTTGGCCATAACCGGACAAATGGCGGGCCTGCCCCTGATCGCATCGGCGGCAATGTTCCAAGACACCCAGACCAACTGGGCCAAAAATTCCATTCAAACCCTGTCCGATCAGGGCATTCTGACCGGATACCCGGACGGCACCTTCCGTCCTGAAGGACTGGTTACCCGCGCCGAATTCTCGGCCATGCTGGTAAAAGCCCTGGGCCTGAACGCCTCGGCTACCGGCTCCCAAACCTTTAACGACGTACCCAGCACCCACTGGGCCTACCCGTCCATTGAAACCGTCCGTTCCACGGGCCTGGTCAGCGGCTACCCCAACGGCCAGTTCATGCCCTCGCGCAGCATCAGCCGGGCGGAATCCATGGCGATTCTGGCCAATGCCGCCCGCATTCCCATGCCCAACGATGCTGCCATCAACCAGACGTTGAGCCAGTATCGCGATGCCGCAAACATTCCCACCTGGGCTCGCCCGGCAGTGGCCGCCGCGATTCAGTCCGGCATCTACGCCAATGAGCCTTCCTCCGGAAATGCCATTGACCCGACGAAACCCGCCACACGCGCGGAAGTAGCCGCCATGGTTCAAAACCTGCGCGAACGGCTCAACCTGGCAGGCGCACCGGGTGGTCAGCAAGGCCAAACCACTGGTGGCATGACCATGGGTACCACACCCAGCGGTGGTACGGTGCTCCAAGGTCGGGTAGCGACGGTTCCTGCGAATACCAAGTTCACTGGCACGTTGAGCCAGGGCGTTCTGAGCTCCGAGTTAAACAAAGTGGGCGATGAAATCCGGTTGACCGTAGATCAACCGCTCGTAAGCTCGGATAACCGAATCATTATTCCCAGCGGCAGCCAGATTATCGGCAAGATTTCCCAAATCCAGCCGGCAGGACGCACGGGTAAAGCAGCCACGATGGATATCGATTTTAATCAGATCGTCACGCCGGACGGGCAAAACTATACCATTCAGGGTTCTGTCGCCACGGAAGACGGCTTGCTGCACGGCGGCACCACCAAAGGCCGTGTTCTGAAAGCCGTAGGGACAACGGCAATTGGCGCTGGCTTAGGTGCCGCATTGGGAACCGCAATGGGACCGCTCTCCGGGGGTAAAGTCGGCAAAGGCGCTATTTACGGAACAGCCGTTGGCGCCGGTTCCGGTGCGGTTGCCGCCGCTCTCCAAAAGGGCAAGGATGTTACCATCAGCTCTGGAGACAAGCTGGAAATCAAGCTGGATCAACCCATCAACGTTCAGGTGAATCAGTAACCTGACATAATTGATTAATAAGCAATGGGTCGGCTTGTTTATAATAAGCCGACCCATTGCGTTTAATAGGTTGGAGACGCATTTCCGGACAGCAAACCGGCATCAAGTCCGGTCTTGATAAGCTCGACCCACTGTTGCAACAAACCGCCCAGATTGCCGCTAATACCATTGTTACCAGTGTTTCCACTATTTACCGTCCGCGAGGCTTGGGCGGCGGGTTGGGCATTCGCAACGCTTAATGCCCGTTGGAAGTTTAAGATGCCCGCCCCTTCCGCCTGGGGGCTTGCCGCCGTGTTATCGGCGGTGGACGTGAGGATCGACTTCACTTGTTGAAATGAAAGCGTAGGATTGCCGGACTTAATATCGGCCACGGCGGCGGCAACGGTTGGCGCCGAGAATGAGGTTCCGTTTACCGTCCGTCGTTTGCCATCCAGTGTTACCGGAATATTGGTGCCATCCGCCGACAAGGTAGGGTTAAAATTTCCGCCGCCCCTGGAGGAAAAATCGGCGGGCAGACCGTTTGGCGCGTTATCTGTGGAGGCAGCCACCGAGATAACATGATCGGACATGGCCATCAAGTTGAATTCGGACCCGCTTGGAACAGTACCCTCAAAACCGGGCGTATTATGGTCGTTCCCCGCAGAAACCACCACAACGGTTCCCTGATCGGCCAATTGTTTCGTGGCGGTTTGCCACTCCGCCAAACCGGCCTGAAAATTTTTCGTTCCCTGAGTCCCCGGCGCCTCAAAACGCTGATCGACATAGGCGGCTATCGCATTTTCAATCCGTGTTTTCGCCGGACTCTGAATCGCGGCGCGAGCCTGCGGATCTTTAAAACTTGGGTCATTGTAATAGGCCTGCAGGTCGGCAGGATTGATTCCCAAGGTTTGCGCCATTTTCAGTCCCGTCTGGGGGTCGGCGTTGACGGCTGAATCCATCACCGATTGATAAATATTCTTTTTGGAAATGCCCAACGACATGTTGATCACCCCGGTCGTGGGATCGTTCCGGACAATGTTCAACACATTTTGGGATGCTTTATTGAATTCGTTATAACCGGCCTGATCGATAAACTGGTTCAACTCATTGACGCTGGTAAACGGGGAGGCCGTTGAATCCGTGCTAGGCGATTTTGTATTCTTATAAAAGGAATAGGTTTTCACCGTCGCATCCGGATCAAACCGTTGAACCGTCTGGGCAACCGCCTCGTCATGACCGTCCCGGCCACCGGCATTGAACGGATCATCGGGATACACTTCCAATAGAGCGACGGTAGGCTTTTGATTTCCAATTAGCGGCGCAGGGGCAACGGAAGCGCCGCTACCGCTTGGCACCTGATTACTCAGGGTTGGAGATAGCGCATAATCGAGTAGGATATTTTGAGGAACGAATTCATCCTGGCTCGGTCCGGTAATCAGCCCTGAGTCCGCTTGCCGGTTGTTTTCCTGCGGGACCGCGCCCATATTCAATAAGCGCAATTCCTGCAAAGCGTTTTGAAGTAACGCCGCGTTAAATCCAACGGACGAAAAACTGCCCATTGCTTCTTTCTCTCCTGACTTCTGTACTCGACACTCAAGGGAATTTGCTATGCGATCAGACTCGCCGTACTCAAGCGATACAACTAAAATTATAAAAACAAACAATTGTTTATAATTGCCAGGGAATTACAAATATTATCAACATCCCTACGGAATCAGCAGGCGCACTACCATATCGCTATAAACTAGTCAGTGAAGGGGTGAAGCAAGATAGTTTAAACGAAATCGTCTCTTTCCGTACTACTGCCTTCAACCCCTTTGCTTTTAAGCCATCCCTGCGCAACAGGCGGAGAAAACCAGGGAAAAGAAAAATTTCAGGGAATTAGTACGCAAAGGAATTTTCCGAATTTAAAATGCAATCCTAGTCGAGTAGCCTGCCGAACAGTTTACGGAGGATACCGGCCTTGCGGTACTTCAGAATACTATTTTCCTGAGAGGTTTGAGCCAAACGGGCGCTCAACGTTTTAATCATGGACACCACGATTGGCGGCGTTATTTCCAGGTATTTTTCCATTTCTTCCTTGGGAATAATCTCCAGCGTCACCTCGCTTTGCGCCACGACCGACGCGGTGCGAAATCCCGTATCATCAAACAGATACATTTCACCAAACACCTCGCCTGCGGTTAACACCGCAATGGGAATACGAGAGGTTCCTCCGGTTTCCTTGCAAATCATTACCCGGCCTTCCCGAATTAAAAACGTCTGGGTCCCGTAAGTCCCTTCCGCGATTATCACCTCACCGGGCTGATAGTGCTTGATAGTCATTCGGTGTCTGTCCCTCTAGAATCTCAAAGTCATTACATTCATTGCTTTGCAACTCATATTCGCCAGGAATCCCACAAATGCCTAAGATGAACAACGGTGATTGAATCCAAAGTATCAGCGGGATGTAACTCTGCAAACTCACTAACTTGAAAATCGCAAGGCGTATCCTTCTTATTCTATCTTTTTTATGACAGTTGTGCGCAACAATCTTCCAACCCGTTCATAAAATGCCTATCCAGGTCATATTGAAACATTTCCCTAAGCCAAAAAGCCGGCAAACAGCCGACTCTTTGGAGTATATGGTTAATATTCGCGTTAAACGTGCAGCACCAGGTTCTGCTCTTTAATGGTGCGAATCAGTTCCGGCACAATCTCAGCGACGTCTCCCACAATCCCGAAATCGGAGGATTTGAAAATCGGGGCGCTCTCATCCCGGTTGATGGCAATAATAATCTGGCTGGTGCTCATGCCGACCAGGTGCTGAATCGCGCCGGAAATCCCCAGGGCAACATACAATTTGGGATTAACGGTTTTACCGGTTTGCCCCACCTGCTCGGAATGAGGCCGCCATCCGGCATCCACCACCGCGCGGGATGCGCCCACCGCGCCACCCAGGGCATCGGCAAGCTCTTCCACCAGATGAAAGTTCTCCGGCCCCTTCAGGCCACGCCCGCCGGATACGATAATGTCGGCATCCTCCAGCTTACGGGCGCCTTTGCTTTCGCTCTGCTGGATGTTCACCAGCTTCACCCGTGGCTGGATGGCACCCAGATCAGGCGAAACGGTTTCCACGGTAGCCGCCGCGTTGCCGTTTGCAACGGGCTTGGGGAAGGCCTTCTTTTTCACCGTAATCAGTTGCGGACGTGCCGTGGCCGTTACGCTGGACAGCAAGGATTCCGCATAGCAGGAGCGGGTGACGTCCACCGCGCCCTGCTCATTTAAATCCAAGTCAATGGCGTTGGTAAGCAAACCGCCATTGGTGCGGATAGCTACCCGTGGCGCATAATCGGCCGTATTGGAGGAAGCGCCCAACAGGATAATATTCGGCTTGCGCTCGTTAATCACGGATGACAAGGCGGCTGTGAACAGTTCCACCTGATAGTCTGCCAGGGAATCCGCCTTGACTACCAGCACCTGATTGGCTCCCAAATGGCCGAACTGGGCTTGCGCGGTGGAAACATCCTGATTCCCGGCTAGCAGAACCCCGATTAACGGCTGGCCCAGTTTATCCGCCAGGCGGCGAGCCGGCGTCATCAGCTCCTGGCTGGTTTCACTCAGGTTTCCATCGGAGGAAAGCTCCGCTACAACCCATACGCCTTGAAATTCACTCATCACTAAATCCTCTCATTAAAGCTTCGATACAATGGCATGAACAGCCCCAATCAGGTGCATTAAAGCACTTTGGCCTCACGTAGGTAATCCAGCAACTGGCCAACCGCGGCTTTGGCATCGCTGCCTTCCACCACTTTGCCGCCCACCTTGGCAGGGCGCTGCCAGGTCTTCACAACCTTGGTGGCGGAACCGGCGACCCCTGCCAATGCGGGTTCCAACCCAATATCCGCCGGGGTTTTAATCGGGATCTCGGTCTTATTGGCTTTCATCACGCCTTTGATATTCGAGCTGCGCAATTCGTAATCGCACTTCATCATGCAGATAACGCCGGGAAGCTGCATGTCATACTCTTCCGTTCCCCGCTCGGATTCCCGGTAAATTTTAAGGGTTTCACCGTTCAATGCCACATTCTTGCCATAAGTCAGGCTGGGCAGGCCCAGAATTTCGGCCACTTTGGGGCCGGTCTGACCGGCGGCGTCATCCAGGGCCATTTGCCCAAAGACCAGCACCTTGTAATCCGGCACCAGAGTCTTGACGGCATTGGCAAGCGCGTACGCGTTGGCGGTGCTGTCGCCGTCATTAAAAGCGGCATCCGAAAGCAAAAACGCGTCATCCGCACCGGCGGCAATCGCTTTCTTGATGATATCTTTGGCATTTGGAGTTCCCAGCGAAAACACGGTAACGGTAGAGTCACCACCCGCTTGTTCCTTGATTTTCAAGGCCGTTTCCAGGGCATATTCGTCAAAAGGGTTCATCATCATGGGAACGCCTTCCATGACGGGCTTGCCGTCACTGAACTTCAGCTTGGTATTGTCCAAAACCTGCTTGATAAAGACCACGATCTTCATGGTTAACCCTCTCTTATCTTTTGCTATCGTGCTTCCCTCGATACGCCCCGGCTCACTCGATTGAATGGGATCAGCGTTTGAGGCCCGTTTATTATTTTCCTGAGACTACTCTAGTAAAAAGACTCTCTCTTAGCAAGGCAGGCTTCCTTTAGAAGCCAACAGAAGTCAGGCATTCCATGCTTTCCCCTTTGGCCGTTCCAACTTGTAAAAAATATGACATGAATACGATTCGGATGAAGTCATTAACAGGCATTCAGCAGAAAAAGCAACCGTTATAGAGGCTTTACAGTATTTTCTTATTTATGAAAGGATAAAAACATCCTATTCATTTTCACCAAATTTCCTTGTTTTTACTCTGTTCTTCATTACTCATTTTCAACGCTTCAGATTTAACTCAACAGCGTTAACTGAAAAGGTTTTTACTCATGGAAGGGCTTCAGCAAACCGTCCGTCAGTTTTTGGATATGCCTGTCCTCACCATGCAGGCGCCAGGCTCATCTTATCGGGTCATCGCAGATCACGTGAACCAGTTATGCCACACTATCACAGCTTACGAGCGCCAGGGCTATTCCCGCGAAACGCTGGCAACGCTTTTATCCAGCCTGAGGGAGGCGCATGCACGCTCACCGTTTATACAGCGCCTGCAGGATTGGCCCAAGGGTTATCCCGGTGATTATGAAAGCATTGAATACCTGCTAAAAGGCGTCAATCAGGCTCAACATGGCACCCTGGAATACTATTTTGAAGCCTATGCGCTAGAAGCGCCCATTGCCCAGCAGCATCGCAATAAGCTGGCGCACCAGGGACAGTTGATTCTGAATGTGCTGTCCAGGCATCCCGCACGGCATAAAAAAATCTTGTCCCTGGCCTGTAACAGCGGGTGGGACTTACGGAAAATCCAGCATCTGGTAACGGATGCCGACGCCACGTTCTTTTTGAATGACCATGACCCGGAAGCGCTGCAGTATGTGCTGGGTAAGCTAAGCCGGATCGCATCGAAATGCCGGATGGTTCCGGGCAATTACATTCGGGCCGTCAAGCAACTGAAGCAGGAGGCACCCTTTGATCTGATCACCACCGGCGGGATCTGCGATTATTTGAACGATCGTCAAATGGAATTTTTGATTAAAAATACCTATCAGGATCTGCTTGCACCCGGTGGAACCCTGTATTTAACCAACGTGGCCAAGGGCAATCCCTATCGTCCGTGGATGGAATACATGGGCAGTTGGGAATTACTGGAGCGCAATGAAGAAGATTTACTGCACCTGTGCCGTTCTGCCGGTTGCCCCATAGATAATATCCGTATTATCACCGAAGAAAGCGGGCTTACCCTGCTGGTGGAAATTAAGAAACATTAAGCCTCCGGTCCCGTTTCATACCTATACTGCTACCCGGTAATGGTAATATACCCTTCAGTCTGTTGGGTCAACAATTGGGACTTGGATATTCCGTGAGCCGTTTTTTGCGATGCTGCCACAGCCTATACGCAGGGGGGTCAGTCTCTGGGCAAGTTAACGCATATGAAATACTGACCCGGATTATCCGCAAACACTCATGATTAAAAAATACCTGCATGCTTTATTTTTCTGCCTGATCCTGGCGAACCTGTTAAAACCGGTATCCCACGGGCAGGCGCAGCCGAACCCTCAAACCACGACTGAGCAAGCCGCAAGCGCTTCCCAGCCCTCAACCGTTGAAACGCTGACATTGGATCGTGCGCTCAGCCTGGCCGCAGACAGAAACCGGCAAATCACGGTGGCCAGCAAACGCCTGGCAGAGGCCAAGGCTGAAATTACGCTCGCCAAGACCCGCATTAATCCCAGCCTTGTGACCGATCTTGGCTTTTTCGCGGAACTGACCTACCGAGTCAGTGGCATTCAGCAGACCTTTGAACCGCCTGGAAAGCGTCGTTTCCGTATTCTGGTCGCAGAAGACAAATACAAGCAAGTTGAAGCCGAGGTGCAGGACACCATCCATAACGTGCTGAAAGAAGTGCATCGAGCCTATGCGGACTGGACTGCGGCACGGGTGCAGGCTCGCTTTCAGGAAAAAAATAGCCAGGAGCTTAAAACAATTGCCGAGGTAGCCAAAAAGCGTTACGGAGAGGGGCAAGTAGAGGAACTGGACGTAAACCAATCCATGTTATTGTACCTGCAGGCAGACAACGAGATTATTCAAGCCAGAAACGAGTTTGAGCGAACCCAACTTGTGCTTGGCCGGTTGCTGAATCTGCAAAACTTCAAAACCCCGGTCATTACCAGCTTTGATGAACTTGCAAACAAGCAGCTGCCATCCCTGGATAGTTTAATTGAGCAGGCCTTAAATCACCGCAAGGATTTACAGGCTAAACAAGCGGAGTTAAAAGCCGAGGGAGATCGCCTGAAGCTGTTTAAGAGAAGCCGAATCCCCAATATCACGCTTACCGCAGGCTACGATATCGTCAACCCGCAGGCGAATCGATTTATCAGCGGTATTTTTACCATGGGGCAAATGGAAATCCCCATTTTCGACCGGCAGCAGGGTCACATCGAAAGAACATTGGCGACCCAAGCGCGCTTGCAGGAGGAACAGGAGGCCCTGATCCGCCAGATTCGCAGTGAAATTGAAATCAGTTATCGGCAGGTAACTTATAACCAGACCCAGTGGCGCCGCTTCCAGACCCAACTGCTGCCCCTGGCTGACATCGTGGATCGCCAGGCTTTGGAAAGTTACCAGACGGGAAAAACCGGCATTAATGATGTGATAGGCCAACACCAGAACGCGTTCAATGTCCGTCAGGAGGCCCTCAGCCGGTTTATCGCCTACCATCAGTCCCTGGCTGAACTGGAGGCTGCCATTAACAAACGCCTGAAAGAGCTGGACTTGGGTTACTGATGGCATCGATCCTGACGATAATCTTTGCCTTGAAGGCCATAAATTCAAGTCTTGATTAAACGGCTTGTTCTCTGCAAACTGAAGAGACAACCTGAGGGGGTTGTAGCCACCGTTTGTTCAGAGGGGAAATATGGATGACCATGACTCATTTTTCGGCCCATTCCGTTTCAGCAAATGCCACAAACAGGTTCGGCGCGTCCAAGGATTCGGCGAAAAAGGCCAATGCGAATTCTGAAAGCCAGGAAAAACCCTACACTTATAAATCCTGGGCCGCTTATCAATTAAAATCCCGCACGGATGAATTTGGCAACCGGGTGGGCTACATGGAAGAATTGCCCAATCCACGCTTTCCCAATTCGCAATCCAAAAATAGCAGCGGTAAAAAACTAAAGGCCAAATTATTTGAAGTGTTACCCATTCTGAAAAAGCTTGAAAGCCGTAAAAAAGAACGTTCCTAGCTCGGCCACTTGCAAACACTCTGTCATGCACAGCCCCTTGCGACTGGATTGTTTTTTGGGTTCAATTGCAACTATAAAACACAAGTGGGTGAGGGGTATTTGTGCTGATATTAATAATCCGGCGGCTGCCCGGACTTCTATAAGCCCGTCTTTATTGAGCGCCAAGACCGGCGTGGATGTGGTGCAGTTCGGTATGCGCGAGCAGGCTATGTCATCGAGCCCTTCCACATATAAACGCGGATTGGAGGGCGTGATTATGGATCATACCCGCATCTCGGATGTGGATCCGGCTTCCGCCACCTTAATTTATCGCGGTTATAACATTAGCGATCTGGTGCAGAAATCCACCTTTGAGGAGACCGCTTACCTGCTGCTGCACGGCCAACTTCCTAACCAAGAGGAATTAACAAAATTTCAACAGGAGCTTGTCAAGCACCGGCCCATTTCCAAATCCTTACGTAAAACCATCGAGAGCTTCCCCCGGCAGGGACATCCCCAAGCACATCCGATGGACAGGCTAAAAGCCGCCGTTAGCGCATTAGCGCTGGAAGAGCCTCCCGACATATTAAACGATAACAGCCATGACGCCAATGTCAGCAAGGCAACCCGGCTGATTGCCAAACTGCCCACCATCATTGCCGCCATTCATCGCTCCAGCCAAGGGAAGAAACCAATCCCTCCCAAGGCGGAACTGTCCCATGCCGAAAATTTCCTCTACATGCTGACCGGACGCAAGCCTGATCCCTATATCGCCAGGGTATTCGACAAGACATTAATCGCCTATGGCGATCACGGCTTTAATGCCTCGACCACCGCCGCCAGGGTCACCGCATCCACCCAGTCGGACCTATATTCCGCCGTGGCTTCCGCCATCGGAACGCTGAAAGGCCCACTACACGGTGGCGCCAACGAACAAGTCATGCGCATGCTGATGGAAATTGACCGGCAGCCGGGAGCTTCTCCCGCTGAAAAGGCCGAACGTTGGGTGATGGACGCCCTGGCTCGCAAAAAAACCATTATGGGCTTTGGGCATCGGGAATACAAAAACGGCGATCCGCGCGCCACTATTCTTCTTCGGGAAGCTCAGGAAGTGGCAGTGATGGAGCGGGAAATGGGTAAAAAGGGCAAACAACTGCCCCCGAATGTGGATTATCCCATCGGTTATCTGTACCATATGCTCGGCCTGCCGCTGGAATTGTATACCCCGATTTTCGCATTGGGCAGGGTATCCGGCTGGGTATCCCATGTGACGGAATTACATGACAACAACCGCCTGTATCGCCCCAAAGCAGATTACCAGGGAGAAAGGGGCAAGGCTTACATAGACCTTCAGCAGCGCAGCTAACGCATCCTACAGGCTCAGCCGGTACTGGAATTATCCGTTCCTTTCATTAGGACAGGCTTTAATTTCACTGCAAAATAGGTCATACTGTTCCTGGTTGGGAAGACCGCACTTGGGGAGGGTCTTCATGTGAACAGGAAAGCGCACAAACGCAGAGCATTGCCCTGGACCACGCTTCGGCAAAAAGGAAGAGCCGCCATACTGGCTGCGATTCCGGGCATCCTGATTATCGTCATTTCGCTGACCCGCACCCTGGTAGCCTCCGAAATCTTTGAACAGCATCAAAACGATGCTCAGGAAATGAATCTGCTGGGCCGCCAACGCATGTTAAGCCAGAAATACCTGAAAGAAGTCCTGCTTTCAACCTGGAAAGTAAAAGCCGACTATGAGGCCACTCAGGCCATGCTGGATCAGACGGCTCAGGCATTTGTCCACGGTAAACAGATTCCGGGTGCCAAAGTGCAGAGGCAATTCATACAAGTTCGGCCTGTTCAATCGCCCCAAATTCGGGAACTGTTTTTACAACAATTACGCCAAGTACAGGAGCTGGAACGGCAAACCGGGGAGCTGAACCGACAAATCTCTGAAGAACGAGTTTCACCCCAATTGCTGACTTCTCTGGTCGCCCAGGGGGATGCCGTATTGAAACTCATCGATCAGGCGTTAATCCGGTTTCAAAGCGAATCCAACAAGAATCTGCGCACTCGTCTTTATACGGAAAGTCTGCTGGGCATGCTGGTTTCTCTGCTAGGGCTTTATGTTACCAACCGGGTGGTGCTCATTTACGTAATCTTTCCCAAATTGCCCGCT